>CAZYYO010000045.1:0-20046 GCA_964650965.1 uncultured Lachnospiraceae bacterium | reverse complement strand
ATGAATCAATTCAATCATTTCACCAGTAAGGAACCAGCCTTCGCCTGTCTGATTACCGGTGGATACAATTTCCGTAGCGCTTTTTGCCAAGTCTTCAATGTGCGCTGGAGCTTCAAAACGTTCACTCTTATCGAAAGCATCTCGTGCAGCAGAGCGTAACCATTCAAAGAACTTGATTCCTGCATTGCAGGCAAACTTGGATTTGGCACTGGCACCCAGATGCTCTTCCTTGAAATTGGCATTGTAGAAGCAGTAGAGCAGGAAGTCTGTCAGGTCAGGGACAACGGCTTCTGCACCTTCGGATTCTAATAATTCAGCCAGATAATTGTTGGCTGCAGGAAGGAATTTAACCAGAATTTCTCCCACAATACCAACCCTTGGCTTCTTCACATCTGTGACGGGAAGGGTGTCGAAATCATGGATGATATCACGGCACATTTGCTTATATTTCTTATGAGACAGCATCTTATCCTGGGTAACGAATTCAATGACTTTCTGCCGCCACTTGGCATGAAGTTTATCCGTGGAACCGGGGACAGCTTCATAAGGACGTACACGATAGACGCAACGCATGAAAATATCACCGAAAATCAATGCATACAGTCCGTGCTGAATCAGCTTGGGGGTAAAGGTAAAACCAGGATTCTTCTCCAGACCACTTAAGTTAATGGAGATAACCGGAACATCCGGATAGCCTGCTTTGGACAGGGCACGACGAATGAATCCTATGTAGTTGCTGGCACGGCATCCTCCACCTGTCTGGGAAATAAGAATGGCGGTGCGGCTCATATCATATGTTCCAGAGGTAACAGCTGCCATCAGCTGTCCAACTACAATCAGAGAAGGATAGCAGGCGTCATTATTTACATATTTCAGACCTACATCTACACAGGTTTTAGCAGGCACATCCGGAATAGCCAGATGATATCCGGAAGCGTTGAAAGCAGGCTCTAATAATTCAAAATGAATGGGAGACATCTGTGGACATAAAATGGTGTACTCCTTCTTCATATCTTTGGTAAATACCACACGTTCGTAGTTAGCTGGAACCACAGTGCGTTTGTTCTGCTTCTTTTCACGAACCCGGAGGGCTGCCAGAAGAGAACGTACACGAATTCTTGCAGCCCCCAGGTTATTTACCTCATCAATTTTCAGACAGGTATATACCTTTCCGGAGTGGGTGAGAATGTCAGACACACAATCTGTGGTAACAGCATCCAAACCACAACCGAAGGAGTTCAGCTGAATAACGTCAATATTTTCTGTCTTCTTAGCAAAGTTAGCGGCGGCATACATTCTGGAGTGGAACATCCATTGATCCATAACAATCAGCGGCCGTTCCAGCTCACCTAGGTGAGAGACAGAATCCTCTGTAAGAACGGCGATTCCATAGGAATTAATCAGCTCAGGAATGCCATGATTGATTTCCGGGTCTACATGGTAAGGACGACCAGCTAAGATGATACCGTGGCGGCCGGTTTCCTTCAGGTAAGCAATAACCTCTTCTCCTTTTTGCTGCATATCCTTGCGGAAATGCTCCTGCTCTAACCAGGCCTCATGAGCAGCCTGGCGAATTTCCTGCTGGGTAAGAGGCGGCATGTTGTTAGAGGAAGAATTAGCAGGTTCCACTGCCTTTTCACCAAACTCTGCGGTAAATACCTTCACCAGCTGCTCCGTTAGAATTTCCTCTGAGGAGAATGCCATAAATGGATTCAGGAAGCGAACCTGACCGGAGGTGATTTCATCTACATTATTCTTAATATTTTCTGCATAAGAGGTAACGATAGGGCAGTTGTAGTGGTTGTTGGAATCAGGAAATTCATTTCTTTCATAAGGAATACATGGATAGAAAATAAAATCAACATTTCCCTGATCAATCAGCCATTTTACATGACCATGAGCCAGCTTAGCAGGATAGCACTCTGATTCGCTGGGGATGGATTCAATCCCTAATTCATAAATGGACCTGGTAGACTGAGGGGACAGCACTACAGAGAAGCCCAGCTTAGCGAAGAAGGTAGCCCAATAAGGATAGTTCTCGTACAGATTTAATACCCGGGGAATACCTACCACGCCTCGAGTTGCCTTATCTCTGGAAAGAGGTGAGTAATCGAACACCCGCTTGTTCTTGTATTCATAAAGATTCGGAATGTTCTCCTTGTTCTTCTCCTTGCCCAGACCTCGCTCACAGCGGTTACCGGTAATAAAGGAGCGGTTGCCACTGAAACGGTTTATGGTAAGAAGACAGTGGTTGGTACATCCCTGACAGCGGGTCAGCTTGGTATCATAAGACAGATTAATAATCTCATCAATAGAAAGCATAGAAGTAGATGGATTCTCAGCATAACGTTCCTTGGCAATTAATGCAGCACCAAATGCTCCCATGATACCTGCAATATCAGGACGAACTGCTTTACAGCCAGAAATTTTCTCGAAGCTGCGAAGAACGGCATCATTATAGAAGGTTCCACCTTGAACTACAATATTAGTGCCAAGATCCTTAGCATCTGATAATTTAATTACTTTAAAGAGAGCATTCTTGATTACGGAGTAAGCAAGCCCGGAAGAAATATCAGCAACGCTGGCACCTTCCTTCTGTGCCTGTTTTACCTTGGAATTCATAAATACAGTACAACGGGTTCCCAGGTCAATGGGGTTCTTAGCGAAGAGAGCTTCTTTGGCGAAATCCTGTACAGAGAAGTTCAGGGATTTGGCAAATGTTTCGATAAAGGAACCACAGCCAGAGGAACAAGCCTCGTTAAGCTGTACGGAATCAACTGTGTGATTTTTGATTTTAATACATTTCATATCCTGACCGCCAATGTCTAAGATACAGTCAACCTCAGGGTTGAAGAAGGCGGCGGCGTAGTAATGAGCTACTGTCTCAACCTCTCCCTCATCTAGCATCAGGGCGGATTTTAACAAAGCTTCTCCATAGCCGGTAGAGCAGGAGTGAACAATGTGAGCTGTAGCTGGCAGCTGGTCATGAATCTCCTTCATGGAGCGAATAGCGGTGGCCAAAGGACTGCCGTTGTTGCTGCTGTAGAAAGAATATAGAAGAGAACCATCCTCTGCGACCAAAGCAATCTTGGTGGTGGTGCTGCCTGCATCAATACCCAGATAGCAGTTGCCTTCATAAGAAGCCAGGTCAGCAGTCTGAATGTGATTGCCGCTGTGACGATTCTGGAACTGGTCATATTCTTCCCGGGAAGCGAAAAGGGGCTCCATGCGGGCAACCTCGAATTCCATATGAATCTTGGAATTCAGTTTCTCTAAGATGGAATCTAAATCCATAGTGGTTTCTTCTTTGTAATTTAAAGCAGAACCAATGGCAGCGAAGAGATGGGAATTCTCCGGAGTAATGGCATGCTCATCATCTAGATTCAAGGTGCGGATAAAAGCTTCTTTCAGCTGATCTAAGAAATGAAGTGGACCACCTAAGAAGGCTACGTGTCCGCGGATTGGTTTACCGCAGGCCAGACCACTAATGGTTTGATTAACCACTGCCTGGAAAATGGAGGCAGACAAATCTTCTCTGGTTGCACCTTCGTTAATCAGGGGCTGAATATCTGTTTTGGCAAATACACCACAACGGGCAGCGATAGGGTAAATGGCCTTGTAGTCTCTTGCATATTCGTTGAGACCGCTGGCATCTGTCTGAATCAGAGAAGCCATCTGGTCGATAAAGGAACCGGTACCGCCGGCACAGATTCCATTCATTCTCTGCTCTACATTTCCTGCTTCAAAATAAATAATCTTGGCATCTTCACCGCCAAGCTCAATGGCAACATCGGTCTGGGGTGCGTAATTGGTAAGGGCTGTAGAAACAGCAATTACTTCCTGAACAAATGGGATTCCCAGATGCTTTGCAAGGGTCAGGCCACCAGAACCGGTAATCATTGGAGCAACATGGATATCTCCAGTTACTTCATATGCTTTATGTAATAAGTCCCGCAGGGTTTCCCGAATATTAGCGAAATGTCTTTCGTAGTCGGAAAAAACCAGCGTATTCTTCTCGTCTAGTACGGCAACCTTTACAGTGGTACTACCAATGTCAATGCCGACTTTGTATAATTGCTTGTCATTCATTTTATTATTATCCTTTACTTAAATTGCAATTGTTTCTTCCTATTAAATGTATGCCATAAATAGCAAACACTGACATTATACGACAGTGAATTCAAAAAAACAATTCCAGAATGAAATTTTTCCATTCTGTTTAGAATTGTAAGAAAGATTTCACAAAATATAGTCAAAATGTCCTTGACGAAAATATAGGTAAAACCGTAGTATAGAGATATCATATAAACAGGAGACAGAAAAATGCTAAATAAATTGGAAAAAAAGTTTGGAAAATATGCCATACCCCATTTGATTAATTATCTGATTGGTGGATATGCCATTGGATATTTGTTTTATTTTGGAAGTACCATTACTAACACAAATTTTATCTCGCTTATGACCTTAGAACCCTATTATATTATTCATGGACTGCAGTTTTGGCGGATTATTACCTGGGTCATGATTCCCCCAAACCAGAATATCATCTTTGCACTGATTATGATGCTGTTCTATTACCAGCTGGGAAGTGTGCTGGAGAATACCTGGGGAACCTTCCGGTTTAACGTATACATATTCGGCGGAATCCTGGCCACGATTCTTGGAGCATTTGTGCTGTATGGCATAAACTTCCTTGTTATGGGCCAGCTGGCATCTGTGGGAAGTGCCTTTAGTACATATTATATTAATATGTCTATTTTCTTAGCCTTCGCCGCATGCTATCCGGATATGGAGGTTCGCCTGTATTTCCTTATACCTATTAAGATGAAATGGATGGCGATTGTATATGGAGTGCTGGTATTAGTGGATTTCGTGGGTTCAGGATGGAGTCAGAGAGTGGCAATTATCTGTTCTCTACTTAATTTCATTGTATTCTTCTTGTCTACCAGAAATTATAGACAGATTAATCCCAAGGAGATTCATAGAAAGCAGACCTATCGCCGGGCAGCGGCTCCACCACCAACTCATGACCGAGGCGGTAATCCTATTGCCAGACATAAATGTGCAATCTGTGGACGGACAGAATTAACCAATCCGGAATTGGAGTTTCGTTTTTGCTCGAAATGTAATGGGAATTATGAATACTGCCAGGACCATTTGTTTACACATAATCATGTGCAGTAATTAATTTGCGATGTGTACAGAGTATTGGGTGAAAAATGGCACACGAATGTACCATTTTAGAAAGAGAAGGAACTATGTTGATTAATAACGATGCTTACTTAAAAGTGCTAAGTGAAATTATCAATTGCATAAAAACATCACAATATCAAGTGATACTCAGTGCTAATTTGTCTTTAATGCATAGAAACTGGAAAATTGGAAATTACATAAATAGGAATAGTTCATGGGGAAAGGGCTTTTTAGTGAATTTGTCGAGAGATATAAAAAGTGAATTTCCAGATTCAAAGGGGTATTCTGAAAGAAATCTTCGGGATATGAAGAAGTTTGCATCAATTTTTAATGAAGAAGATGAAATAGATGAATACAACTTGGCAGGAGTGACTTGGTATCATCATAAGGCATTGATGGGAAAGACAAAAACCAAAGAGCAATATGTATGGTATGTTGAGAAAACAATACAGAATGGATGGTCTCATGATGTGCTGGAAATCCAATTAGAAAGTAATTTGTATTTTCGCCAAAATGAAAATTCTAAAATTCAGAATTTTAACGGACGTTTGCCAGATGAACAAAGTGAACTTGCAATCCAGACAATGAAAGATCCATATATTTTTGATTTCGTAAAATTTAGTGAAGGAATGATTGAAAGAGATATTGAGACAGAGCTCGTGAATAATGTAAGAAAGTTTCTTCTTGAGCTTGGAACCGGCTTTGCATTTATAGACGAACAATACCTACTGGTTGTAAACGGAGACGAATTCTATGTTGATTTATTGTTTTATAACTATAGACTGCATTGTTTTGTTGCAATAGATTTAAAGACGGGAAAATTTACACCCGAGATGGCTGGAAAAATGAATTTTTATCTTTCTGCATTGGATGATATGCTCAAAGCAGATTTGGATAATCCTTCAATTGGTTTAATTCTTTGCCGGAATGAAAATAAATTAGTAGCGGAGTATGCCTTAAAAGATATGCAAAAACCGATAGGTGTTACGGAGTATAAATTGTTTGATGATTTGCCGCAGGAATTACAAGATACAATGCCATCTGTTGAGGATATTGAAACTCGAGTTATGAAAAAATATGAGTGTGATTAATTTGGCACACTTATGTGCCGAATTGACAATATAAAAAGATTTGTTATAATGAAGTTAGTAAGACAGTCGGAGGGTGAATGCGACTCACCCGCCCCGGCGAAAATTATTAACTAGTTACTAAAAAGTAGCCGTATCCTAACTTTTTGCGGAGCAGGACGGCTACTTTTTATTTTTCAAATTCGAAAAAAATATAAAAATAAAACAAGAAAAATAGTGTGGAACTATGGAAGACCCTGCACATTTTATGTTATAATACTTAGGCACTTCATGCTGCCATAAAATATCAGGCGGCAATACAGATAAATCGAGGAGGAATTATCATGGAAAACGAAACAATTTCCAAGAATTTTATAGAACAGGAGATCGATAAGGATCTAGCGGAAGGTAAGTATGACAAGGTGTGCACAAGATTCCCACCGGAGCCCAACGGATATCTGCATATAGGACATGCCAAGTCCATTCTGTTGAATTACGGATTAGCACAGGAATATCACGGCGAATTCCATATGCGATTTGATGATACTAATCCAACCAAGGAGAAGGAAGAGTTCGTTGAGTCCATTAAGGCTGACATTCAGTGGTTAGGGGCAGATTGGAAGGAGCATTTGTATTTCGCATCCAATTATTTTGACCAGATGTATGATGCAGCGGTTACTTTAATCAAGAAGGGAAAGGCATATTGCTCAGACTTGAATGCTCAGCAGATGAGAGAATATCGCGGAACTCTTACGGAGCCTGGAAAGGAAGATCCTAATTCCGGAAGAAGTATTGAGGAGAACTTGCAGATATTTGCAGATATGAAGGCTGGAAAATATGAAGACGGAACCATGGTACTTCGGGCTCGTATAGATATGACAAGTCCTAACATTAATATGAGAGATCCGATTCTGTATCGTGTGGCACATATGACCCATCATAATACAGGAGATCAGTGGTGCATTTATCCCATGTATGATTTCGCACATCCCATTGAGGATGCGATAGAAGGAATTACCTATTCTATCTGTACCTTGGAATTCGAGGATCATAGACCATTATATGACTGGGTGGTAAGAGAAGTAGGATTTTCCCAGCCACCAAGACAGATTGAATTTGCTAAATTGTATCTTACCAACGTGGTAACAGGTAAGCGTTATATAAAGAAGTTAGTAGAAGAAGGCATTGTAGATGGATGGGATGATCCAAGACTGGTTAGTATCGCAGCCCTTCGAAGAAGAGGCTTTACACCAGAGTCCATTGCAAAATTCGTAGAGCTGTGTGGAATCTCTAAGAGCAACAGCTCTGTAGACTATGCAATGTTAGAATATTGTATTCGTGAGGATTTGAAGGCGAAGGATGCCCGGGTTATGGCAGTGCTGGATCCGGTGAAATTAATCATAGACAATTATCCGGAAGGGGAAGAAGAACTGTTAGAGGTGGCAAATAATCTGGAGAATCCAGAGCTTGGCAGCCGTCAGGTGCCATTTTCCAGAGAGCTGTATATCAACCGAGAGGACTTTATGGAAGAGCCACCTAAGAAATATTTCCGTATGTTCCCGGGAAATGAAGTACGTCTCATGAATGCATATTTTGTAACCTGTACCGATTTCGAGAAGGATGAAAATGGAAAGGTAACCGTAGTACACGCTACCTATGACCCGGCATCCAGAGGTGGAAACAGTCCGGATGGACGTAAGGTGAAGGGAACCATTCACTGGGTAAGCGTAGCACATGCGATCCAGGCACAAGTAAGATTATACGAGAACATTGTAGATGAAGAGGCTGGGGTATATAACGAAGATGGAAGCATTAATGTGAATCCAAATTCACTGACGGTATTAGATAACTGTTATATTGAACCTTCTGTGGCAGGGGCAAAAGCATATGACAGCTATCAATTCGTAAGACAGGGATTCTTCTGTGTGGATGCCAAGGATTCCACACCAGAACATCTGGTATTTAACCGGATTGTTAGTCTTAAGAGTTCCTTCAAGCTTCCTACCGCCTAGAAAGAAGAGCGTATGAATTTATTATCAGGACTTGAGCGATTCGGATTTACGCCGAAGGAAGAATTGAATATTCTGAAGGAAGAACCCATTCAGGGATCTAGAAAGGAAGCTGCACAAGAAAATGCTGTTGTAGCAAATGAGCCGAAAGAGACAGACTATCTTATGAATAAGATGGTGAAATGTCCAATCTGTGACCAAACCTTCCAGGTTCTGGCAGTAAAAAATGCCAAGGTAAAGCGTCTGGAACCGGATTTTGATCTTCGCCCCAATTTTCAGTATATTGATACATTGAAATATGATGTGTGTGTGTGTCCTCATTGCGGCTATGGAGCTATGAATCGTTTCTTCGAGCATGTGTCTACCACACAACGGAAGCTGATTCGAGAGGAAGTATGCAGCAGATTCCGCCCGGAAAATGAGCAGAAGAGGGAAACCTATACGTATGAATATGCGATTGAACGATATAAGCTGTCATTGCTATCTACCATGGCAAAGCGAGGAAAGCTAAGTGAGAAAGCCTATACCTGTTTAAAGATTGCCTGGCTGCGTCGGGCAGAATTAGAAAATCTTCCAAAAGACAATACTCCGGCAAATCAGCAGAGGATTGCAGATTGCAAGAATGAATTCCAGGGCTTCTATTTGCAAGCTTATGAAGGGTTTATCAAAGCGTTATCTACAGAGCTGCCCCCATTTTGCGGTATGGGTGCCCAGACCATAGAATATATGATAGCGAATATGTCCATGTATTATAAGAAATATGATGTAGCTTCCAAGCTAGTTGCCAAGCTGCTAACATCTCCTAGTACGTCGAAGAAGATGAAGGACAAGTGTCTGGATCTTAAGAGTGAACTGCTGGCAGAGGCCAGAAAGATTCGAGACCGGGAGAATGTGGGAAAAGAATAGAAAATAAAAAAGGAATGAATTCCGTTTTACTTGCGAAAAGCGAAATAAAATGGAATCCATTCCTTTTTTTGTTGATAATAAAACGAAAACAGCATATAATGTTTCTAAAGGATATGGATGAGGAGATGATTCTATGAAACGATTGCAAAGACAGGACTATTTGGATTGGCTGATTCAATGGAAAGACAAACAGATTATTAAAGTAGTGACAGGCGTGCGAAGATGTGGAAAATCTACAATCTTTGAAATATATCAGGATTACCTTAGAGAACAAAAGGTTAGTGAAGAACAGATTATTTCCATTAACTTTGAGGATTTAGAATATGAGCCTTTACTAGATTACAAGGCACTGTATGGATATATTCAAAAAAGGATTGTTAAGGGTAAGCAAAACTATATTTTCCTTGATGAAATTCAACATGTGAGGGAGTTTGAGAAAGCTGTTGACAGTTTGTTCTTAAAGGAAAATTGTGATGTATATATTACGGGGTCAAATGCATTCTTCATGTCAGGTGATTTGGCAACATTGCTTACAGGAAGATATGTCCAGCTGTCTATGATGCCGCTGTCATTTCGAGAATATTGTATGGGACTTAGCGAAGAAGAGACAAAACTAAGCTTGAATGAAAAATTAAACAGGTACATTTCCAGAGGCTCCTTTCCTTATGTGCTGAAATATGATTATGGTGTTCAGGAAGCAAAAGAATATATGGATGGAATCTATAATACCATTCTATTAAATGATGTGGTGAAACGCCTGAGAATAGCAGATGTGAATATGTTAGAGGCGGTTACAAAATTTATGATGCATAATATTGGAAACCGCACATCCCCCACAACCATTGCGAATACAATGACATCCCACCAAAAGAAAATAGATTCCAAGACGGTGGACCGTTATATTCGTGGCTTAACAGATAGTCTGCTGTTCTATGAAGTGAGCAGATATAATATTAAGGGGAAGATGTTCCTATCTACCTTGAATAAGTATTATGTATGTGATGTTGGCATGAGGAATGTGAAGGTTCTTGGACAAGACAGCGACATCGGTCATATTCTGGAGAATCTGGTATATTTGGAATTGCGCAGGCGATATCAGGAAGTATATGTTGGTCAAATAGGGACAGACGGGGAAGTGGATTTTGTAGCAATGCAAGATGGAGTACCTACTTATTACCAGGTGGCACAGACCACATTAGATCAACAGGTTCTTGAACGAGAACTAAAACCACTGAGAAGCATCACGGATAATTATCCTAAAATATTATTAACACTGGATGAGGCTTTTGGTGAAATGAATTACAATGGAATTGTAAAAAGAAATGCATTACAGTGGATGTTAGAGGAATCATAGTAAAACAAGAAAAAAGATCATTGAAAATTCAATGGTCTTTTTTCTTGTTGTTTAATCGATTCAACTCTTCATAATCCCGGATAATATTAATAATATGTGCCGCCTGTCTCTGATCTAAATTCGTCGTCTCAATCAAGACCTTATCTGTATCTAATTCCAGTAGATAATCTGAAGTACAACCAAAATATTCAGCCATCTTAACAAGCATTTCAATGGAGGGAAGGATGTTATTGTTCTCCCAATTGCTTATGGATTGCTTGAATACCCCAATCCGGTTGGCCATTTCAACCTGGCTGACCTGTTTGGCTAAACGCAGCTTTTTAATCTGTTCTCCTAACATCAGATGCCTCCTAAACTAGTTCTTCCTTACTATAGAACTATAAAACAGTAGAAAAATTTGTAAATAATTGGTAATAAATGGAAATCACGATATATCTTAATATGCATTTTGTCTATTGAATAAATACAATAGTATTGTTATAATGGACTAAGCTAGATGGGAGAAATTTACATTATGAAAAAGAATACTGTCAGCTTTCTGCTGTGTGTTGGAATCATCATTATGGCAGTGGCAATTGCAATATTAGAAGTGAAATTCAATTCAAATAAAGAAACTATACCAGAGTCATCTAAGATTACTGACGACACCAGTGGTATTTCGTTAGAGGGAATACTAGGTGAAGTTAGTGATTTGCAGGTGACTATTTTTGGTTCTGATTCTCAGGAAGTAAAGGATGTTGCCGCAGCGATTGGTGATGATGCTTCTAATGGCATGGTGCAGGTATATGATTTGACCTTGTTAGACCAGAATCAGGGATCGATACAATCCGGAAGCAATCTACTGTTAACCATACCAATTCCGGAAGAGATGCAGCAGGCAGCAGATGGCAAGTACGCAGTGTATCATCTTACCAGCGAAAATACAGCGAAAAAGTTGGATTCCTATGAGAAGGGAACCTCGGTGTGTGCCAGAGGGGCAGTGTACGGACGAATTGCACTTGTGAAAATCACAGGAGAAGATGCCCAGGCAGAGGCACAGGAACCGCAGATGAATTCCATGGATGAGAATTATTATGCCAAGGCTTCGGTAAATGTAAGAAGTGGACCCGCCACGACATACGATATTATAGGAACCCTTACCATTGGGGAACAATACCATATTACCGGAATGACCATAGATCAGCAGTGGTATCAAATCAGTTATCAGGAACAGACAGCATATGTCATAGCAACATCCCTATCGGAGGAAGCACCGGCAGCTAATACAGGAAATGCCCAGGGAGGGAATGGTACTTCGGGAAATAGAACCGGAGGAACTTCCACTACCGGAGGAAATACAGGGAATTCCGGTACCACATCTAATGGTGGTACAAATCAGCCCACAGGGAATGATGGACAGACGGGAACAGGTGAGCCACAGGGCAACACAAATCAGGGTGGAGCAACCCAGGAAAATGGTACAACAGATCCAAATCAGCCCACTACTACGCAACCAGATACCGTAACTCCAGTAACTTAAATCCTACAAGTCCTGTATCACAAGAAGGAGATCTATATGGTAGAAGGATTCATAGACCTGCACTGCCACATCCTTCCAGGAATGGATGATGGCGCACAGGATATACAGACATCCAGGCAGATGCTTACCATCGCTTATGAGGATGGAATACATCATATCGTATTAACCCCTCATATGAGACGTCCCTGGCTGGACATTACAGAAGAACAGGTCCAGATGGCCTATCAGGAATTACAACAGGCTGCAAGAGAAATTAGTAAAGACCTGCAGCTGTATCTCGGTTCCGAGGTGTATTACTCCCATGAGCTGCTGGAGAACTATGCATATAAGCTTCGGCCAATGAATGGCACACCCTACATGTTGGTAGAGTTCTCACCCCAGACAAGCTATAACGAGCTGTTAAATGGAATCGGAGAAATTCAAAATCTTGGCCATGAAGTGATTCTGGCACATATTGAACGATACCAGTGTCTGACAGAAGATATTAACCGGGTCGAGCACTTATATGATGCAGGCGTTTACCTGCAGATGAATGCCAGAACCATAACAAAGCCTATGGATCGCAGACAGAAGAAATTTGCAAAAGAGGTACTTCACAGCAGATTTATTCATGTGATAGCCAGTGATGCCCATGGGATAGAACATAGAAGACCAGCTATGCAGGAATGCTATCGCCTGGTTGCCAGGAAGATATCAGAGGATTATGCCCAGGAAATATGTATCAGCAATGGACTGAAAATGCTTCAAGGGCAGTTATTATAAAACACTAGAGCAGTAAGACATACAGTAACAAGAGAAGACAGGAAAGAGGTAAAGCTTTGGATACAAGAAATCGGATAGAGGAAGAAGAAATCACCATAGACCTGGGGGAACTGTTGCAGACCCTGTGGAATAACAAGCTGGTTATTATATTAACCACTATATTCTTTGGACTGGCAGCCATACTGGGAACCAAGTTATTCATTACCCCGAAGTATACATCAGAAACCAGTATCTATGTATTAACGCAGCAGGATAGCAGTACCGTCACAACCTCGGATTTATCTGCAGGAAGTCAGCTGACCAGCGATTATGCACAGCTGGTAACCAGTCGTCCAGTATTGGAACAGACCATTTCTGTGGTAGGACTGGATGTTACCACGGCAGAGCTGGCAAAATGCGTAACGGTAACTACACCGGATAACACCCGTATGCTGGATATTACTGTAACCTACACAGATCCACAGCAGGCCATGGAAATAGCAAATGCACTAAGAGAAGCAGTAGGAACACAGATTGTATCGGTAATGAATATTGATGCTGTAAATACAGTGGAAGATGCAAGCCTTCCAACACAACCATCCTCCCCAAATACAGCCAGAAACGGTGTGATTGGAGCATTGCTGGGATTACTTCTGGCTGCTGCCATTCTGATTATCGATATGTTGCTGGATGATACCATTAAGACAGCAGAGGATGTAGATAAATATCTTGGACTTACCGTACTTGGCTCGATTCCTATTGAAGGTGGAACTGAGAAGACGAGAAAGAAGAGAAGAAAAGAAGTCCAGGAATAGAGAAAGCAGGTGCATCGTGAAGGAAGTTAACTTAAATCTTAAGAAAATTGAGAAGGATTATAGAACCAATGAGGCGTACAAGTCTCTGCGAACCAATATAGAATTTGCAGGAGATGAGAATAAAGTACTGGTATTCACCAGCTGTATCCCTAATGAGGGAAAGAGCAGTGTGGCATTGTCACTAGCTTTATCATTGTCAGAGGCAGGAAAAAGAGTCATGTTCGTAGATGCAGACCTTCGTAAATCTGTTATTGCAGGAAGGTATCATGTGCGGGGAGAGTTAAAGGGACTAAGTCATTTTCTGGCAGGAAGAGCAGATATTGAAGAAGTTTTATATCAGACAGATATGAATCGCTTACATATTATATTTGCAGGCGTGGTACCACCCAATCCATCCGAGCTGTTGGGAGGCAAGAAGTTCGAAAGTCTCATCGCCAGCCTACGTCAGACCTATGATTATGTAATTATTGATGCACCTCCGGTAGGTTCTGTTATTGATGCCGCAGTTATTTCAAAGAACTGTGATGCGGCGGTGCTGGTGATTTCAGTGAATACCGTAAGTCATAAATTTGTTCAGGCGGCGAAAGAACAGATGGAGAAGTCCGATTGTCACATTCTAGGCGTGGTATTGAATAAAGTAGATATGGATCAGAATGCATATTATGGCAGATATTACGGTAAGTATTATGGTAAATATTACGGCAATGAGAAGGAATAGCAGGTGGCAGCCATGAAAACAAGAGCAATTACACCACTGCTTATCATTGGATGCTTTCTGATGCTTGCTGTTGGCGGTTATGTTCTATGGTCATCAGACCGCAGCAAACCGGAGATTCTGATGGAAGAGCAGGATATCAGCTATGATGAGGGACAGGATATCTCCAAGCTTCTAGAAGGCGTTACTGCAGAGGATAAACAGGATGGAGACTTGACAGACCAAGTATTCGTTCTGCAGCTGGTGAAGCTACAGGATGAGAAGCAAGCCATGGTTACCTATGGTGTACAGGATTCCTCCCACAATGTGGCTACCGCAAGGAGAATTATCCAGTATACAGGGGATGGAAATCTTGGAAGTATGAATACAGGAAGTAATGATGGAATGAGCAGCACGGATGATAACAGTGACAGCGACCCGGGCAATCAAGATTATAACAATCCCCAAGCACCGGTGATTACACTAGAAGAGCAAGAGAGAACCATTGCTGTAGGAGGCAGCTTCAATCCCTCCTCCATTATCAGTGAGGCAACGGATGATATTGACAGCCGTTCTGAGCTGTTTCGGCACATTCATTTGGATGGAACTTATGATGTGAATCGTGAGGGGAGTTATCCACTTACGATTTATGTAACAGATACAAACGGAAATAAATCCAATGTGGAGGAGTTCACATTAATTATTAAGAAACAGTAAATGAGATTTATTTTAAACTGACATACATGGTATGTCAGTGGGAGAAAACGAGAAGACAGAAATCAGATAGCAAGTATATCTGATGAAGGAAGGATAGTTATGGAAAAGCAGAAACAAGATTGGATATCACGAGCAGTATTTATTGCATTTCTTGATGTAATGAGTATCTGTATCTGTACCTATGGTGCCTTGTGGATCCGTTATGATTTTCGATTTCGAGCAATACCGGTAGCGTATATGGAGACTGCACTTCGCATTCTTCCCGTATGGATTGTTACGCTGCTTGTGCTCTATTATTGCCTCCGACTGTATCACAGTATCTGGATCTTTGCAGGAATCAATGAGGTCATTCGGGTTCTGAAGGCTTATTTGCTTTTTATACCTATTGCTGTGATAGAAACACTTGTCTTACAGATACAGCTGCCAAGAGGAGTGTATCTGATGGCATATTGCCTGAGCTTCGCTAGCTGTGCAGGAATTCGCCTGTCCTACCGCCTATTTCGAAGAATGGTTCGAAATCAGGATTATCGCATTGATAAGAGTATGGAACGTATTTTGATTATAGGAGCAGGACAAGCAGGACGATACTTGATTCGTGAGTATCAGACCAGTAACCATATCCACGGCAGATGTCGGTGTGTGATTGATGATAATCATAATAAATGGGGACGTACCATTGAAGGAGTTCCGATTATTGGCGGAAGGGCAGATATTCCGGATGCGGTGAAAAAATATGATATCACAAGAATTATTCTGGCTGTTCCATCCATGACGCCAGGAACCCGTAAACAGATACTAGATATCTGCAAGGAGACCCATTGTAAGATACAGATTATTCCGGGAATTTATCAGTTTATTAATGAGGAAGTACATATTAGTCAGTTAAAGGATGTGGAGCTGCAGGATCTTCTTGGAAGAGAAGAAATCCATGTGAATAACCAGGAGGTTCGGGAAGCAATCCATGGCAAGGTTATCCTGGTTACCGGAGGCGGCGGCTCCATTGGAAGCGAGTTGTGTCGTCAGATTGCAGCCTCGGAACCCAAACAGCTAATTATCTTCGACATCTATGAAAACAATGCATATGAGATACAACAGGAGTTGCAGAGAAAGTATCCCAAACTTCATCTTGTGACGCTTATTGGCTCGGTGCGAAATACCAGTCGGGTAGAAGATATCTTTACCATTTATCATCCGGATGTAGTATTCCACGCAGCAGCACATAAGCATGTGCCACTTATGGAGGACAGTCCCAATGAGGCAATTAAGAATAATGTCATGGGAACCTATAAGGTGGCAACGGCAGCAGCAGAGCATGGAGTGAAGAAGTTCCTGTTAATCTCTACAGATAAGGCAGTGAATCCCACCAATATTATGGGAGCCTCCAAGCGCCTGTGTGAGATGGTGGTTCAGATGCTGAACCGCAGGTATGAGAATACAGACTTTATGGCAGTTCGCTTTGGCAATGTGTTGGGAAGTAACGGAAGTGTGATTCCTCTCTTCGAGAAGCAGATTGCAGAGGGGGGACCGGTGACCGTAACTGATAAGAATATTATTCGCTACTTTATGACCATACCAGAGGCCGTGTCCCTGGTACTGCAGGCAAGCTACTATGCCAAGGGCGGAGAAATCTTCGTCTTAGATATGGGAGAGCCGGTGCGAATTGACGATATGGCAAGGAATCTAATTAAGCTCAGTGGATATACACCAGATGTGGATATTAAGATTACATATACTGGACTTCGTCCGGGAGAGAAGCTGTATGAAGAGCTCCTTATGGATGAAGAAGGAATGACAGAGACCGAAAATGAATTAATCTTCATTGGACAGCCTATTGAAATGGATGATGAATTATTCCAGAAACAGATTGAAGCATTGGATGCGGCCAGCCAGGAAGAGGATACGGATATTCGCGGGTTGGTAGCCCTTATTGTCCCCACCTATCATCCCGAAGGTCGGGAGATAGAGAAGGCAGAAAATATAGCAGTATAGGAACCAGAAGGAACAAAGTATGAAGAAGAAAACCAAAATTATCATTATGACAATATTAGTTCTGATTCTTGTTGTATGTGCCAGTGTTATTGGCATCTATTATTACAAGCAGTATCAGGCAAAAAAGCTGTATGACTCCATGAAGCAGGATACAACCCAGCAGGAAACCACCAGTGAGGAAGAATCCGAGGTGGAGATTCCCGTGGACTTTGCAGCGTTACAGAAGCAGAATCCGGATATCTATGCCTGGATTACCATTCCAGGTACGGTGATTGATTATCCCATTCTTCATAGTGAGGAGGATACGGATTATTATCTAAATCATACTCCGGAGAAGGTAGAAGGGCTGCCAGGCTCCATCTATACACAGAATGCTAATGCAGCAGATTTCACGGATGGAGTAACGGTTATCTACGGACATAACATGAAGAATAAGACCATGTTCGGGGAATTACATAACTATGAGGATGAGGAATTTTTCCAGAATAACCGTGTGGTGTATATCTACACACCAGAGCATATCCTGACTTACAAGATCTTCGCAGCTCATGTGTATGACAATCGTCTGATTATAGACAGCTTCGACATTCTAGAGGAGTCAGGAGTACAGAAGTATCTGGATTCCATCTATGCCTCTAGAAATATGGTGAATCATTTCGATGACAATACCCAGGTGACCGGGGCAGATCGAATTATCACCTTGTCCACTTGTATGGCAGGGCAGGATACCAAACGGTATCTGGTGCAGGCAGTGCTGGTAGACGAACAATAGACAGGTAGAAGTTAACCATATAGGAAATATTGAGGAAATATATGAGTACAAAGCAGGGTAGACACAATGGAAGACAACTGCATAGAAGGGTAGACCCTAAGGTAAATGCCAGACATATTATGAGCCGCAGGATTTTTAATGTGGTAAAGATTGTGCTGGTGGTACTGGGGATTCTTATTGGGGCATTTCTCATTATTACCGCCATAGGAAGGAATCATCTCTTCAGTAATAAGAAGGACAAGATTCCCCAGGTGGAAAGTGATGATGGAGAAGTATCCACAGATGATGAAGGAATTGTAAGCTACCAGGGAAAGAAATATAAGCTGAAGGAAAATGTTGCTTCCATTCTCATTATGGGAGTGGATAACAATAACGGCTATAAGATTACTGAGACCTCCGGTAAGGGACAGGCGGACTGTATTATGTTGGCTGTGATGGACTTAGATGATGGAGCACTGAAGCTGATAGCTATTCCTAGAGACCTGATGACAGAGATTGCCATGTATTCCGGTGATGGAAGCTTCATTCATAATTATACAGGACAGATATGCCTGCAATATGCCTATGGAGATGGGAAGGACGGCAGTTGTAAATTAATGACAGAGGCAGTTAGTAACCTTCTGTATGGTGTTCCAATTCAAGGATATGCGGCATTGAAGATGAATGCTATTGCCACGGCCAATGATGCCATTGGAGGAGTTACGGTAACAATACCGGATGATTCCTACTTCTGCAAGCAATATGGATATACTGCAGGACAGACAGTTACCTTGAAAGGAAAAGCTGCGGACAACTTCGTTCGTGCCCGTAACAATTCTACAGAAGCATCTCTGATGCGATTGAATCGTCAGAAGATATACCTTCAGGCAATGGTACAGCAGCTGATACCCGCTGTAAAGCAGGATATGACACTGCCTATTAAATTATATAACCAATTATCAGGGAAGATGTATACCAGCTTCTCTGTTGACCAGGTTGCATACTTAGCAACCATTATAACAGGATTAGGCTTCTCTGGAGATAACATCACAACCATACAGGGAGAGATGACAGACGGAGAGGTGTATAACGAATACTATGCCGATGAACAGGCATTGTATGAGCTGGTGTTGGATACGTTCTACCAGCCGGTATGACACATTACAGGAGGTATTAACGCTTCCACAGGCGTTGATATAGACCACACAAACTATAAGTCGCATCTGAACAATCAGGTCGACAGAAAGGAGAAATAAAACTATGAAAATGAAAAAGTTTATGGCAGTAGCCGCAGCACTGGTTCTTACCTTAAGTATGTCTATGACAGCTTTCGCTAAACCAAGTGCAGGTGCAACCGTTACTTCTCAGACTCCAGGTGTTACTGCAGCAACATCCACAGTTACCCCAAGCAAGTCTGATGTTAAGAAGGCGGTTGAGAAGGCTGGTGTTGCAATCCCTAATGCAGTGGTTGTAGCATCTATTGAGCTGACAGGTGAAGTTCCAGCAGATGGTAAGGTTGTATTATCCTTCCCTGGAATGACCTCTGATGTAAAGCTTGTAGTTATGCACCAGGTAAATGGTGTATGGGAAGTTGTTAATGCAACTGCTGGTGACGGAATCGTTACCTTAACAGGTGTAACCAGCTTCTCCCCATTCGTTATCGTTGCAGATAGCGAAGCTGTAACTGGAGGAACATCTCCTAAGACAGCAGACAATGGTGTTGTAGCAGCAGAAGTTGTTGCAATTATCGCTCTTGCTGGACTTGCAGTTGTAGGCAAGAAAAAAGTAGTAAGATAAGTAGTATATCTAAAAGAACTATGCGGGCCGCCGCATTATAATACGGAACCTGCAATGCTTACGGGCATTGCAGTAGATTATCGATAATTTGTGTGGGGCTTAGGGTACTGTCACAGGTGCCCTGAGCATTTTATAGAGACTTTTCTTCAGGCAAGAATAACAATATATCTCTATACAGAGAAAAAGCATAACTAGATTAGCTGATATATTATGTAGAAAGAATTAAGTTAAATCTAAAGGATGTATATTAGAATAATTCTGTGAAATCAGGTGTTTTCTCGTAAAAATAAGTCTAATTAGGACATAAGTTATAATTATATGCCTGATGGGAATTTATTTGCAAGGAGGAAGAACGAGTTTTGAAAAGAAGAGTTCTTTCTCTTTTTTAAGATATTTAATGGATGTAGAATGATTTGTATTATATTGATTAAGGAGCAATAAGAAGATGTTTGATTTTCAAAGTAGTAGGTACGAAAAATTTAAGAATAAGGTAT
>CAZYYO010000044.1:0-20848 GCA_964650965.1 uncultured Lachnospiraceae bacterium | reverse complement strand
GATGGTCCAAAGCACTTTGATATGAACCTGACACGTGCAAAATTCGACGAATTAACACATGATCTTGTTGAGAGAACAGCAGTACCTGTACAGAATGCTTTAAGAGACGCAGGCATTTCTGCAAGTGAATTATCCAAAGTATTATTAGTTGGTGGTTCTACTCGTGTACCAGCAGTACAGGACAAAGTAAAATCCTTAACAGGTCATGAGCCAAGCAAGACCTTAAATCCTGATGAATGTGTAGCTATTGGTGCTTCCATTCAGGGTGGTAAATTGGCAGGAGATGCCGGTGCAGGAGAAATCCTTCTGTTAGATGTAACTCCATTATCCTTATCTATCGAGACTATGGGTGGAGTTGCTACCAAGTTAATCGAAAGAAATACAACCATTCCTACCAAGAAGAGCCAGATCTTCTCTACAGCAGCTGATAATCAGACCGCTGTTGATATTAACGTAGTACAGGGTGAAAGACAGTTTGCCAAGGATAACAAGTCTCTTGGACAGTTCCGTTTAGATGGTATTCCACCAGCACGTCGTGGCGTTCCTCAGATTGAGGTTACCTTCGATATTGATGCGAATGGTATTGTAAATGTATCTGCAAAGGATTTAGGAACCGGTAAGGAACAGCACATCACAATCACCGCTGGCTCTAACATGTCTGATGATGATATTGAAAAAGCTGTAAAAGAAGCTGCTGAATTTGAAGCACAGGATAAGAAGAGAAAAGAAGCAATTGATGCAAGAAATGATGCAGACTCCTTCGTATTCCAGACAGAAAAAGCATTAGAAGAAGTTGGTGATAAGATTGATGCCGCAGATAAGTCTGCAGTAGAGGCTGATCTTGCTGAGGTTAAGAAATTAGTTGAGCAGTATCAGACACCAGAAGATATGACAGAAGCACAAGTTGCTGAATTAAAGGCAGCTCAGGAGAAGCTTCAGGAAAGTGCACAGAAGGTATTTACTAAGATGTATGAGCAGCAGGCAGCAGCACAGGGAGCTCAGGGAGCAGCTGGAGCTGGCCCAGATATGGGAGCTGGTGCAGGAACACAGGATACCTATACAGCAGCAGATGATGATGTTGTTGATGCAGATTTCAAAGAAGTTTAAGAGAAATAAGGGATAATTATGGCAGAACAAAAAAGAGATTATTATGAAGTCTTAGGTGTTGATAAAGGTGCTGATGATGCAGCCATCAAGAAAGCATATCGACAGCTTGCCAAGAAGTACCACCCGGATATGAATCCGGGTGATGCTGAGGCAGAAAAGAAATTTAAAGAAGCATCAGAAGCATATGCCGTATTAAGTGATCCTGATAAAAGAAGACAGTATGACCAATTTGGTCATGCTGCTTTTGATGGCTCCGGCGGTCAGGGCGGATTTGATTTCTCCGGTATGGATTTTGGAGATATCTTTGGAGATATCTTTGGAGATTTCTTCGGTGGCGGCGGTGGCCGCAGAGGTCCAAGTAATGGACCGATGAAGGGACAGAATATTCGTACCAGTGTAAGAATTAAATTTGAAGAGGCAGCCTTTGGATGTGATAAGGAAGTGGAGCTGGTCTTGAAGGATGAGTGCTCCACCTGTCATGGTTCTGGTGCAAAGCCTGGAACCACCAAGGATACCTGTCCGAAGTGTGGAGGCAAGGGCAAGATTGTAATGACCCAGCAGTCCTTCTTTGGAACGGTGCAAAATGTGACTACATGTCCGGATTGTCATGGAACAGGTCAGATTATTAAGGAAAAATGTACCGATTGTCATGGAACAGGATACATTGCCCGCAAGAAGAAGATTCAGGTAAGTATTCCGGCAGGAATCGATAATGGTCAGTGCGTTCGTATTCGTGAAAAGGGCGAGCCAGGATTAAATGGTGGTCCAAGGGGCGATTTACTGGTAGAGGTTCGCGTAGCACCTCATGCAATCTTCCAAAGAAGCGAATATGATATTTATTCCAATGCACCAATCTCCTTTGCACAGGCAGCTTTAGGCGGCGAAGTAATGATAGATACCTTAGACGGTAAAGTGATTTACGAAGTAAAACCAGGAACACAGACAGATACCCGTATTCGTCTTCGTGGCAAGGGAATCCCCTCTCTTCGCAATAAGAGTACCCGTGGGGATCAGTATGTTACCCTGGTGGTTCAGGTACCAACCAACATGAGCAGTGATGCCAAGGAAGCACTTCGCAAATTTGATGAAGTTAATGGCAGCACCTTGAAGCATGGTGGTGTTAAGGTGAAAGAAGAAAAGCCTAAGAAAAAAGGTTTTATGGGAAAATTAAAAGAATCCATTGATGAATTATAAGGAGCACATTTTCTGTACTCTGCTGGTAACGCTGTATTTCATTTGAAATACAGCGTTATTTATGTTAGTATGATAAGCGGATTTATAGGCCAAACCCACAAGAAAGAGGATTTATCATGAAATGGATAAAATTTACCATAGAAACAACAACAGAAGCAGAGGATTTGATGGCATCCATGTTAAATGACCTGGGAATTGAAGGCATTGAGATAGAGGATAATCAACCGGTGTTAGATGGTGATAAGCAAGGCGGTGTATTTCAGGAGCTGCAGCCAGACATGCCGGAGGATGATGGCAGGAGTCGCGTCAGCTTCTATGTAGATGAGGATGTGGATTATTATCCATTGATAGAACAGGTAAGGCAGGGGATTGAGGAGCAGCGAGCCTATGTAAATGTAGGGTCGGGTAATATTTCCTCTAGTGAGACCAAGGATGAGGATTGGATTAACAACTGGAAACAGTATTTTTCAGCCTTCACTATTGATGATATTCTTATTAAACCAACCTGGGAGACCTTAGAGGATAAGGACAAAGACAAGCTTTTGGTAGAAATCGATCCAGGGGTTTCCTTTGGTACCGGTAAGCATGAGACCACACAGCTGTGCATCAGACAGCTGCGTAAATATATGAAGTCAGGGGATAAGGTATTAGATGTAGGCTGTGGAAGTGGTATTTTATCCATTATTGCCCTTAAGCTGGGAGCAGGCAAAACAGTAGGAACGGATATTGATTCAGACTGCATTACCTCAACCTATGAAAATATGGAAGTGAACCATTTAGATGCTAAGCTGGGAGATTTTTATGTAGGAAATCTAATTGATGACACCTCTCTTCAGGAAAAAGTGGGAAGTGGCTGCTATGATATTGTTGTGGCAAATATTCTGGCAGACATTATCATTGCCATGGCTCCGGTAATTCCAGATCGAATGAAACCAGAGGGATATTTTATTACCTCAGGTATTATTGATTTTAAGGAAGAAGAGGTAAAGCGTGCCTTAATTGAGGCAGGCTTAAAGGTGATTGAAACAAATTATCAGGGAGAATGGGTGAATATTACCGCCCAGAAGATATAAAGTATGCAACAGATATTCGTATCAAAGGATGCAGTGAACCAGGATGAAGTTCATATTACCGGGCAGGATGTAAAGCATATGAAAAATGTCCTTCGCATGAAGCCGGGGGACAAGATTCGTGTCAGTGTCTCTGATGGAAAAAATTATTTTGCCATCTTAGAGGAATTTGGCGACCAGGAGATTCTTGCGAAGATTACAGATGATGCAGAAAATACCGAGCTGCCCAGTAAAATTTATCTGTTTCAGGGAATTCCCAAAGGGGAACGTATGGAAACCGTAATAGAAAAAGCCGTGGAGCTGGGCGTATATGAGATTATCCCGGTGGAAATGAAGTACTGCGTTGTCAAGCTGGATGCCAAGAAGAAGGAAGCTCGAAGAAAACGATATCAGGCCATTGCAGAAAGTGCAGCCAGACAGTCCAAACGTAGTATGATTCCAGTGGTAAAGCCGGTTATGACATATAAAGAGGCCCTTGCTTATGCTATGGCAAATTGTGATGTACGCCTGCTGCCCTATGAGAATAAAGATGGAATGGAAGCTACCAGACTGGCAATGAAGAAAGTGATTCCTGGAAAAAGTGTGGGAATGTTCATTGGACCGGAGGGTGGCTTTGCACCGGAAGAGGTGGAGCTTGCGGCTCAGGAAATGGAGATTATTTCTCTTGGAAAACGGATTCTTCGCACCGATACAGCAGCCATTACCACCATGTCTCTTGTTATGCTGGCTTTGGAAATGCAATCGTAAATAGAAAGGAATCAAATGGAAGCGTATTTAGACAATTCTGCAACAACCCAATGCAGCCAGGAGGCTGCTCAGGTAATGATGAAGCTGTTAAGAGAGGATTACGGAAATCCCTCGTCTCTTCATAATAAGGGCATGGAAGCGGAAAATTATATAAAAGAAGCAAGAAGTATCATTGCTAAAATATTAAAGGTCAATGAGAAGGAAATATTCTTCACCTCAGGAGGCAGTGAATCCAATAATCTGGCCATTATTGGAAGTGCTATGGCAAATAAAAGAAGCGGTATGAAAATTATTACCAGCTCCATTGAACATGCCTCGGTATCTAATCCTATGAAATATTTAGAGGAACAGGGATTTTGCGTAACGTATCTTCCGGTGGATGAAATGGGACACATCAATCTTAAGGAGTTATCCCAGGCAGTGGATGAAGAAACCATTCTGGTATCAATCATGGAAGTAAATAATGAAATGGGGGCAATCGAACCTATTGCAGAAGCAGCACGCATCATTAAGGAGAAAAATCCCCGCTGTCTGTTTCATGTGGATGCTATCCAGTCCTTTGGAAAGATGAATATTTACCCCAAGAAAATTGGAGTGGATTTATTGTCTGTCAGTGGTCATAAGATTCATGGTCCTAAGGGAAGCGGATTCTTATATGTAAGAGAAAAAACCAAGATTCATCCCATAATATTAGGAGGGGGTCAGGAGCATGGAATGCGCTCCGGCACAGAAAATGTTCCTGCCATTGCAGGCCTTGGGGTTGCAGCAAGAGAAATCTATGAGAATTTAGAAGAAAATCGGCAGCATCTGTATGCCCTTCGAGACCGGTTTATTCAGCGGATGATGCAAATGGATGGGGTACAGATAAATGGAAGCTTAGACCATAGTGGGGCACCCCATATTGTCAGCGTCAGTGTTGAGGGAGTGCGAAGTGAGGTATTGCTTCATTCCCTGGAGGAACGTGGCATTTATGTGTCAGCAGGCAGCGCCTGCTCTTCTAACAAGCCGGCAATCAGCAGCACCTTAAAAAGCATTCATTTGCCACAAAAGCTATGGGATGCTACCATTCGCTTCAGCTTTTCTATTCACACGACAGAAGAAGAGATTGATTATGCCTGCCAGGAAATGGAACAGCTGATTCCAATGCTGCAAAAATATACCAGACACTAATGGATGAAACGGAGGAAATATAGATGTATAAAGCTTTTTTGATTAAATATGGAGAAATTGGAATTAAGGGAAAGAACCGTTATCTCTTTGAGGATGCCCTAGTAAATCAAATCCGCCATGCCTTAAAGGATGTGGATGGAAGCTTTCATGTTATGAAGCAGCAGGGAAGAGTCTTTGTTGAGACAGAGGGAGCCTATGATTATGATGAGACCGTAGAAGCTTTGCAAAGGGTATTTGGTATTACGGGAATCTGCCCGGCTGTCTTAGTAGAGGATGAAGGCTTCGATGCCTTGGCACAGCAGATTGTTCAGTATATGGACAATATTTATCCAGATAAGAATATTACCTTCAAGGTGAATTCCAGAAGGGCACGGAAGAATTATCCCATGACCTCTATGGAATTAAATGCTGCATTGGGAGAACGAATCTTAGAAGCATTTCCAGAAATTCGTGTGGATGTACACAATCCACAGGTAGTGATTCATGTGGAAATTCGTGAAAAGATTAATTATTATTCTACGGAAATCCCAGGACCTGGCGGAATGCCGGTGGGAACCAATGGAAAGGCTATGCTGCTGTTGTCTGGAGGTATTGATTCTCCAGTAGCAGGCTATATGATTGCAAAACGTGGTGTTGCTATTGATGCAACGTATTTTCATGCACCACCATATACCAGTGAACGTGCAAAACAAAAGGTAGTGGATCTGGCAAAGCAGGTGGCTAAATATTCTGGTCCTATGAATCTTCATGTGGTTAATTTCACAGATATTCAGCTGTATATTTATGAGAAATGCCCCCACGAGGAACTAACCATTATTATGAGACGGTATATGATGAAGATTGCAGAGCATTTTGCAGCAAATAATAAGTGCTTAGGGTTAATTACCGGAGAAAGTATTGGACAGGTTGCCAGTCAGACCATGCAGTCATTGGCTGCTACCAATGCAGTATGTAATATGCCGGTGTACCGTCCCCTGATTGGTTTTGACAAGCAGGAGATTATCTCTGTATCTGAGAAGATTGGAACCTATGAAACCTCCATTCTTCCTTTTGAAGACTGCTGTACTATATTTGTTGCAAAGCATCCGGTAACCAAACCGAATCTGAATATTATTAAGCGCTCCGAGGAAAAGTTAGCAGACAAGATTGACGAATTAATGGAGACTGCCATTACAACTACAGAAACCATTCATATAGACTAAGCATTCCTATAGACTAAGAAAAATGCCACAGGCATTTACCTGTGGCATTTTCATCATTTAGATTTTATCTTTAGAATCATTTATCAAATTAGATGATATATGGTTTTAAAGCTTCTAAAATCTCATCCATCTCTGCGTCTGCATGGATAGCTAAATCGATTGGCTTTGAAAGATCCAAGCTGAAAATTCCCATAATTGATTTCGCATCAATTACGTATCTTCCAGAAATAAGATCAAAGTCAAAATCAAACTGTCCAATTGTATTAACGAAAGATTTTACCTTGTCAATTGAATTTAAAGAAATCTGAACTGTTTTCATTCCGGTACCTCCTATTGTGGTAATTTCTTCTTAACCCGATTAGTTAAGATAGATTTATGGTAATTCATCCAATGAAAAAAGTCAATAAAGATTGTGTCAAGTAAGGAGAAAAAGTATGAAAAAAGCTGCATTGCATAATTTGGGCTGTAAAGTAAATGCATATGAAACAGAAGCAATGCAACAGCTGTTAGAAGAAGGGGGCTATGAGATTGTGCCCTTTACAGAAGCAGCAGATGTATATGTAATTAACACCTGTTCCGTAACCAATATGGCAGACAGAAAATCCCGCCAGATGATTCACCGGGCAAGAAAGCAAAATGAACAGGCCATTGTAGTTGCCGCAGGCTGCTACGTGCAGACCAGTACCCAGCAGGCGAAGGAAGATTTGGCCTTAGATATTATTATTGGAAATAATAAGAAAAATGAATTAGTACACGCTATTGATGCTTTTTTAGCAGAGCACCCAGAGCGTTTATCCAAGCAATCAACAGAAGATAATAAAGAAAAAGACAAAATTATCGATATTAATGATGGAAATCCCGGATACGAAGAAATGCTGCTGAAGCACAGTGCAGAGCATACCAGAGCCTTTATTAAGGTACAGGATGGTTGTAATCAGTTCTGCTCCTATTGCATTATTCCCTTTGCCAGAGGCAGAGTACGCAGCCGAAACCCACAGGACGCCATTAGGGAAATTACAGGATTGGCAAAGCAGGGATATCAGGAGGTGGTTCTTACCGGGATTCACTTGAGCTCCTATGGTATGGGAGAAGATTATCATCTGATTGATTTAATTGAACAGGTAAATGAAATTGATGGAATCAAAAGAATTCGTCTTGGCTCCCTGGAGCCTCAGATTATTACAGAGGATTTTGTGAAGCGTATCGCAGCCTTAGATAAAATGTGTCCACATTTTCATTTGTCTCTGCAAAGCGGCTGTGATGCTACATTGAGGCGTATGAATCGAAAATATACTGCCCAGGAATATCAGAAGGGCTGTGAGTTGCTGCGGAAATATTTCCAACACCCGGCAATTACCACAGATGTTATTGTAGGCTTTCCAGGAGAAACCCAGGAAGAATTTCAAATGACAAAGGCATATCTGAAAGAAATTCATTTCTATGAAATGCATGTATTTAAGTATTCCAAGCGTCAGGGAACCAAGGCTGCAACAATGGAGCACCAGGTGTTAGAAGAAGAGAAAACAAAAAGAAGCAGCGAATTACTGGCTTTGGAAAAAGAAATGTCAGAGGAATTCCGCAGATATTATTTGAATCATAGGGTGGAGGCTCTCATGGAAGAGCAGATAGAATATGAAGGGGAAAGCTACTTCGTTGGCTACACCAGAGAATATGTTAAGGTGGCCATAAAGACCCACCAAAATCTGTCAAATGCCATTGTGAAAGGTACCATTGTGGGACAATTAACCACGGACCTGTTTTTATTAGTTGAATTTTAGAACCAAGTATATTAAAATGTATACAAGAATGCTTCGTTGATTGCAACACAAAAGAGCAGATAGGTGCGTGATAAAATGCAGGATTTGAGCAATACACAATATTTTAAAGTGGAAAAAGAAAACCAGGTAGGAGTGAAAGAAGTCCTGAAGGTAGTATATGAAGCTTTAAGTGAGAAAGGATACAATCCGGTAAATCAGATTGTTGGATATATTATGTCCGGAGATCCAACCTTTATTACCAGTCATAACAATGCACGGAGCCTTATTATGAAGGTAGAACGGGATGAATTGGTAGAAGAGTTGTTGAAGGAATATATCCATGCTGAAAGCTGGAACAAATAATTTATGAGTGAAAACAGAATATTAGGATTGGATTATGGAGCAAAAACAGTGGGGGTTGCAATCAGTGACCCTTTACTTTTGACGGCTCAGGGACTTGAAATTATTCGTAGAGAGAAGCCTGGGAAATTAAGGAAGACATTAGCCAGAATTCAGGAAATTGTAGAGGAATATGGCGTAACTTCTATTGTTTTAGGGTATCCTAAGAATATGAACAACACTGAGGGTGATCGGTGTGAGAAAACCAAGGAATTCAAGGAAATGCTACAGGATCGTTTGCATCTTACTGTAGAATTGTGGGATGAGCGGCTAACTACAGTATCAGCAGATGCATTAATGATGGAGACAGGAATTCGTAGAGAAAACAGGAAGCAGTATGTAGATGAGATTGCTGCCATGTTTATTCTCCAGGGATATCTAGACCATCTATATAACCAGAAAAACAAGTAATCAGAAAAGAGAATCAATATGGAAAAGATTAAATTTACCCTGCCGGAAGACGGGGAAGTTGTGGAGTTCTTCTGTCTGGAAGAAACAACCATTAATGAACAGAAGTATTTACTGGTGTCGGAGGAAGAGACTGGTGAATCCGAAGGATACATTCTAAAAGTGGTTTCCCAGGAGGGAGACGATTTGACCTATGAAATGGTGGAAGATGATGAGGAATTTACTGCCATGGTAAAGGTGTTTGAAGAATTAATGGAAGATACCGATTTTGAAATGTAAGGACGATTACATTTTTCATAATAAAAAATAAAACAAAACAAAAAACAGGAGGTTCATTGAACTTGAAAAAAACAGAAAATGCGAAATTAAAAATCATTCCTTTAGGCGGATTAGAGCAGATAGGAATGAATATTACTGCCTTTGAATATGAGGACAGTATTATTGTTGTGGATTGTGGATTATCCTTCCCGGCAGACGATATGTTAGGAGTAGATCTTGTAATCCCGGATATCACCTATCTTAGAGATAACAGAGATAAGCTGAAGGGCTTCTTTATTACCCATGGACATGAGGATCATATTGGTGCCATTCCCTATGTATTTAAGGAATTAAATGTACCTATTTATGCAACCAAGCTTACTATGGGAATTATTGAACATAAGCTGAAGGAACACAGTATGCTTACTAAGGTAAAGCGTAAGGTAGTAAAATACGGACAGCATATTAACTTAGGATGCTTTCGTGTAGAATTTATTAAGACCAATCACAGTATCCAGGATGCAGCAGCACTTGCTATCTATTCACCGGCTGGAATTGTTGTTCATACAGGAGATTTCAAGGTGGATTATTCCCCAGTATTTGGAGATGCCATTGATCTTCAGAGATTTGGAGAAATTGGTAAGAAGGGGGTACTGGCATTAATGTGCGACAGTACCAATGCAGAGCGTCCGGGATTTACCCAGTCAGAAAAGACCGTTGGTAAGACCTTTGATAAATTATTTGCAGACCACACTACCACCAGAATTATTATTGCAACCTTTGCTTCGAATGTAGACCGTGTACAGCAGATTATTAACTCTGCTCACAAATTCGGAAGAAAGGTAGTTGTGGAAGGGCGAAGCATGGTAAATATTATTGCGATTGCTTCAGAATTGGGATATTTGGATATTCCTGATAACACGTTAATTGAAGTGGACCAGCTGAAGAATTATCCAGATGAGCAGACCGTACTGATTACCACCGGAAGCCAGGGCGAGTCTATGGCTGCCTTATCTAGAATGGCCAATGGCTCTCATCGCAAGATTCAGATTAAGCCAAATGATACCATTATCTTCAGTTCTCATCCTATTCCAGGAAATGAGAAGGCTGTCAGCCGGGTAATTAATGAATTATTTATGAAGGGTGCAGATGTTATTTTCCAGGATGTTCATGTATCAGGACATGCCTGTGCAGAAGAAATCAAGTTGATTTACTCTCTGGTGCATCCCAAGTATTGTATTCCTGTTCATGGAGAATACAAGCATCTTCGTGCTCAGGCAAGAATTGCTGAAAGTCTGGGATATAACAAGGATGATATCTTCATCTTATCCTCAGGAGATGTGTTAGAGTTAGATGATAATTCCTGTAAGGTCAGCGGCAAGGTAACTACCGGTGCGATTATGGTAGATGGCCTTGGTGTTGGTGATGTAGGAAATATTGTATTAAGAGACCGTCAGCATCTGGCAGAGGATGGAATCATTATCGTGGTTCTCACCTTAGAAGCAGGAAGTGGACAGGTTCTGGCAGGTCCGGATATTGTCAGCCGTGGCTTTGTGTATGTGAGAGGCTCTGAGGATCTTATGGACAGTGCCCGTGCGGTGTTAAATAATACCATGGATCGCTGTAATGATAAGAACATTACAGACTGGACTAAGATCAAAGGCGAAATCAAGGATTCTTTGGGAGAATTTGTATGGAGAGAGACACAGAGACGTCCTATGATTATGCCAATTATTATGGAAGTATAAAATGATAGTAGATGAGCGACTTGTAACCTATGTGAATTCCCTGGGACAGGATAATTCTCCGCTGCTGATGGAAATAGAGCAGGAAGCTTTAAGAGATTACGTTCCCATTATTCGCAAAGAAACCCAGAATTATCTGAAGCTGATGCTTCAGATGGTAAAGCCCAAATCCATTTTGGAGGTTGGGACTGCAGTGGGTTTTTCTGCGCTGCTGATGGAAGAATATAATCCGGTGGATTGCCATATTACCACCATTGAAAATTATGAGAAGCGAATTCCCATAGCAAGAAACAATTTTATCCGAGCAGGAAAAGAAGAGGTTATTACCTTACTAGAGGGGGATGCACAAGAGGTTTTGCCACAAATAAAAGACCCCTTTGATTTTATTTTCATGGATGCTGCCAAGGGACAGTACATTTATTTCTGGGAGGATATTAAGCGACTGATGAAATCCGGGTCTGTACTGGTTACAGATAATGTTCTTCAAAATGGGGATATTCTTCAGTCCAGGTACACCGTTACCAGACGAAACCGGACCATTCATAAGAGAATGCGGGATTACTTATATGAACTGACCCATGATGAGCAATTTGTTTGTTCTATCCTTCCCATAGGGGATGGCTTAGCAGTATCTACAAAAAAATAAAAGTGTTACAAATGTTGAAAGAGTTAAAACAGCGAGGTTAGGTAAATGAGACAACTGGAATTGCTGGTTCCTGCAAGCAGCTTAGAGGTGCTTAAGGTAGCAGTCATCTTTGGTGCAGATGCAGTATATATTGGTGGAGAGGCCTTCGGACTTAGAGCAAAAGCGAAGAATTTCTCCCTGGAGGATATGAAGCAAGGAATTGATTTTGCCCATGCTCACAACGTGAAGGTATATGTAACTGCCAATATTCTTGCACATAATGATGACTTGGCAGGTGTAGAGGAGTATTTCAAAGAGTTAAAAGAGGTAAAACCGGATGCATTGATTATTGCAGACCCGGGAGTATTTGCCATTGCAAAACGTGTATGTCCTGAGATTGAAATCCATGTTAGCACCCAGGCGAATAATACCAATTATGGAACCTATCAGTTCTGGTATGCACAAGGGGCAGCCAGAGTGGTATCTGCCAGAGAACTTTCCTTAAGGGAAATCAAGGAGATTCGTGCAAATATTCCAGAGGAGCTGGAGATTGAGACCTTTGTACATGGTGCTATGTGCATTTCCTATTCCGGAAGATGCCTCCTTAGCAATTATTTTACGGGAAGAGATGCCAATCGAGGTGCCTGTACCCATCCATGCAGATGGAAATATGCAGTAGTAGAAGAAACCCGTCCAGGGGAATATATGCCGGTGTATGAAAATGAGCGGGGAACCTACATTTTCAACTCCAAGGACTTATGTATGATTGAACATATTCCGGAATTAATTGATGCAGGCATTGACAGCTTTAAGATTGAGGGAAGAATGAAAACGGCACTTTATGTTGCCACTGTTGCAAGAACCTATCGAAAAGCCATTGATGATTATTTAGAATCAGAGGAAAAATACAGGCAAAATATGGAGTGGTACCAGGATCAAATTTCTAATTGTACCTATCGCCAGTTTACCACCGGATTTTTCTTTGGAAAACCTTCGGAAGAAACCCAAATTTATGATAACAACACTTATATCAAAGAATATACTTATTTAGGAATTGTTGGAAAGATGAACCAGGATGGTTTATACTGTATAGAGCAGAGAAATAAATTCTCAGTGGGAGAAGTCATTGAGGTGATGAAACCCAATGGAGAAAATCTTGCAGTTACCGTAAGACGTATTGTAGATCAGGAGGGACAGGACATGGAAAGTGCCCCTCATCCCAAACAGATACTTTATATCGATTTGGGCTGCAGCTTAGATGAGTATGATATTCTCAGGAGAAAAGAGGAGGCATAAATTATGGCAGCAAAGGATAAGTATGTAGCATATGTGGGAACCTATACCCATGAAAATAGTGTTGGAATTCATGTATATGATGTGGATGTGAATACTGGAGTATTTACGGAACAAAGTGTTGCTCCTATTAACAATCCATCCTATCTTACCATTTCTAGGGATGGCAAGTACCTGTATTCCATTGAAGATGAAGGTGTTGCATCCTTCGAAATTCAGCCAGACGGCAATCTTGTGAAAACAGGACAGTCATGGATTGGTGGAATGCGGGGATGCTATGTGGAGACAGATAGCCAGAACCGATATCTCTTTGTAGGTGGATTTCATGATGGCCGAGTAACCATGATGCGTCTGAATCCAGATGGCACCGTTGGAAATGTGGCAGATGGCGTTTTTCACCAGGGATTAGGAAAGAGTGTAGCGGAGAAGAAGCTAGATCCCCATGTGACCTGTGTCATTCTAACTCCAGATGAAAAATACTTATGTGCTGTAGATTATGGCTTAAATCAGATTAAGATTTATGAAGTAGATTACCAGGAAGGTAAGCTTCGGATGAATGATATTATTCGTTGTGAGCTGGACTCTGCACCAAGAATGATGCGTTTTAGTAAGGATGGGAAAACCGCCTATGTTCTTATGGAAATGAACAATGAGGTAGAGGTATACAACTATCACCTGGGAAAACGTGGACCTGTTTTTGATAAGGTGCAGGAGATTTCCGTGCTGGAGAAGGAATATCCCATTGCCAGTAGCTCCAGCTTTGAATTTTCAGATGATGGCAAATATCTCTTTGTATCTATTGATGCAATGAATGCCGTTACCTATTTTACCAGAAATGAAGAGGATGGAACCTTAACCTGGATGGGAAATACCCGTATCAGCGGCGATTATCCTAAGACCTTATGTGTCCTTCCGGGAGATAAATATTATGCTGTTTTAAATCATGATTCCAATGAAATACGTACCTTTATCATGGACTATAATAAAAAATATTCTCTTATGCAGAATGCACCGGTTAAGGTAGATAAACCGAATTGTATTCAAATTCACAAGCTGGGATAGATATAATAAGGGGTTGCATATGCGGCCCCTTTTTTAGGAGGAAATATGGCAGGATCATCTTTTGGCACAATTTTTACCATTACAACCTGGGGAGAATCTCATGGAAAAGCAATCGGTGTTGTTATCGATGGCTGTCCGGCAGGTGTTTTGCTCCAGGAAGAGGATATTCAAAAATTTCTTGACCGCAGGAAGCCGGGACAGTCCAAATACACCACTGGTCGTGCAGAAACAGACCAGGTGGAAATCTTATCCGGGGTATTTCAAGGTGTTACTACAGGAACTCCCATATCTCTTATGGTGAGAAATCAGGATCAACACTCTAAGGATTATTCCAATATTGCCGAAACCTATCGTCCAGGTCATGCAGATTATACCTTCCAGGAGAAGTATGGCATCCGAGATTATCGTGGGGGTGGTCGTTCCTCCGGAAGAGAAACCATTGGAAGAGTTGCTGCCGGGGCAGTAGCGTCTCAAGTGTTGTCTCAGATGGGAATTAAGCTTTTGGCTTATTCCAAGGCAATTGGACCGGTAGAAGCACAGTGTATTGATCTGGCCCATGTTAACGATAATCCACTCTTTATGCCAGATCAGGCCGCATCAGACAGAGCAAGAAAATTTCTGGATGAATGCATTGGCAATCAGGACTCCGCAGGAGGCATGGTAGAATGCATGGTCTGGGGAATGCCAGTGGGAATTGGTCAGCCGGTCTTTGATAAATTAGATGCCAACCTGGCCAAGGCCATGCTGTCCATTGGAGCGGTGAAGGGCTTTGAAATGGGAGATGGATTTGCAGCTGCATCCTCTCGGGGGAGTGATAATAACGATAACTTCCGTATGAAGGATGGACAGGTATGCAAAATTACAAATCATAGCGGTGGAGTATTGGGAGGAATCAGTGACGGCAGTGAACTGGTACTTCGGGTTGCGATTAAACCAACCCCATCCATTAGTCAGCCTCAGAGTACAGTGAACCAGCAGAATGAGAATACCACCATTGAGATTCATGGAAGACATGATCCGATTATTGTACCAAGAGCAGTAGTTGTGGTAGAATCCATGGCAGCCATTACTATTTTAGATGGATTGCTTGTTAATATGGCTTCTAGAATAGACAAGATTACTGAATTTTATCATCAAAGCAAGTAAGGGAAATCTTACGGCTATGGATGAATCAATAGAAAGATAAGAGAAAAAATATGTATCGAGTATTAAAAAAAGACGGACAGGCAAAGCGGGGAGAGCTTACCACAGTTCATGGAACAGTGCAGACCCCTGTATTTATGAATGTGGGAACGGTTGCTGCCATTAAGGGGGCAGTTTCCACAGATGATTTACAGGGCATTAAGACCCAGATTGAATTATCCAACACCTACCATCTTCATGTACGTCCAGGAGACCAGCTGATAAAAGAGGTGGGAGGACTGCATAAATTTATGGTATGGGACAAACCGATTCTTACTGATTCCGGTGGCTTTCAGGTATTTTCCTTAGCAGGGCTTCGTAAGATTAAAGAAGAAGGGGTATATTTCCAATCCCATATCGATGGACATCGAATATTTATGGGACCGGAAGAAAGTATGCAGATTCAATCCAATCTGGCATCTACCATCGCCATGGCATTTGACGAGTGCCCCAGTTCTGTAGCAGAACGCTCCTATGTAGAGGATTCTGTCAATCGTACCACCCGTTGGCTGACGCGATGCAAGACGGAAATGGCAAGATTAAATTCTTTGGAATCTACGATTAATAAGAATCAGATGCTTTTTGGAATCAATCAGGGAGCCATTTTTGCAGATATTCGAATCGACCATGCCAAGCGCATTTCAGAGATGGATTTGGATGGCTATGCCATTGGTGGATTGGCAGTGGGAGAGTCCCATGAAGAGATGTATCATATCATTGAAGAAACAGTACCCTATTTGCCGGAGGATAAACCCACCTATCTTATGGGCGTAGGAACGCCAGCCAATATCCTAGAAGCTGTAGAGCGAGGGGTAGATTTCTTCGACTGTGTATATCCTAGCCGTAACGGCAGACACGGTCATGTATATACCAATAAGGGGAAAATCAATCTGTTTAATAAGCAGTATGAAAAGGATATGCGACCTATTGAAGAGGGCTGTCAGTGTCCGGCCTGCAGAACTTATTCCAGAGCATATATTCGTCATCTGCTTAAGGCAAAGGAAATGCTGGGAATGCGACTATGTGTTCTTCATAATCTGTATTTCTATAATACTATGATGGAAGAAATCAGAGATGCCATTGATGAAGGCAGATTTGCATCCTATAAGGCAGCAAAATTAGATGGCATGATGGAGTACAGCAGACAAAAGCAGCAATAAATATTAAGCTTTTATAAATTCCACATTTTACCTTGCGAAAAGCCGGTCTATTGTGTACAATGGACAAAGGTGTTAAACCGTGAAAGTATTACTAATTTTTTAAAATCCAGGAGGAAATGAAGATGAATAGTCAATTTGGTTTGATTATATGGATTGTCATTTTGTTTGCATTTATGTATTTCTTTATGATTCGTCCACAGCAGAAAGAGACTAAGAACAAGAATGCAATGATGGCAAGCCTTGCAGTAGGAGATACCATTCTTACAAGCAGCGGTTTCTATGGTGTTGTAATTGACATCCAGGAAGATACTGTTATTGTTGAATTTGGCAGCAACAAGAACTGCCGTATTCCAATGCAGAAGGCAGCAATTGCAGCGGTTGAGAAGCCGGAAGATGCAGCAGAAAGCAAATAAGATCTATTTTAAATCCACCTCATAATGAGGTGGATTTTTTATGTCATTTTTAAAGGGAAGATATCACGAATCAGCTGAAATACATGTTCCTTCTGCAAATTATCTTTGCGTACAATCACATTGATCTCATGAGTAAGAGAGAAATCCTTTAAGTATATTTCAGATATCTCGCCGGATTCCAGCTGCTTTTCAATGGCTTTTTTGTATAGAAATGTAATACCACAGTCTTCCATAATTAAGTCTACAATGACATGCATATTTCCAATGGACAATTGATTAGAGAAGTCATTTAGGGAATGATTGTGGTCTTGAAGGAACTTCGAGAGAATTTCCCGTGTGCCGGAACCTTCTTCCCGTACAATAAGGGTTTCCTCGAATAAATCCTCTAATGTTTCAATGGGACGAGCAAAAGAATGACTACTGTTACATACGGGAACGAATTCTAAGTCAGACAGGGTATTATAGTCATAAGCAAACCTAGGAAAATTTCCTTCTACAATAGCAAAATCAATTTTTCCGTTATTTAATTCCTCTAGAAGCGATTCTGTATTTGCCACAATAATAGAGGAAGATGTTTTAGGGTTTTTCTTTAAATATTCAGCAATTTCCGCAGAAATGAAATATTCGCCTACCGTCTTTGTGACACCCATGTAGATATTCTGCTGTCCCTTTTGGAGTGCTTCTATGCGTTCCATCAGGTATATTTCATTGTTTCTCATGGAAGTAAGGGTTTGATAGATTAATGTCCCGTATTTGGTAAGAGAGAATTTCTTTCCTTCGAATTCAAATAAAGGAACCTGATAATAGGCTTCTAAGGCCTGCAGCTGCTGAGTAACGGCTGGCTGGGAGATATGTAATAATTTCGATGCTTTGGTGAAATTCCCAACCTGGCATACGGTTAGAAAGGTTTCTACTTTGTTATCTAGCATATTGTACTCACTTTCCTTATAAGAATAATTTATTATATCATAAAAAATAATAAGTATACAATATGATGAAAATATTATAAGATAATCATTGTAAAAATGAACGAGAGAGGGACAAAAAAATGAATTTTATGAAAAAAAACGGTCTGGGACTGCTGGTATGTATCATCATTGCAATACCATCCTGGATGTTAGGAAAACAATTTCCAATTATTGGAGGACCTGTGATTGCGATTATTGCAGGTATGATTATTACTATTTTTATTAAGGATAAAACAAAGCTGGATACAGGGATTAAATTTACTTCCAAGAAAATTCTCCAGTGGGCAGTGGTGCTGCTGGGATTTGGCCTGAATCTAAATGTCATCCTCGAGACAGGTGCACAATCTCTGCCAATTATTATAGCAACCATTTCCACTTCCTTACTTATCGCTTATCTTCTTCAGAAGGTTATGCATATTCCTTCTAAGACAGCAACACTGGTTGGCGTTGGCTCATCTATCTGCGGAGGCTCTGCCATTGCTGCCACAGCTCCGGTGATTGATGCAGATGATGAAGAGGTAGCACAGGCGATTTCTGTTATTTTCTTCTTTAATGTGATTGCAGCTATTTTATTTCCAACCTTTGGTACCATCCTGGGATTTGATACCACCAGTGGCAACGCCTTTGGTGTATTTGCAGGAACAGCAATCAATGATACTTCTTCCGTAACAGCTGCGGCATCTACCTGGGACAGTATGTATGGGTTAGGCTCTGCAACCTTGGATAAAGCAGTGACCGTAAAGCTGACAAGAACCCTGGCGATTATACCAATCACCCTGGTTTTAGCATTTGTACGCACTAGAAAAGAGAAAAATGGTGATGGAAAATCTGTTCCACTAAAACAAATTTTTCCATTTTTTATTTTATACTTTATTGGAGCTTCCGTAATTACCACCATCGCATTATCCTTTGGAGCTCCGGCAGAAGTATTTACTCCCATTAAGGAGCTGAGTAAGTTCTTCATTATTCTTGCTATGGCGGCCATCGGATTAAATACCAACATTGTGAAGCTGGTAAAAACCGGTGGTAAGCCAATCTTACTTGGCTTTATCTGCTGGGTAGGAATTACCGGAGTCAGCCTTATTATGCAGCATGTGTTGGGAATCTGGTAATAGCTGAAGAAAATGTCAGTGGCAAAACCGCTGACATTTTTTTTGAACATTTATCCCATAATAATCATTGTTGATATTTACTAAAATTCAGATGAAAATAAAAGAAAATACAGACGTATAGTACTTGTAATTAGAGAAAAAATTATGTAAAGTATAAATGTATGTAAACATTAGTGAAAGAATGTGTAAAATTTTACTCATTAAGGAGAAAACGCAATGGATTTTTTTAGTGTATTGACGATGATTGGTGGTCTTGCCCTGTTTTTGTATGGAATGGATACTATGGGAGATGGACTTGCTAAGACAGCTGGTGGTAAATTAGAGCAAATCTTGGCGAAGCTTACCTCCACACCAATAAAAGGTGTACTCTTAGGAGCAGCAGTAACTGCAGTGATTCAGTCCTCGTCGGCAACCACTGTTATGGTAGTAGGTTTTGTTAACTCTGGAATTATGAAATTATCCCAGGCGGTAGGTATTATCATGGGTGCTAATATTGGTACCACCATTACCTCGTGGATTTTAAGTTTGTCTGGAATTGAGAGCACCAGCTTTTTCATTCAGATGCTGAAGCCTACCTCATTTTCTCCTATATTGGCGTTGATTGGTATTATCTTTATGATGTTTACCAAGGATGAGAAGAAGCATGATATCGGTCGTATTCTCTTAGGCTTTGCTGTTTTAATGTTTGGAATGGAGACTATGAGTGATGCAGTGAAGCCTCTGGCAAATGTGCCGGAATTCACTAACATTCTTACCATGTTCTCTAATCCAATTCTTGGTATGATAGCAGGAGCTTTGTTAACAGCAGTGATTCAAAGCTCTTCCGCATCGGTTGGTATCTTGCAGGCATTGTGCGCTACAGGAGGAGTAAGCTTTGGAGCTGCGATTCCTATTATTATGGGACAGAACATCGGAACCTGTGTTACAGCTTTAATTTCTTCAATTGGAGCAAAGAAGAATGCCAAGCGTGCAGCCTGTGTTCATTTATATTTTAATATTATTGGTACCGTTGTCTTTATGATTGTCTTTTACACCATTAATGCTTTTGTAAATTTTGCATTTTTAGATACAGCAGCAAATGCGGCAGGAATTGCTATTGTTCATAGTGCCTTTAATGTGGCGGCTACCTTCTGTCTTCTGCCGTTCTCCAAGGTGCTTGAGAAGCTGGCGGTGCTTACCGTACGAGGTAAGGATGAGGATGATGATGAAGAGCTGCCAAAGGAGCTGTTATTGTTAGATGACCGTTTTCTGGAGCGTCCGGCCTTTGCTGTTGCTCAGTGCATTACGGTGTCTCAGAAGATGGCGGAAGTAACCGGAGATGCCTTACAGACTTCCTTGGACCTTATTACCAACTATGACAAGAAGAAGGTGAAGCGGGTACAGAATCTTGAAGTAGCAGTGGATTCCTTCGAGGATATGCTGGGAACCTATCTGGTGAAGCTAAGTAGCAAGCAGCTAAGTCAGGTAGACAGCCAGAAGATTTCTGTGATTCTTCACTGCATTGGTAACTTTGAACGTATCTCGGATCATGCCCTGAATATCTCCGAGACTGCTACAGAGATGAATAAGAAGAATACCCAATTTTCTGATAAGGCAAGAGAAGAACTGAACGTATATATGAGTGCATTAAGTCGCATTGTAAATATGACAGTGCAGGCATTTACAGCAGCTGATATAGATATGGCAAGACAAATCGAACCCTTAGAAGAAGTGATTGATAACTTAAATGATAAGGCTAAGAAGCATCATATCAAGCGTCTTCAGAAGGGAAAATGCTCCGTAGAGCTGGGTATCTCCTTAGAAGATTTGCTTACTAACTTCGAGCGTGTATCTGACCACTGCTCTAACGTGGCAGTGTGTATGATTCAGGTTACAGATGATGTATACGATACCCATGAATATCTAGATACCCTGCGTCAGGCAGAGACACCAGAGTTCCAGAAGATGTACAAGGAATATAACGAGGAATACCATAT
>CAZYYO010000043.1:0-20907 GCA_964650965.1 uncultured Lachnospiraceae bacterium | reverse complement strand
GCGAAAGGCTTAAACTGAGCCATGGATGGCGAATTTAAGCCGCTTGCGTGGTCCACTTCCCATCCTCCCGTCCGGAATACCTAGCATATCTTATTTCCGCATATCGCCCAAGGGAACCAGCCCCCTGCCCCAGCCACATCACGTCGCCCCAAATAAATCCCAAAATATTCCCCCAATCTAATGCCCCCTGTGTTAAACTATACCTATACCCGCTGATGCCAAACTCAACCAAGCATTAGCACCAAAGGAGGAGGAAGAACATGAACGTAGGAGTAATTGGGGCAGGACAGATTAGTGAAATCTACTTAAAGAACATGACGCAGCGATTTGACAATCTAACGGTAATAGCAATCGCAGCCAATCACCTGGAGAATGCCAAAAAGAAAGCTGACAAGTATGGGATACAGGCTTGTACCGTGGAGGAGCTGCTGGCTAATCCACAGGTGGAGCTGGTGGTGAATCTTACCCCGGTAGGGGCACACTATCAGTTGATAAAAGCAGCCCTGCTGGCAGGAAAGCACGTGTATACGGAAAAGACAATCACAGCCAACCTGGCAGAGGCAGAGGAATTAGTGAACCTTGCCAATGAGAAGGGCTTGTATCTGGGATCGGCCCCGGATACCTTCTTAGGCGGTGCACTGCAAAGTGCAAGACAGGCAATTGACAGTGGAATTCTTGGGGAAATCCATTCCTTTGCCATATCCGCAAATCGAAACAATGATTTACTGTTAAGCTTTGTAGCCTTTTTAAGAGAACCGGGGGCAGGTATCTTAAATGATTATGGCGTATATTACATGACCGCCTTAGTAAGTATCTTAGGACCGGTTGCTAAGGTTGGAGGAATCATAGGAAGACCATATTTGCAGCACCGTAATATTATGCCTCAGGACCCACTGTTTGGACAGATGATGGATACGCCAAATGAAAGCCAGGTATCTGCAGTGGTTCAGCTGGAAAATGGCGTGACAGGAACCTTCCATATGGATGCCGATTCAGTGCTGGCGGATCAGGCTTATTTTGCAGTGTATGGAACCAAGGGAATTCTTTATCTTACCGACCCTAATCAGTTTGGTGGTGAAGTGAAGTTTCTGGCAAATGCACTGGACCCAAGAGTTCCTAATCCGCCGGTTACCTTGTGGCATTTCTCACCCTTTGATGATGATTCCAGAGGCGTTGGACCTTCAGAAATGGCAAAGGCAATTCAAAATAAGGAAGCTAATCCTGTGTCCAAGGAAATGGCCTATCATGTCCTGGAGGTATTAACCAGAATCTATGACGGAGGCGAGAAGGGACAGTTCTATGATATTGCATCTACCTGCCAGAGACCAAAACCGCTGCCCATTCATCCGGTACCAATTACCAATGTTGGGCATGCATCCTTCCAGATGAAAAATGAGGAGGCGATGCTGCATTTCTATCAGGATGTTCTTGGGATGCAGCGTGCATTTACCATCGATATGGGTGAATTGCTGAAGTTCGCACAGAAAATGCAGCAGGAGCAGGGAGATAATCTGCCCCAGGATATGGATGAGGAGCAAGGACGTGCAATATTAGCGAAAATGCAGGAGAATGCCAACAAGCCCTGGATTACCTATATGAAGCTGGCAGATCATCAGTTCTTAGAGCTGTTCCATGATCTGGGCCGCAGCAATCAACATAAGGAAGATGTTCGCGATTACTATGGTTATTCCAAGCTGAATTACGAAGTAGATTCCATACAGGAAATGCGGGATCGGATTGTAAATGCAGGCTATGAATTAAAGGATGATATTCATCCAACCCTGGATGGTTCTATGGAGATTACCGTTATAGATCCTGACGGAAATGAAGTGCAGTTTACAGAATATGGACCAGAGGGGAAAGCACTGGTACCACTAGACCGCACCAGCCAGAGAGTCTTAGAGCATAAGACCTGCTCCCCAATGAAATATACCACCCAGCTGGCATTTCAGGTACAGGATGCCATTAATATGGAGAATTTCTATTGTCAGGGATTGGGACTTAAGAAGGTAATGACGCTGACCTTCGCAGACCTGTGTCAGGCAATGGAACAAAATCCACAGGCAAGTCCGGAAATGCTAATGGGACTTCGCATGATGGGAGATAAGCCTTGGATTGATTATATTGAAATTGCACCCCACCAGTATCTGGAGCTGTTTCACGTTCCAGGAGAGGTTAAGAAAGAGGAGCGGGACTTAAGCAGCTATGATGGGTTCCAGCACATTTGCCTAGAGGTGAGTGATATTCATCAGGCATGGCAGGCTGTAACAGCCAATGGCGTGAAGCCGGATACTCAGATTAGTCTTGGTGCAGATGGTGCTTATCAGTTCTGGCTGGTAGACCCGGATGGAAACCGTCTGGAATTAATGGAGTATGCCCAGGATGCACTGCAGCTTCAATAAGAAGCAATAGACAAAGCAGGACGAAATTCATACAGGAACTATCCGCAAATTTATAACAAAAAACTGAAAATTAGATAGAGCAGAAAAGCTATCTATGTTAGATTATAGACACAGGAGGGTAAGAGACATGAAACATTATTGTAATCCATTGAACATTAACTATCGTTACCAGTTTAACCAAGATCCCAGAATGCAGGGAATGGTGCAGGTGGCAAGAGAAGCAGCTGACCCATCTATGATTTATTTCCAGGGACGGTATTATATCTTCGCATCTATGACATTAGGCGTGTGGGTATCAGATGATATGGTGACCTGGGAGAACCATAGACTACCAGAGAGTCTGCCATTATATGATTACGCACCAGACTGTCGTGTTATGGGAGATTATGTGTATGTATGTGCATCTAAGCGAGGCATCCCATGTAATTTTTACAGAACGAAAAATATTTTAGAGGGACCTTATGAGGAGATTAAGGGAACCTTTGATTTCTGGGATCCTAATTTATTTGTAGATGATGATGGTAAGGTATATTTCTATTGGGGCTGTGCTAATATGACACCAATCTGGGGAGTAGAAATGGACCCGGAGACCATGATTCCTAAGACCGAACGGATTGTGCTGGTAGGAGGAGATGCCAACCACATTGGATATGAGCGTGTAGGTGAGAATAACACAGAGCTTCCGAAGACAGACGAAGAAATTGAGATGAAGTTCCAGGAATTCCTTAAGATGCAGAATCAGAAGGAAGAGGATATTCCAGCCAATCTGGTTCCTATGATTAAAGGAATGTATGCGGATAAGCCTTATATTGAAGGTGCGTGGATGGACAAATACGAAGGGAAATATTACCTGCAGTATGCTTGCCCGGGGGCACAGTATAATACCTATGCAGATGGAGTATATATTTCTGATAACCCCCTAGGACCCTTTACCTTAGCAGAAAATAATCCTTATTCCTATTCTCCAGGAAGCTTTCTTCCAGGAGCAGGACACGGTTCTACCATGTGGGATAAGGACAAGAATCTGTGGCATACAGCAACCATGCGTATCAGTATCAATCATATGTTTGAACGCCGTGTTGGCGTGTGGCCTTCTGGCTTTGATAAGGATGGAGACCTGTTCTGTAATCAGAACTATGCAGATTGGCCCATTGCTGTGGAGTCAGGCAAGATGGATCCATGGAGAGAACCGGACTGGTATCTCTTAAGCTATAACAAGACAATTTCTGCTTCCTCCTATGAAGAAGGACATGAGCCACAGCTGGCAGTGAATGAAAATGTACAGAATTGGTGGCGCTCTAAAACCAATGAAGCAGGCGAATGGTTACAGTTGGATTTAGGAGAAGCCTATGACGTTCATGCCATTCAGGTAAATGTTGCAGATGATAAGATTGAAATCCCAATTCCTGGTGAAGTAAGAGGCGTAGAGCAGGCAAGATATATTGAGGAGAAGGACTATCCTACCCGTTGGACCCTGGAGGGCTCAGTAGATGGACAGGAATATTTCATGATTGCTGACCGTTCTCAGTCTGCTTTAGACTTAAGCCACGATTTGGTAGTCATAGAAAAAGGTAAGCAGGTTCGCTACTTAAGACTTACCATGCTGCAGGTTCCCTATGACCAGCAATTCTGTATCTCCGGCCTTCGTGTCTTTGGTAAGGGAAATGGAGCAAAGCCTGGGAAAGCAAGCTTTACAGCAACCAGACCAATTCCAATGGATATGATTGTAAATGCTAACGCTAACGGTGCAACCGGTTATAATATTCTCTGGGGTCATACACCAGAAAAGCTGTACCACAGCTACTTGACCTACAGCAACGAACAGCGCGTTGGAGCGTTGGTGGACGGAAGAGACTATTATGTTCGAGTAGATGCATTTAATGAAAATGGAATCACCCATGGTGATGTTATGAAATTAGGCTGAAAAATAAACAAACACATGTAAAATAAGACACAATTTAATAATAATTATACGAACCTCCGTTTTATACTTGTGATAACAAGTACAAAATGGAGGTTTTCTTATGCAGGGAGTAATATTTGACTTAGATGGTGTAATTGTATTTACCGACCAGTTCCACTATCAGGCCTGGAAGCAGGTAGCAGATGAACGAGGCATCTACTTTGATGAGAAGATTAATAACAGGCTTCGTGGCGTTAGCCGCATGGACAGTCTGGAGATTATTCTGGAACAAAATACGGGAGAAGCACTTACCCAGGAAGAGAAGGAGGCTATGGCTGAAAAGAAGAATAGCATTTATCGTAAGCTTCTAGAAACCATGGGACCTGAGGATGTAACCCAGGAGGTAAGAGATACTTTGGCAGAGTTAAGAAACAGAGGCTATCGCCTTTCTCTGGGTTCTTCTAGTAAAAATGCCAAAATGATTTTAAATCAGGTAAATCTTACCGATGCCTTTGATGCCATTTCCGATGGAACCAATATTACCAAATCAAAGCCAGACCCGGAGGTATTCCTTAAAGGTGCAGAGTTCCTGGGATTAAAGCCCGCAGACTGCATGATTGTAGAGGATGCAGAAGCTGGTATCCAGGCGGGAATTGCCGCAGGAATGGCAACAGCAGCACTTGGTGATGCAACCAATCCAGAAAATGTAGTAAGAGCAGATTACGATTTATCTACCTTTGCCGATTTGTTGAATATATTAAAGTAAAGACAGGCTTCCTAAGAAGACCTGACATCAAGGAAACAGGAGGAATTTATAATGATCGATTTTAAAGCAAAACCATTTGAATTAGACGATAACCAGATTCAGTGGGTTATGGATACTTATCAGGGGATGGACTTAGATGATAAGGTTGGACAGCTGTTTTGTCCGGCCCTGTCTTCCTTTGGGAAAAAAGGTGTAGAGCATTTAACGAAGGATCTAAAGGCAGGCGGACTGATGATTCGTCCCATTCCGGTGAAGGATGCACAGGAGAAAATCCGTATGGTGCAGGACAACAGCCGGATACCAATGCTTATTGCTGCGAACCTGGAAAATGGAGGATGCGGAGCGATTAATGAAGGAACCAATTATGGAATGCCCATGGGATGTACCGCAACCAATGATATGACCAGCGGTTACCGCCTGGGTAAAATCAGCTGTCAGGAAGCAGCTTCCATTGGCGTGAACTGGGGCTTTGCACCTATTGTAGATATTGACAATAATTATCGAAATCCTATTACCAATATACGTGCCTTCTCTAGTGACCCACAGCAGGTGCTTGCTATGGCGGACGGATACTTAGATGCGGCACAGGAAGAAAATGTGGCTGTAAGCATTAAGCATTTCCCAGGGGATGGATGTGACGAAAGAGATCAGCATCTTCTGGTGTCTGTAAATGACAGAACTGCAGAAGAGTGGATGGCAACCTATGGAATGATTTATCAGACCTTAATTGAAAAGGGAGCTCCTACGGTTATGATTGGTCATATTGCTCAGCCGGCGATGGCCAGAGCAATCAATCCGGACATTAGTGATAAGGAAGCATTTATGCCTGCATCTCAGTCCAAGACACTGTTAACAGGGCTGCTGAGAGGAAAATTGGGCTTTAACGGTGTTGTCGTTACAGACTCCACACTGATGGTAGGTTATATGCAGAATATGCCTAGAAGACAGGCGGTTCCATATTCTGTAGAATGTGGTGCGGATGTTATCTTATTCAACCGTAACATGGATGAAGATTTCGGCTATATGAAGCAGGGTATCCAGGATGGAACACTGTCACCGGAACGGTTAGAGGATGCAGTCCTTAGAGTACTGGCGTTAAAGGCATCCTTAAAGCTTCCAGAGAAGAAAAAGACTGGAGCTATCGTACCTAGCAAAAATCCAATGGAGGTTATTAACCAGCCACAGACCAAAGAATGGACGCTGGAATGTGCGGATAAGGCAGTGACCCTGGTGAAGGATAATCAGAACCTGCTTCCTATTTCTCCTAATAAGACAAAGCGGATTTATTTAAATGTCATCGAAAATTATGTATCCAACAAATCGAAATTTGCAGCAGATATTAAGGCACGTCTGGAGAAGGAAGGCTTTACAGTAACCTTACGAAAGAGAAAGATGGATTTGAATCAGGACCTTCTAATGAAAGGAATTCCAACGCCTACACTGCTTAAGGTAATGAAGGAAATTGGAGCAAGCACCAATGATTTTGTAAGCCAGTATGATATGTGTATGATTGTACTGAATATGGAGACGGTATCCAATGCAACAGTAGTACGTGTAGACTGGAAGGTAATGTTTGGTCTTGGCAATGATATTCCATGGTATGCAGGCGAGATGCCATGCCTGGTAATCAGCACAGCCAATCCATATCATTTACTGGATATTCCTATGGCAGATGCCTATATTAATGCCTACACAGGAAGCCCGGTAGTCTTAGACGCAGTATTTGACAAGATTATGGGAAGAAGCCAGTTCAAGGGCGTATCCCCAGTGGATGCCTTCTGTGGACATGAGGACTGCAGCCTGTAGGACAGGAAGGAAAGAGTCTCACCAATAGAGATAGAAATATTACAGCAATAAAAAAGATTGACAACCAAATTGGTTGCCAATCTTTTTTGATACTGCTATTTTACAATACGCAGGAAATATACGTCATTGTCCTTTAAGCTGCTTATCTGCACAGGAGTTAGGTCCTTCGGACAGCCATCCTCCTCCCACAGCTTTAAGGGGTTACAGTGTGTAGCATCAATGCGTTGCAGATACACCTGCTTTGGCATCTGGGGCAGCTCCACGGAAATGGATACTTCCTCGGCTGGTAAATCTAACTGCTTCATACTTTGACGGAAGAGAAGAATCTGTTTCTCTGTTGGGCTTTCAAAAGCAGCAGCCTCCGTAGGAACCGGGTTGGAAGCATCATCTGACATCAGGCACTCTGGAGATAAGAGAATCCGTTTGTCTCCGGCATCTGCTAACATTTGCAGACCATGATATACAGGCTTTTTAATGCCGTGAATGGTTTGCAGACCAAATCCACCGTGGAATTCCTCTGTGAACTGGTGCAGCTCTTCGAAAATATCACTGTAGCACCAGATAGAGGAGCCATCTACGTAGGGATTAGTGCTTAGTGCAGTACGTAAGTCGTAGGAAGCAACCTTCGTTGTATCATTGCTGTAACAGCCAAAGGAAGCGGAGAAGTTCCATTCCGTATAGAAAACCGGATAATCTTTTGCCTGTTTCTTGACAATCTGGGCATTTTTGGTAAATACATCCCGATCCATTTCCGTTGTTTCAGAAGGGTCCGGCATCATTGTACGAAGAATGGTAAGAAATGGCGTTTCCGCAGGCATCTGCTGAAAGGCTGCAGCCAGCTGTGCCATTTGCTCTTGAACGGCATCCATATTATATTCCTCCGCAGCAGGTGCAGCCGTATCGGTACTGTTATTTACTCCATCGGGAGCACTGTCATCAGAGATACCAAGGAATGGGTCGCCGGCGTACTGATGGGTGGATACAAAATCTAAAGGAAGATGATTGCTTTCGCAGTGTTCAATAAAGGAAGTAATCCATTTGCTGCCACTGGTAGAAGGACCGCCTACCTGCAGAGAAGGGCAGACTTCCTTGATTGCTGTTGCTGTTACCTGATAGAGCTGGAAGTAGTCTTCCTGGGTACCCTGAAAGAACATACCCTGTAAATCAGGTTCATTCCACACTTCAAAATACCATTTTGATACTTCTTCTTCTCCATATCGGTGAAGAAGAAAGGTGATAAATGCTTTGATGTAATCTGACCAGGCTTTGTAATCTTCTGGAAGACACATCAGGCTTCCGTAGAAGGATTTTCCATGATCCTTATTTACAGCAAGCATTTTAGGCATAAAGGATAATTCTACAAAGGGACGCATCCCGATAGATAACAGGTTATCATATACAACGCCTACCTTATAAAAGGAATATTCCTGGAATTTGTCAGAGCCTGGAACTGTAAGTACATTGGAAAAGGTATTGATTGTGTTCATGTCGTCGTTAAAAATTCCATGACATCTTACATATTGGATTCCCAGGTCCTGATGGACCTGAGATAACATATCAATCGCATCTTTGCGAAGTAAAGTGGCTGCATGACAGCTTCCAATGACAAATTGCCATTTTTTTTCATAGGGTTCTGTTATTAGATTTTGTGATAAATGTAATTTCATAAATACCATCCTTTCTCGTTTGCGTTCCATGAAATATTACTCCTGAATATTCTCCCGTTTCTTATTTAAATCTTCTCGAATCTGTGGCAGAAGCTTATCTAAATCGTAGAATTTCAGTAAAATAAACTGAATCAGACAAAATACAGCCGGCACAATGGAGAAAAGAGCAATAATCATGTAGTTTGCAGAAGTGCTTTGCGTTGCTAAGGCACCATCATAACCGGATAATCCCATAAGAAGTCCTACCAGTCCTACACCAATAGCAGTTCCAATTTTTGCAGTGACACTTTGTGCACAGGATACGGTTCCTTCTGTACGAACACCACTTTTCCATTCGCCATAGTCCATGCAGTCAATAACAAAGGTGCCTGCAAAGGAGAACATGGTATAAAAGCCCATCATAGCAATGATGTTAGAGATGAAAAGCAAAGCAACACTGTGAATATTAATTAGTCTTAATAAATAACCAACCATTCCTAATAAAGTGGTTGCACGCATCACATTAACGAATCCAAATTTTTTTGACAGCAAAGGTGTTAATAGAATTACAACAATAATTGCCAGCATGGATAATGACATAATGGATGCAAGACCAATATCTCCCATGATGTAAGTATAATAATATGTTTGTGCACTGTTTACCAAATTGGTACCAATATTAGATGTAAAAATAATCACAGAAAATAATAAGATGTACTTATTCTGAGCTAATAAATGTATCATATCCTTTAAGCTAATTGCTTCGCTGGAATTTGCGGTGGCTTTTCGCTCTTTTACGGTAAGGAATCGAATCAATCCAAACAAGGTAAATGGAATGGCAAGAATCAGAGAAATCTTTAACCAGCCTTCTCTGGTGGTTCCCATTGTTTTAATCATCTGTGGGATAATCATAGCGGCAACCATAGTAAAGACCATGGAAATAAATCCTGTCAGAGATAAAATGGATACACTTTGTTCACTGTCATCTAAAGTATTGGCTAGATAAACAGGCTCGCAGCAATTCAGTAAGGTAAGAAATACGGAATTAACCAGAGAGTACATTACAAAAAGGTAAATGCAGGAAGGGGTAATTCCCATCTTTGGCGCAGAGAAGAGCAGTACGATGGAAACCCAATATCCAATGATTGCAAGCTCATAGGGACGTCCCTTGCCTAGCTTACTCTTGGTGCGATCAATGAGATATCCGGCAACAATGTCTGTAAAACCATCGAAAATCTTGGACAGCATAAAAATCACACCGGCAGTAACTGCAGAAATCCCCATAAAGTCAGTGGCATAAAAAGTAACATAGCCTAACATTGCAGCACCAATACATAGAGAAATGGTTCTGGTAGGCCAGGTGAAATACAGTGATTTTGGAACTTTTTTTGTGTTCATAATAAAACCTCCTAGTAAATAATTTTTTGTTTGTCTTATTTTTACTATAAAAAAGTTATATTAAGTTATTGGATTGGGTGTACTTTTATTAAAATGTGTGTTATCTTGAAGCAAGTTGAGCAGGCTTTACAAATTTGACAGGTTTTGCAAGTGAAAGAGCAGGTAAGATAAGCATTTAACCAGAAAGGGATGATTATGACTATAGAATATATGAAGGAATTGCTACAGAAGTTTTATCAAGCATTTAATATTCCAGTGCAGCTATACAAGGGGGAGAAGCTGCTAGAAACCTATGCCAGCCAGATGTTTGCACCAAATCTGGCATATTATTATCTTCTGCCATATATTGGAGGTACATCAGGTGTTAATATTTTGATTTCGCCAGAGTATATTATCTGTGGATATATTCGTATAGAAGAAGCCACTGACAAGAAGAAAGAGCAGTATTTGATTTTGGGTCCGGCTTGTCCTTATGATTTAACAGATTCTCAGGTGGGAAGAATTTCTAAATCAATCCAGTTACCCAAATCCAGAGAGACAAGCCTTCGCCAATACTGTCATTACGTGCCTCGCATGAATGTGAGTAATTTTCGCAGCATGCTGGATTTTATGAACACGGTTATTAATCCTGAAAGTATGGAAGCTCCCATCCACGTCAGCTATCAGGTACAACATTATGATTTAAGTGCCAGTGAGGATATTATCCCTGATATTCACATTAACAGAGCCGTAGAGCAGGAGGTAAATGAGCTGATTCGTCTTGGACGAGTGGAAGAAGTAGCAGAATATATTGACCAGCTGCAATTTAATCCAGAGGTGGAACTGGCCATTCTTGCCCCAAATTCCCTACGCTCTATTAAGAATACCTTTATTGCCTCCACATCCATTGCTACAAGAAGTGCCATTGCCGGCGGATTGAACTATGATACTGCTATTATGCTGTCTGATAATTATATTGCCAGGGTAGAACCGCTGCGTACGGTTGCTGATGTAAATGAACTGCTTCGCATGATGCTGGTGGATTATACCAGGCGAGTGTCTCTGGCGGCACATCCAGATTCAGATTCAGCTACGGTGAATGCCATCTATCGAGATGTGCAGGATCACCTGTATGAGAAAATATCCAGTAAGGATATTGCCAGTCGCCTGTCTATGGAACGTACCTACCTGTGCCATCATTTTAAGAACAAGACAGGAATGAATATTACGGAATACGTTAGACAGCAGAAGATTCGGGAGGCACAATATCTATTGGTGGCAACCGAATTACCCATCAGTATTATTTCAGATCGTATGGGATTTTCCAGTCAGCAGCAGTTTACGGCAGTATTTCGCCAGGTAACCGGAGAAACACCGGGGAAATATCGAAAGAAATAACAACAGATACTATTTACGCAATCTTCACACAGAGTTCAGAAAAGTGGATTATTCTTATGCAAGATAATAAGAAGAAAGGCGGAATAGATATGAGAAAAAGAATCATAGGAATCCTGTTGACCCTAGTGCTGATTTTAGCAGTATTCACAGCCTGCTCCAAGACAGACAGTGATGCAGATACCAAGTCATCTACCCAGCAGACAGCAATCAGTGCAGAAATGATAACTATGACATTGTCTGATGTGACAGATTATGAAAGCAACACCACCCCAGGAGCTGATGCAGTTACCATTAATCTGTCAGAATATACCGGAGATTGTGAGATTACCCAGGCAGGGGAATATATTCTCACAGGAGAGCTTACCAATGGTAAAATTTATGTAAATGTAGATGGACAGGTGCATCTGTATCTACAGGGGATTACCGTTCATTCTTCGGACGGTGCTGCGATTGCCATTTTCGGAAGCAAGAAGAAGGTGATTACCCTGGTGGATGGATATGAGAATTACCTCTATGACAACGAAAGCTATACCACCTTCTATAATGAAGACAACGATGAACCTAACGGATGCCTCTTTAGTAAGCAGGCATTAACCATCAATGGAAATGGAACACTTACCGTATCAGCCACCGGAACCTATCAGGGAACGGATGATGAGGGAAATGCAGAAACCAAGAATGCCCAGGGCATCGTCTGTAAGGACAGCTTGAAAATATTAAATGCACCAACCATCAATGTTACCAGTAAGGGAAATGGAATCAAGGCGAAGGATTCTCTGGAAATCTATGGAGGAACCTATCATATTGTCAGCGAAAGCGATGGTATGAAGTGTGACAGTGAAGAGGACTATACCACAAAGGGATATATCTATATTCTAGATGGAACTTTTGATATTGATGCAGGAGATGATGGCATTATGGCATACTCCAACATTGAAATCTATGATGGAACCTACAATATTACTACAGCCGGTGGGGCAAATGATCAGGCCTCAAGTGCCAGCTACACGGGAAGCTATAAAGGAATTAAGAATACGGTGGGAACCATTCGCCTCATGGGGGGAACATTTACCATAAATACGCTCCACAATGGTGTAGACAGTAACTTTGCGGTACTTGTTGATGGAGCAGATCTCACCGTAACTTGTTCGGCAGCTTCTAGAGAGGCAGGAGAGGGAAGCAACTATGTTCATGGTCACGGTGTGCATGCAGACAGTTATTTCTACATGGTCAGCGGTACCTTGACTGTTACCCAATCCTACGAGGGAATTGAAGCGGAACAGATTCATATCAGTGGAGGAAATGTTACCTTACAGGCACAGGATGACGGCTTCAACGCATCTAGCGAAACAGGGGATAGCAGCAGCTGCATTCTGGATATCACTGGTGGAGAGGTTTACGTTAGTGCCTATGGAGACGGATTAGACAGTAATGGCAATATCACTATGACAGGAGGCACTGTAGTAGTAGACGGACCAACCGATGGAGGAAATGGCTCCATTGATTACGGCGATAACAAAAATACCATGACGGTAGATGGAGGAACCCTGGTTTGCATTGGAAGCAGTGGAATGGCGGAGAATCCTTCCTCAGATTCCAGTCAGTGCTATGCAGGATTTACCATATCAGATGCAGTATCAGCAGGAGAAACCATTTCGTTTTATAATGGAGATACTTTGATTTTCTCCTTTGCAACAGCAAAAGCCAGAACAGGAGGCGTGATACAAATTAGCAGCGATCAGATAGAAACCAACCAATCCTATACCTGCAGTTATGGCAGCTCTTCTGTTACCTTTACCGGTGGAAGTGTTGTTAACGGAGGTGGCATGGGACAAGGTCAGGGCGGCGGTTCCTTTGATAATCGCGGTGCCGGTGGAATGCAAGGCGGTGGAACACCTCCAGGCTCTATGTAATATTATCTCCAGGACTTAACTACCAGATTTACGTGTAGAATACCTATGTGCAGCCACTGAAAACGATTTTCGTTCTTTTATTAGAAATGCGGGATTTCTTGATAAAAATGTCAAAATAGTGATAGCGTAGTTTCGGATTTCTCTGTTACACTGTGTTCATAACATAGAAGATGTGCAATCATTTTCACATAATAAAAGAAAACATAATAAGGAGGTTTTACAGTTATGAACATTGAACAGATGATTACAGAAATGACCCTGCAGGAGAAAGCTTCTCTTTGTTCAGGAAGAGATTTCTGGCATTCTAAGAACATTGACCGTGTAGGTGTTCCGTCGGTTATGATGTGCGATGGACCTAATGGATTAAGAAAGCAGAAGGGGGAGGGAGATCACCTGGGAATTAACGAGAGTATTTCCACCGTGTGCTATCCTACTGCCAGTGCAGTTGCTGCATCCTTCGACACAGACATGGTGCAAAAGCTGGGAGAAACTCTTGGGGAAGAGTGTCAGAGAGAGCATGTAACCATGCTGCTGGGACCTGGCGTTAATATGAAGAGAAGTCCACTGTGTGGCCGTAACTTCGAATATTATTCCGAGGACCCTTATATGGCAGGCTCCATGGCAGCAGCTTATATCCGAGGCTTGGAAAGCAAGCATATTTCCGCCTGCATGAAGCATTTTGCTACCAATAACCAGGAGACCATGCGTATGTCTGGTAATTCCATTATGGATGAGCGGACCTTACATGAGATTTACCTGACAGCATTTGAGAAAGCAGTGAAGGAAGGCAAGCCGCATTCCATTATGTGTGCATATAATCAGTTAAATGGAACCTTCTGCTCAGAGAATAAATATCTGTTGACCGATACCCTTCGTGACCGCTGGGGCTTTGAGGGCTTCGTAGTAACAGACTGGGGCGCTGGCAAGGATGGAGCCAAGGGCGTAGCAGCAGGACTGGATCTGGTAATGCCAGGCGGAAGTGATGTAACGGAGAAAGCCATTATTGCAGCAGTGGAAGCTGGAGAATTAGATGAGAAGCAGTTAGATGAATCTGTAAGAAGAATTCTTACTGTGATTGATTGGAGTCTGGAGAATCAGCCAAAGGATGCACCGGAATCTTCTGATGCAACCCGTAAGACCTGTTATGATGTGGCAACCAAGGCTGCAACAGAGTGTGCGGTACTGCTTAAGAATGATAACAAGGTTCTTCCAATCAGTAAGGATAGTGAAGTAGCATTTATCGGAGCATTTGCAGCAAAACCAAGATATCAGGGAAGCGGCTCCAGCCATATTAACAGTGCATATGTATCCAATGCAGTAGATGCAGCCAAGGATTACAAGGTGACTTATGCCCAGGGCTATAACGTAAAGGAAACCGTTGGAGACCCTGCACTGGTTGCAGAGGCAGTAGAAGCAGCAAAGGCAGCAAAGGTAGCTGTTATTTTCGCTGGTCTGCCAGATTCCTTTGAGTCAGAAGGCTTTGATCGTAAGATATTAGATATGCCTGCAAATCAGAATGAATTGATTTCTCAGGTGGCAGCAGTACAGCCTAACACCGTTGTAGTATTACACAATGGTGCACCAACGGTAATGCCTTGGTTAGATGAAGTGTCTTCCGTATTGGAGATGTATTTAGCTGGAGATGGTGCCGGAGAAGCAACCGTATCTCTTCTGTATGGAGATGTTAATCCATCTGGTAAGCTGGCAGAGACGTTTCCTAAGAAGCTGGCTGATAGTCCAAGCTACTTTAACTTCCCAGGAGAGGAAGGCTGCCCTGAATACAAAGAAGGGGTATTTATTGGATATCGCTACTATGATAAGAAGGAAATGGATGTATTGTTCCCATTCGGTTATGGTCTAAGCTATACAACCTTTGCAGTATCAGACCTGAAATTAGATAAGACAGAAATGAAGGATGATGAAATCCTTACAGCAAGTGTTACCGTAACCAACACCGGGGACTGCTTCGGTAAGGAAGTTGTTCAGCTGTATGTAGAGGATGTAGAAAGCACAGCAATTCGTCCAATGCGCGAGCTGAAGGGCTTTGAGAAGGTGGCATTGAATCCAGGAGAAAGCAAGACGGTAACCTTTACCTTAGATGCAAGAGCCTTTGCATATTATGAAGTGAAGCTTCATGACTTCCACGTAGAAAGTGGTGAGTTCAAGCTTCATGTAGGAACCTCTTCTAGAGACCTTCCATTATGTGCTTCTGTAAATGTAACCTCTACCACAGAGATTCCGGTAGTATTTACAGCAACCTCCACCATGGGACAGATTATGAAGAGCTCTAAGGGTCAGCAGGTCTTAGGCGGCATGATGGCTCAGATGGGATCTCGCCAGGGTGCCGATGCCTCCGACATGGAAGCTATGGGAGAAGGCGGTGCTGAGATGGCAGCCCAGATGATGCAGGATATGCCTCTGTCCGCTCTGATGTCCTTCGCAGGCATGACCCAGGAGCAGTTAGATGGAATCGTAGCTGCATTGAATGCATAAACAACTCGTACTGCTATATGGATGCGGTTTCATACACCCCTTGTCAGGTAGACAAGGGGTGTATTAGTTTGGCGGGGCAAGTGAAAGAAATAATCATGATATTTGCCCTTTTAGAGCTAAAAAATAGTGAAAAAAGTGGTGAAAAGGGCAAGGTGAAGGAATTTTAACTATCTTGCCCTATTATTAATGAAAAATAGGGCAAGGAGAACAAATAACTCTTCCAGTTAGATAAGTTGTCGTTTATACTTAAGATAGCAATTAAAATGTACAAGTACGCTTATGATACTTAGAAAGTGAGGAGTTGCATGCTTCCATATTACTACTATTTGGTATTAGAGGGATTTGCTTTTAGCATATGTTTCTTGATTTACATGAATTTACGAAAAAAACATTCGCCCATGCTGGATGAAACAATTTTTCTATATCTAATACTTGCCAACATGGCTATTTTATGTATGGATATGATTACATGGATTACGGATGGGAAAACATTTTCTTGTGCCAGATTTCTGCTTGTTGGGAGCAATGTATTATATTATGTTCTCTCCAGTGTTATTTTATTTCTCTGGTTGTTGTATGTGTCATTTCGATTAAAGAGAAAACAAATCAAAATGGTAGTTTTGGTACTGGGCTTATTGCCACTTATATTTGAATTATTTATGAGTATAACCGCTCCATGGAATGGATTATATTTCTATGTAGATACTGCAAATGTTTATCATCGCGGTCCCTTATGCTGGACACAGGCTGTAATTGGCATTTTGTATATGCTTTATGCAGCGATGATTGCTTTCATTCACGGCATAAAGGCAAAGGGATTACGGGTCAAAAAGGAATCCTTTATGTTGGTAATATTTACAATATTTCCGCTTCTTTGTAGTATTGTGCAATCGCAGTTTTTTGGACTGCCTTTAATATGGATTGGAACAACCATTTCTTTCATGATCTTCTTTATTCAGACCCAGAATAGCCAGATTTCTATTGATGACCTGACAAAATTGAATAATCGAGGTAAATTTGATGCTTATCTTACGCAAAAGATTCGTGATATAAAGAAAGACGAGACACTTTATTTGGTGGTAATTGATATTGATAAATTTAAAACGATTAACGATTCTTTTGGTCATGTGGAAGGGGATGAAGCATTAATTGCATTAGCAGAAATCCTTGAAAAGGGATGCTCCACTAGAAAAGATTTTTCTGCCCGATATGGTGGAGATGAATTTGCCTTGGTTTGTATTCGCTCAAACACAGAATCTATTGAGCCGTTGATACAGGATATTGAGCAGTTGCTTACATACTATAATGAGCAAAATAATAAACCATTTTCCTTGCGTATCAGTTATGGCTTTGCTACCTATATGGAAGATTCTATTCTTACAGAAGATGCCTTAAAGCGTCGTGCAGATGAACGAATGTATGAGATGAAAGCAACACATCATTCCAAGGCAAGGAAGGATTGATGATATGAAACAGCAGTTGAATACGAATCATTTGAAGCTAATTGCAATTATTGCAATGACAATAGACCATGTGTGTGACTTATTTTATCCCGGATTTCCTGCGGAACCAGTAGCAGTAGGGTTACATATTATAGGACGTTTGACAGCACCTATTATGTGGTTTTTTGTGTGTGAAGGATATTATTATACCCATGACGTAAAAAAGTATATGCTAAGGATGGGCATTTTCGCATTCATTTCTCATTTTGCATACTGCTTTGCATTTGGAATAAATCCCATTCCGTTTCGTACAGGCATCTTTAATCAGACGAGTGTCATGTACCCTCTTTTTATTGCAGTAATCGTGCTCTGGCTACAGGACGCAGAATTACCGTTGAAAAAATGGATGAAAGGCATGATAATTTTTCTGTTGATTTGGAGTGCTTTTCCAGCAGATTGGAGCTGTATCGCGGTGCTTTCTATATTAGTAATGCATAGCAAAAGGGGCAATTTGGAAAAACAAATGAAAGGAATACTCCCATTGGTGTTCCTATATGCATTAATATCCTTCTTTTTTGTGAGCAGGGGCTATGCCCTGGTGCAAATTGGGGTTCTGCTAGTATATCCTGTATTGAAACTTTATAATGGAGAAAAGGGAAAAGCGAAGTGGATGAAATGGTTTTTCTATCTGTACTATCCGCTGCATCTAATAATTGTAGGAATCATCCGGATATGTATATATGGGGACATTCGTTTATTATTCTAATTTTCACTCTTAAAGCTGGAATAGAATGATAAAAATTTGAACTTGTAGTAAAAATAAGATTGGGGTAATAGAATGATATATTATTTTTCGGCAACTGGTAATAACAAATATTTAGCGGAACAGATTGCGCAAAGTGAAAATATGCAAGCAAGGTCTATTCAAAGCTATGATGGAAACATAATTGAGCAGGATGAGATTATTGGCATTGTTGCGCCTACATATTTTTGGGGACTTCCAAAGATTGTATCTGTATTTTTAAATCAAATAAAAGTAGAAAAAACTAAATATATTTTTTATTTGACAACTTATGGGACTACCCCAGGAAAGTCATATGAATTTGCCAGGGAAATACTTGCAAAAAGAAATATTAAATTATCAGCAATGTATAGTGTGAAGATGCCTGATGTTTGGACACCTATATTTGATTTGAGTAATAAAGAAAAAGTAAATTTACAAAATCAAAAGGCAGAGAAACAGCTAGATGATATTTGTCGCCTAATAGAAAAACGAGCAAATGGAAATTTTGTAAAAAACAGGTTTGTACCAAAAATAATTGCAAAGGTATTTCATTCGTATGGCTTACAGAAAATTGCAAAGACATCACATTTGCATGTAGGCGATACCTGTATTGGTTGTGGTTTATGTGCAAAGAAATGTCCAGCGGATGCAATTGAAATGGTTGACGGAAAGCCTGTATGGATAAAGCCGGAATGTGAAATGTGCCTGGGCTGTTTGCATCGTTGTCCGAAATTTGCCATTCAATATGATAATAAAACACAAAAACATGGTCAATATAGACATCCAAACACAAAAATATAAGATGATAAAAATTACATTTCCAAATATGAAAAGAAACTATTAAGAATTCCTGATAAACTTTTCAAATGGAGGTGATGTATTTGTATTTTGACTACGGAGAAAAAGAAGTAGAATATTTGAAATCCAGAGATAAGAAGTTAGCATCAGCCATTGATAAAATCGGGCATATTGATAGAACGATTGATGATGATTTGTTTTCCTCTGTTGTACACCATATTATTGGACAGCAGATATCCACAGCGGCACAGAAAACTATATGGGAAAGACTGTCTGTAAAATTAGCCGATGTAGATGCAGTGGGCATTTTATCCCTTAATAGAGATGAATTGCAATCCGTCGGTATGACTTACAAAAAAGCAGATTATATTTTGGACTTTGCTGAAAAAGTCCAGGATGATTCTTTTGATATTTATGCACTGCAGACTATGACAGATGAGCAGGTTATCAAGGAGTTGTCTTCCTTAAAAGGAATCGGTGTATGGACGGCAGAAATGATTATGACCTTCTGCATGGAGCGCCCGGATGTGGTTAGCTTTGGAGATTTGGCGATTCTGCGTGGAATGCGAATGCTGTATCGACACCGAAAAATCGACAGAGAAAGATTTAATCGGTATTGTAAAAGGTATTCTCCGTATGGAACGGTTGCCAGCCTGTATTTATGGGCAATCGCTGGCGGGGCAATACCTGAACTTATTGACCCTGCTCCAGCGAGGAAAAAATCATGACAGAACAGGAAATGTGGCAGGCGGTTTTGGATAATGATGCAGGATATGATGGGCTTTTTTTCTATGCCGTCAAGACCACAGGTATATACTGTCGTCCATCCTGCAAATCAAAACCGCCCCAAAAAGAAAATATTTGTTTTTTTGAGAACTCCGAACAGGCAAGGCAGGCGGGGTTTCGACCGTGTAAGAGATGTCGGAGCGATTTGATTGATTATCAGCCCATGAAACAGATTGCAGAAGATGTAAAACAAAAAATAGAAGCGGTATACCGCGAACAGGCAGATTTGAATAAAGAACTAAATGAGATTGGTGTAACTGGGCGAAGACTTTCGGATATTTTCAAAGATGAATATGGTATGACACCCAAAGCCTATGCTGATCAACTCCGCTTGGAGGAAGCCAAACGATTTTTGGCAGATACGGAAACAAAGATAATTGATATCGCCTATTCTGTTGGTTTCGGTAGTCTGTCAGCGTTTTATAATTTCTTCAAAAAAGAGATGGAAATCACTCCAACTGAATACCGAAAAAGACAAAACAGCCGTAAATAGAACAGGAGATTTGGATATGAGCAAAGTAGTTGTATTATTTGAAGTAAAGCCAACGAGGGAAGGCATGAAAAGATATTTGGAATTAGCCGCTATGTTGAAGCCTATTCTGTCAGGGTTTGAAGGCTTTATTTGTGCAGAACGTTTCACGAGTCTGAATGAAGAAGGCAAGCTATTATCGATGAATGTATGGGATAGTGAGGAAGCTGTGGAGCAGTGGAGAAATGTTATGGAACACCGCATGAGTCAGAAAGAGGGCAGAGAAAAGCTATTTGAAAGCTATAAAATCACGGTATGCTCTGCCATTCGAGAATATAGTGATATGGATAGAAATGAAGCACCCAAAGATTCCAACGCATATATGGGCGTGTAGTAGAAAAGAGGTATTGATGTTGACATATAAATGGATTTATAAAACACCGGATGGGTTCTCTAATATGCTGATGAACAGTGATGGTGAATATCTTACAGGATTGTGGTTTGACGGTTCAAGAGATGCCGCCAAACATACTACGGAGTGTGAAGAACGATTGCTTCCTGTTTTTGAGGATACCGTGAAATGGCTGGATATCTATTTTTCTGGGAATAATCCTGACTTTACGCCTTCATACAAAATAAAGAATATCACGGATTTTCGCAAAGAGGTCATAGAGTATATGTTGACGATCCCCTATGGGAAAACAGCAACATATGGAGAGATAGCAATGGATATCGCAAAAAGGCGGGGGATTAGCAAAATGTCCGCTCGTGCTGTGGGAGGAGCCGTTGGTTGGAATCCGCTTTGCATCATTATCCCGTGTCACAGGGTTGTCGGCACAAATCACTCCCTGACAGGCTATGGTGGGGGGCTGAACAACAAGATTTCGCTCTTAAAGCTGGAGCAGAATGATATGAGTAAATTTG
>CAZYYO010000042.1:0-22076 GCA_964650965.1 uncultured Lachnospiraceae bacterium | reverse complement strand
AAAATTAATAGATATTTATAAATTTTTAATTGCATCTAGAATAAAAATCTGATAAACTTAATCCACGCAACGTCCCTTGCGTGGATTTTTCTTACTCTCCTTCATGTCAGAATTGGAGGAATCATGACTTATCAGGAATTCCAGGAAACACTCCTGGAGCAAATCAAAGCATTATTTTCAGAGAACACCCAAATTCAAATAAAAACCATTATGAAAAATAACAGTCTAAAGCTAGACAGTTTAATTATTACAGAAGATGGATGTAACATCAGTCCAACCATCTATCTGAATTATTATTATAATGAATATTTACAAGGGTGCACCATGGAGAAGGTGTGTGATGATATCATTGCAACTTATGAAGCTCATCGTATGGAGGAAGGGATTGATATTTCCTTTTTTTCTGATTTTGAAAAAATTTCGCAACGTATCATTTATAAGCTAGTGAACTATAGCAAAAATTTAGAATTATTGGCAGATGTTCCCCACGTTCCTTACCTGGATTTGGCTATCGTTTTTTGTTATTTGTTGGATCACAATGATAACTCCAGTGCATCCATTTTAATTCACAATTCCCACCTGGAATATTGGAATGTCACATGTGATGAACTTATGGATTGTGCTACAAGAAATACCCCCAGGCTTCTGGAAGCAGACTTACGGGATATGCGGGATATGATGACGGAGATACTTCCGGATAGTGACGGATATATATTAGACGAGCTTCCAGAGGACACCATGGAAATCTTCGTTCTGACAAATCATGCCAAATTAAATGGAGCCTGCTGTATTCTGTATCAGCACCTATTGCATGATTTTGCAAAGAAATTAAATCGAGACTTATTTATTCTCCCAAGTAGCATTCATGAAGTTCTTCTTATTCCTGCACTTCCTGGGCAGTCCAAGGAGGAATTAACAGACATGGTACGAGAAGTCAATATGACACAGGTTGCCCCAGAAGAAATTCTATCCGATCATGCCTATTATTATTCCATATCTCAACAGGCCGTCAGCTACTAATAACACAAAGGAAAAAGGCTGCAGTACGTATCATGTACTGCAGCCTTCTATTATCTTTGTTTATAATCTAAACGAATTTTATCGGTAATTGATGCTATAAATTCTGAATTGGTTGGTTTTCCTTTTCCATGATTAATCGTATATCCAAACAATTCATCAATGGTATCTATCTTTCCTCTACTCCAGGCAACCTCAATGGCATGTCTTATGGCGCGCTCCACCCGACTAGAGGTAGTATCATATTTTTTTGCAATGGTAGGATATAGAATTTTAGTGATAGAATTTAACATATCCATATCAAGAACTGACATTACAATGGCATCTCTTAAATATTGATATCCCTTAATATGTGCAGGAACTCCAATCTCATGAATAATATTTGTCACATCTGCTTCTAACGCTATTTCGTCCGTCTTACTCTCTTCTTTTTCAAACGGCTGAATTGCTTTGATAACCCCAGAATGAACATTCTGTTTTTTGTTTGGCTGATGGTTCCTATTCGCCTTCTTAATCCGCTTAATTACCGTATCATTATCGAAAGGCTTCATAATATAATAATCTGCACCTAAGTCAAATGCATCCTCTGTAATTTTCTCACGCCCAATTGCGCTAACCATAATAAAGCTTGGAGCCTTTTTAATTGTTGTATCTCTGTTCACCAGATCTAAAACGCCTAATCCATCTACCTTAGGCATAACAATATCTAATAAAACTACATCCGGCTCCTTGTTTTTTATCAGCTGATATGCTGCTTCCCCATCTTTTGCTGTTCCAACTACTTCTAACTCTTCATCTGTTCTGATAATGTCGTCTAATAAACGTAGCATTGTTTCATTATCGTCCGCAATTGCAACATTCAATTTTCCCATGATGTCCTCCTGAACTTGTTAAGTACACATTGTGCGAATATATTTGTAGTATCAAATATATTCCGTTTCGAAACTATATGTATTATAGTCCCAATTTTCCCTATCAATCAATGTTTTCTTGTCGAAGTAATCGACACCCTTATATTCTGCATTACATACACTCCCCATATCTTGTAGTAATGCAACACTACACGTACATTATCTCTCTTTTTCCTTACATTTCTTGTTGTATTTTGTCGAATAAGCTCAATAAGTTTCTAAATATCCCTGTTGATTCACTTTCTGCTCTGCCGCCACTGCTGTCTGTTGTATCTGTCCCTCAAAGCCAGTCAATGCTGCAAATGGAGCAAACTGTGCGGCTCGGTCTGCTGCTGGCATAGGTGCATGTACGGTAGATGTACGATGTTCTCTGTGAATAATATCATCATATTTATGACTAACCTTCATATGACTCTCTTTCCTAAATGCGGTTTAATACATTTCTCACACGTAACTCTATAATCTTTGGAGTCGTTGGTTTATATACAAAATCATTTGCTCCCAAATCCAGAATTTCCTCTTCCTGCTCCGGGTCCCCAAACTGTGTATTGGCGATAATGGAAATGTGGTTATATTCCGGAATTTTACGAATTTCCCGAATCAAATCCAGTCCTCCCATTCCCGGCATCTGGATATCGGTAATCACTGCATCCACGCCATTATGCTGCTTTAATGCTGCTAGTGCTTCTGCTCCATCTGATGCTTCAAATATTTCAAACTCCAGCTCTAATGCAGATTTAATAAGAGCTCGATTCATCGGAATATCATCCACCACCAAAATCTGTCGTTTCACATTCTGTCGCTCTAAATGAAGCATCTCTGCAATACAGCTGAACAACTTATCAACCTCAATGGGTTTTCCAAGATGCGCATCCATGCCGGCATATTTTGCTTCCTCCACATCTTCATAGAATGCGTTAGCCGTCATTGCTACAATCGGTATTCTACAGGCATCCTTACGTTCTAGTTTTCGAATCGCTCTGGTAGCTTCCAAACCATCCATCTCTGGCATACGAATATCCATAAGAATCATATCATAATAAAACAGTTCTGACTCCTGAAACATTTTCAGTCCCACACGACCATTGGCTGCCTGTTCAACAATAATTCCTTTTTTCTCCAACAACCTGGTAGCAATCTGGGCATTTAATGGATGATCCTCGCACAATAGGATGTGCTTTCCTTCAAAGGCATATTCATTTACATCTAAATTCTTTCTGCCCTTCCATTTCTTCACCTGTTCATCAGTAGCAACGGTAAGCGGAATTTCAATGGTAAAGGTTGTCCCCTTCCCCATTTCACTTTCAACGGATATAGTTCCCCCCATTAACTCGATAATCTGCTTTGTAATGGTCATTCCAAGCCCTGTACCTGTGGTATTCCCTGTACTGGTTGGATCTTCCTGAGAGAAGGCTTCGAAAATGTGCGGCAGGAATTTTTCGCTCATACCTACCCCATTATCACTGATAACAATTCGGTCCCATATTACATGACTATCATGAGAAATATTTGTCACGGTAGCAGTAATTGTTCCGCCTTCTGGCGTAAATTTCACAGCATTTCCTAGGATATTCATCACTACCTGTTGCAGTCGGCCCATGTCCATGTACAATATGGTAAATGGCAAGTCCGAGGCATACACATGAAAAGAAATATTCTTTTTCTCCATATTGGGACGAATCAATCCCACTACATTGTTTATAATACTTCTTCCATCATACACATCCGGATGAAGCTCCAGCTTACCCACTTCAATTTTATTCACATCCAAAGTATCGTTAATAAGATTCAGTAGGTATTTTCCTGACATTTCCAATTGAATCAAGTCATTGTATACCTTCTCATCATTTACAACATCCTTCAACAGTGTTGTAATGCCCAGAATCCCATTTAATGGAGTTCTCATATCATGACTAATACGGGAAAGAAAATCTGTCTTGGCCTTATTAGACTGCTCTGCCTTAACCAACGCCCGTTCCAATTCTCTCTTCTGATCCTGCATGGTAAGCAGGTTATCCAGACGTTTCTTAATGACAACCGGGTCAAAAGGCTTAAATACAATATCATCTGCTCCTAATTCCAGTGCCTGACGTTCTGTCTTCTCTGTAATACTAGTTGCTACAAGAATGCGAATATCCGAGTATTTTTCTTCACACTTCACCTGTTGCAATACTTCAAAGCCCGAACGCTTAGGCATCATGATATCAAGGATTACAATATCCACATGGGTATTATGAATGTAATCCAAAGCCTCCTGCCCATCCTTTGCCTCAATGACCTGATAGATTTTCTCAAAATTATGCCGGATAATATCACGGCTCATAGGTTCATCATCTGCTACAAGCAGAACTTTTTTCTCCATAAAAGATTTCCTCTTTTCGTACCAGTGCTACTGTTTTCTTATATAGAAAGTATAGCAAATTTAAAAATATTTTGCAGTATTTTTTTCTTATTTGCATCTTATAAATCTGCTATCATAATGATACTGTTATAAACAGTAAATAACCAGCCATAGGTTACTAGCCTGTCACCTCATGCATCGATATTAATTCTCCTCTACCATGGTCTCTGCAAATATTCCATACCCTTTGGTGGGGTCATTGACAAACACATGGGTTACCGCCCCAATAAACCGCTCATTCTGAATAATGGGGGGCGCCACTCATTCCCTGGACGATGCCTCCGGTTTCCTCTAAGAGAGCTTTGTCAGTTACGTGAAACCGGAAGGATTTGTTCTTCTCCTTGGGCTCATAATCAATGGCATCTATTTGGATGCTGTAAGGTTTCACCTGATCTTGTACCTGGAATAGAATCACCGCTTCCTTCTTCTCAATCTCCTGCTTGTAAGCCAGGTCATATTGCATGCCTTGAATTTCATCCCAGGCAAAGGGAAGGAAAGCTCCATAGATTCCTGCAGGAGTATTTTTTTTGATTTCTCCCATAAGCGATTCCTTGCCATACTGAATGAAGCCTGTGATTTCACCGGGACTTCCTGTGGCTCCCTTCTCGATAGAGGTAATGTCAGAGGGATAGATATAGCCATGTTCCATGGTAAGAAGACTTCCTGTGGCAGAATCACTGACTCCATGGCCCAAGGCTCCGAAGCTTCCGTCCTTCCTGTAATAGGTAAGTGTACCCACGCCGGACAAATCATCCTTAATCCATATGCCTAGCTGATACATGCCCTGGGTATTTTGAACCGGTGTGACGGCAACCTGGAAGCTTTCCTCCTGTCGTATGATACCAAGGGTCATTTTCCCACCTGCTGATTCCTTTACCAGCTGTGCCATTTCCTCCTTGGAGCTAATACTTACTCCATTGACCTGGGAAATGTAATCTCCAGGCTGTATAATTCCCTTGGCCGGCGTATCTGTCAAACCGGATTCTGTCTCTACTTCTTTCAATCCCTCTACCAATACCCCCTTCATCTTCATATAAATACCACAGGGCATACCAACTGCATATACCTCCTGTCTTGCAGTGGATATTACTTGAATTGTTTTCACGGGAATAACACCAAACAACTTACATAGGTAGGTTCTCTCCACTGATTCCTGTTGTGGGTCGGAGATGATATTGCCTGTTTCCTGCTGTGAGTATGGGATAATGTTACCTGTCTCCATAGTGGAAGCGTTCTCCATCTTGGATAAGGTCACTGGAACCTGAAGGCGCACCTCCTGAATCTGTCCCGCCACCTTCATTTCATCCGGAATCCCCGAAAATAACGAGCATATAATAAATGTAAACCATATCAAAGCAAGAATCCCCGCCAGTTCCTTACGATGTGTGTCTGCCAATCTCATATTTCCCTCCTGTATCAGTAAAGCTTCCGCCTACGTGACGGCGTAAAAAAAGAAAGGACAAAACGTCCTTTCTTATTATTTGAAAAATATAAATTCTTAAACCTATTGTTTTTTGGTAGTTTCCGCCAGTTCCTTCATTTCTCTGGCATTGTTTAATACTGCTTCTGTAATGGCAGTGCCACCTAGCATTCTTGCCAGCTCATCCACACTCTCTGCATAGGACAGCTTTCGAATATTAGAAATAGTTCCCTGATTCTTCACTGCCTTCTCAATGAGATAATGACTGTCTGCCATAGCTGCAATCTGGGGTAAATGGGTAATACAGATAACCTGGTGATTTCTGGATACCACACTCATCTTCTCAGACACTGCCTGGGCTGTCCTTCCACTGATACCGCTGTCGATTTCATCAAAGATTAATGTATCAATGGCATCATTTTCTGCCAGCACAGTCTTAATTGCCAGCATGATTCTTGACATTTCACCACCGGAAGCGATTTTACTAAGAGGCTTCATTGGCTCTCCCGGGTTGGTACTAATCATAAACTGTGCATCATCATAGCCTTCTGCCGTGTAATGATCCAATCGTTGAAACTCCATAGCAAACTGTACATCCAGAAAATTCAAATCACATAAAGCATCCGTTACCTGCTGGGATAAGTTCAACGCCAGACGCTGTCTCATACCAGACAACTGTTCACTGAATTTCTGAACCTTAGCCTCCAGCTGCGCCACCTGAAGCTTCAGATCATTTACGTAGGTATCGTATTCTTCCAGCTGTGCAAGTCGCTGTTGCTTCTCTTCCAGAGACTGCCAAATTGCCTCAATGGTGTTTCCGTATTTCGCTTTCAGACGATTCACCTCATTAAGGCGTTCCTCTGTCTCCTGAAGTCTGGTGCCATCATACTCGTTTCGATCGATGTATTCTGACAAATCGCGATTAAAGTCACTGAGAAGATTATCCACGTCTGTTAATGTCATAAGAAGCGTATTCACCTGCTCATCATATTCCTGACTGGTGCTTAATGCCCTGATTCCTCTTCCTATCTGATCGGATGCTCCATCCATAGCATTGGTCATTGCATAGGCCTCATTCAGGCTTTCTACAATTCGCTGCCCATTACTAAGCTTTCTGTACTCCTCTTCTAATACTTCATCTTCTCCTGGAGCTAATCTTGCACCTTCAATTTCTTCCACCTCATGGGATAGAAACTCCAGCTCTCGAATCCGCTGGGATTCATCCATAGCCGATGCATCCAGCTCCTTTTTTTTGTCTGTGTACTGACGAAAGCACTGACGCAAATCAGACTTTACCTGCTCTAACTCCTGTCTGCCATATTCATCTAACAGCTCCATATGCTTTTTCTTATCCAGCAGGGACTGGTGCTCATGCTGTCCATGAATATCCAACAGGATATCGCCTACCTGCTTCATTTTCATTGCAGGAACAGACTCTCCGTTGATTTTAGCAACGCTTCTGGTATCGGTAATCCGCCTGGTAAGAATGATTTCATCATCATATACCTCCACATCCAGCTTCTGCAGCTGCTTCTTCTGTTGTGTGTCTGTCACCTGAAATACCACATCCACCAATGCTTCCTTCTCATTCCCTCGAAGCATCTCCTTTTGCACCTTTCCTCCCAGCGCCATGTTCATAGCTCCTAAGAGAATGGATTTACCGGCACCTGTCTCACCGGACAGGATGTTAAGTCCTCTGGTAAATTCAATTTCCGCCTCTTCAATTAAGGCTAAGTTCTTCACGTGTAAGTTAACTAGCATATGCTCTCCTTCTACTCTCTCCTTAGCAGAAATCCTTTATTCTTCAATTAACTTTCTTAACCTGCTGATAACCGTAATCGTATCATCCACACTTCGAACGGCACACATAATGGTGTCGTCGCCTGCAATACTTCCAACAATCTCCTGAAACTCCATATGATCCAATGCCGCTGCAACTGCCATAGCCATTCCAGCCACGGTCTTAATTACCAGAATGTTTTGTGCATTGTCCATGGAGATAAATCCATCCTTGAAAATACGAATATACTTTTCTGACAGATTTTGACTGGTTTCTCGAAATGCTACATAGCGAAGCTTTCCATCGCTCATAGCCACCTTGGTTAATTTCATTTCCCGAATATCACGGGATACGGTAGCCTGGGTCACCTGATAACCTGCTTTTTCCAGTTCCAAGGTCAACTCCTCCTGGGTACCTATTTCCTTTTTAATAATCAGATCCAGAATCTTCGCCTGTCGATTGCCTTTCATATCTTTCTCCTCTAGTCTGCCTGCATTTTCTCGCGAATTCTTTCTAAGAAATTCATTCGGCTGAAACGAATCATATGTGTCTTTTCTTGGGTTTTATGAACAATTAACTGTTCCCCTTTTTGTAATGTCTTTTTGTGGTTTCCATCGAAGCTGATTTCAGCCGTTTCATTTATATCTCCTCTTCTATCCCCAATTTCCACAGCAATCTCATCCTCAGGGTCTAATACAATACTTCTGGAATTTAAGGTATGGGGGTTAATGGGAGTGACAAGAATCAAATTGGTTTTCGGGTCTACAATGGGACCATTTGCCGATAAATTGTAAGCAGTACTTCCTGTAGGAGTAGAGAAGATGATACCATCACAATTATAGGAATACAGGTATTGTCCGTTTACATACAGGGTAAGATTAATGACACGAAGTCCCGCCGTAGAGCAGATAACAATATCATTTAAGGTACAAACCTCCTGCCCCCTGCCATGGGCATGCTGTACGAATCCAGCAATCATCATACGGTCTTCCACATCATAGTCATCTTCAAATAACCGGTCCAATGCCGAATATATCATATCCTCATCCAAATCACACAAATAACCCAAATGCCCTCGATTCACGCCAAGAAGCGGCACCTTACTGCCGAAGGTATTCTGAGCGGCACGAATCAAGGTACCATCTCCGCCAACCGTAAGAATACACTCTGCCTCCTGTGGCACCTGAAGGGATGTATCTTTGGTAACACCATCCTCCGGATTGGCTGCTACGGTAGCAGTCCCTCCTTTTGTGGTAATGTAATCCACTAGAGAATTGGTAAATGTTCGATTTTTCTCCTGCTCATCTCGTGAGATAATGAAAAAATGCTTCAATCCTATTTGTCCAGGGAGCCATGGGCAGCTTCCACTACCTGATGTACATCCACTGGTACCTCCTTTACTGGTTCGTTGGTTTTTCTAATATGAACAAGGTACTCTATATTTCCTTCCGGTCCCTTAATGGGGGAATACTCCAGATTTATAATATCAAATCCAATGCTGGTTGCAAAGCTTATCACCTTCTGTATTACTTCTTCATGGGTGGATTTCTCTCTTACAACCCCTTTTTTCCCAACCTTTTCTCTTCCGGCCTCAAACTGTGGCTTAATGAGACAGACCATTTCTCCCCCATCCTTTAACAGAGCACGGGCTGGCTCTAATACTTTGGTAAGGGAAATGAAGGATACATCGCAGGATGCAAAATCCAATAACTCCCCAATATCCTCTTGGGTAACATAGCGAATGTTGGTTTTTTCCATACACACCACCCGTTGATCCTGACGAAGCTTCCATGCAAACTGTCCATAGCCTACATCTACTGCAAAGACGCGCTTTGCCCCATTTTGCAGCATGCAGTCAGTAAATCCTCCGGTAGAAGCACCAATATCCATACACACCTTGTCTTCCATGGTAATATCAAAATGGGACATGGCCTTTTCCAGCTTTAGCCCTCCACGACTTACATATTTCAAGGTATTTCCATGAATTTCAATCACGCAGTCTTCTGGAAAGGTACTTCCCGCCTTATCTTCCCTTTGATTTTTTACAAATACGTTGCCTTCCATAATCATGGCTTTCGCTTTCTCTCTAGAGGGAGCCAGACCACGTTTTACCAACAATACATCTAATCTTTCTTTCATTTCTTATCCTTTATATTCATCCAGAATGCGACGAGTAATGCTGTCCGCATCTATTCCCACCGTTTTCATTAACAGGTCTACATTTCCATGAACAACAAATTCATCATCTATGGCAACATTAATAATTTGTCCCTGATAGTGGTTCATGGTCAGATATTCTGTTACATGCTCTCCCATACCGCCAAGAAGTACGTTTTCTTCCATTGTAACAATCAAATCATATTGTAACATAGCATCTCTAAGATATGCGGTATCCAAAGGTTTTGCAAAACGAGCATTACAAATGCCAGCATCAATTCCATGCTGCTGCAGCTGCTGTGCCACTGCAAGTGCTGACTTAACCATACTACCCAGTGCAAAAAGCAACACACGGTTTCCCTGGTGAATTTCTTCGCATTTCCCCAATACAATCTTATCCCGTTGTTCCTTTAATCCATCATACGCTTCTCCTCTAGGATAACGCAGCGAAATCGGTCCTGGAAAATCAATGGCGAATTTCAGCATATCAGACAATTCCCATTTATTCTTAGGAGCCATCACCGTCATATTGGGAATAGAGGATAAAAAGGAAACGTCAAAAACTCCCTGATGGGTTTCTCCGTCACTTCCTACCAGACCAGCCCGATCAATAGCAAATACTACCGGAAGATTCTGCATACATATATCATGTAAAATCTGATCATACGCCCGCTGCAGGAAAGAAGAATACACTGCAAATACCGGCTTCATACCAGCCGCTGCCAACGCTCCACAGAAGGTTACTGCATGTTCCTCTGCAATTCCCACATCAAAGAATCGTTCCGGAAACATATTATGAAAACGCTTTAATCCCGTTCCGTCTGCCATTGCTGCTGTCACTGCCACCAATTTCTCATCCCGGTCTCCCATCTTGCGCATTACGGTGGAGAAAATATCGGTATAAGTAGATTTTGGTGAAGGATTCGCTGGAATTCCCGTATCAATGTCAAAAGGCGCCGTGCCATGAAACCGTGAGGGATGGCGTTCTGCCGGAAGATAGCCATATCCTTTCTTGGTAAGAACATGAACCAACACCGGACCTGCAAACTGCATTGCTTCCTTCAATACCTTCTCTAAAGCAAATATATCATGGCCATCCACAGGACCTAGATACATAATTCCCATCTCTTCAAATATCATTCCTGGAATGAGAAGCTGCTTAATTCCACTTTTGGTTTTCCGAATTTTATCAACAATCTTGTCCCCATAAACTGGAATTTTCTCTAAGGACTGAGTAACCCCTTCTTTTAATCCAGTGTAATTGGTGCTGGTTCTCATCTTAGAAAGCTGTGTAGATAAACCGCCTACATTTTCAGAAATAGACATATTATTATCATTTAATACAATAATAAAGTTCTTCTTTAATGCAGATGCATTATTTAAGGCTTCAAAAACCATACCTCCGGTAAGTGCACCGTCTCCAATGACGGAAATCACTTTATAATCCTCCTTCTGCAATTCTCTTGCCCAGGCAAATCCCAAGCCTGCAGAAATGGATGTAGAGCTATGTCCTGTATCGAATGCATCACAAGGACTTTCTTCTCTCTTTGGAAATCCGCTAAGTCCACCATACTTTCTTAAATCGTCAAAGCCATCTTTTCGACCTGTTAATATCTTATGGGTATAGGATTGGTGTCCCACATCCCATATCACTTTATCCTGGGGAAAATCACACACCATATGGATGGCCATAGTCAGCTCAACTACTCCCAGATTAGAGGCCAAATGCCCACCAGTTACTGATAGCTTCTCAATCAAAAACTCTCGAATCTCACTTCGCAGCTTTAATAGTTCCTGTGGAGTCAGCTTCTTAATATCATTTTCTTTGGTTATTTTATCTAATACCATAGTATCTTCCCCTATTTATTCCTGTGAATCAAATATAATAGAAGTTCTGTAAGAAATGGATTCTCTACGGACATACTGTTTAATAGTGCTACTGCCTCTTTCGACAGACGCTCCACCTCTGCTTTGGCTTCTTCTAATCCCATAAAAACCACATAGGTAGATTTCTCATTCTTCTCATCACTACCTACAGGCTTACCTAATATACTGGTATCTCCGGTAACGTCTAAGATATCATCCTGAATCTGAAATGCCATGCCTACCTTAGCAGCTACCTGCTCCATAACTGCAATTTGCTCCTTGGTTGCATCAGAAAGAATCGCACCAATCATCATAGCAGCTTCAATCAATGCTCCTGTTTTCAGGCGATAGATAAAATCCAGCTGTTCTTTGGAAATGGTCTGCTGTTTTTTCTCAGCCTCTACATCCACTACTTGACCGCCAATCATCCCATAGATTCCGGCTTTTTGTCCCAGACAAAGCAAGGCATCCCTTACTTTTGGAGAAAAATCCAAGGTGAGAGCTTTCATAGCTGTCTCGAAAGCATAGTTAAGCAGGGCATCTCCCGCCAAAATAGCCATTGCCTCTCCATACTTGGCATGTGTCGTTGGCAAGCCTCTTCGAAGCATATCATTATCCATGGCCGGCAAATCATCATGCACCAGCGAATAGGTGTGAATCATTTCCAATGCAGCCATAAAAGGCTCAATGGCAGGGGATGTACCACCAAACATACGATACGTCTCTTCCATCAGCATGGGACGAAGACGCTTTCCTCCTGCTTTCACGCTATAATTCATTGCTTGAAGTACCGTCTTTTGATAACCTTCCTCTTTTGGCAGGTATCCATATATGATCTTTTCAATTTCCTCTGCCCGAAGGCTGATTTCACTGGTTATTTCCATTGTATTATTCCTCTTCAAAAGGGATGAGCTGCCCATTTTCATTTAACTGCAGCACCTTTTTTTCTACCTGGTTTAATTTCTCATTACATAGCTTTAACTGCTCCATCCCCTTTTGGTACAGTTCAAAGGACTCTTCTAAAGGAATCTCATTGCTTTCCATCCGGGTAATAATCTGCTCCATTTCATCAAAGCATTGCTGTATCGTTACTTCTTCCATGTTATGTCCTTTCGAAACTTCTTACACCTATGGCTCTGTCTTATCTGTAACACGTGCCATAAGCTGACCTTCATTCAAATAGATATTCATTTCCTGACCAATCTGAATCTGGCTGGCCTTGGAAATATTCATACCTTCCTTGTCTGTAATATAAGAATACCCCTGGCTTAATTTCTTACCAGGAGATAATCCATCCAGCTGTCCTGCCAGAATGCTTAAACGGTGTCTGCTTGCTGTTAATTGTCGATTCATTGCCTCTGTCAGCCTTCGTTCCAATTCCAGAGTGTACTGTCTTTTTTCATTCATCCGATTGGCTGGGCTAAGCTGTTGCAGCTGTCTTAGATAGCTGCTCATTTTAATCCTGGATTGTTCCAGCTTCTGTGTAAGGAAGTATTCCATACGCTGAATAAAACGCGCCTGGTCTCTTTGAAACTGCTGGTAATCAAAGACGGCTAGTTCTGCTCCATTGGAAGGAGTAGATGCTCTCTGGTCTGCCACATAATCCGAAATAGTGGTATCTGTCTCATGTCCCACTGCTGAAATAATGGGAGTAGTACAATCGAAGATTTCTCTGGCAACTGCCTCTTCATTAAATGCCCATAAATCTTCAATCGAGCCGCCGCCTCGACCAATAATAATCACATCCAGATTCATTGCATCCAAGGCTCGAATACCATTGATAATAGATAAAACCGCGCCCTCTCCCTGCACCAGTGCCGGGTAGAGAATCAACTGAACAAAAGGATTCCTTCTTCTGGAAATTTGGATAATATCTCGCACTGCTGCACCGGTACCTGCCGTAACAATTCCAATGGTTTTGGCATACTTGGGAATTGGCTTCTTGTACTCTGGGGCAAACATTCCCATTTCCTCTAATTCCTTCTTTAAGGCCTCAAAGCGAAGGAACAGATTTCCTTCTCCTTCCAAAGCAATCTGTCTGGCATACAGCTGATACTTTCCATCCCGCTCATATACCTCTACCGAGCCTGTCACAACCACCTTATCCCCATCCTTCATGGGAAATGTCAGGCCACGTCTGCTAGAGGCAAACATAACACAAGCCATGGCACCTATGGAATCCTTCAAGGTAAAATAAATATGACCGCTGGAATGATATTTACAATTGGATATTTCCCCTTTAATCTGGATTCTCTTAAGCAGGAAATCCTGGGAAAACATATTCTTAATATAAGAATTGACCTGACCTACTGAATATACATTTTCTGTCATGAAATCTTAGCTAATGCTCCATTGATAAAAGAAGGTGAATTGGTATCTCCATATTTCTTGGCAATCTCTACTGCTTCGTTAATGGCAATGCCCTTAGGAAGCTCTTCAAATTTAAATTCATAGACTGCCAAACGAATCAGGGTAAGGTCTACCTTGGCCATTCTGGTAGTCTTCCAGCCTTCTACATGCTGATTAATCAATTCATCAATCTCAGGTAAATGTTCCATAATTGCCTGGAATTTCTCTTCCACATATTTCATATCCTTCTTGCTTTCCTTATCCTCTTCAAAGAATAAAGCCAGCTGTTCCGGAAGCTCATCCTCCGGGTGAAATTCCACGCGAAAAAGCATCTTGAATACTTCTTCTCTTAATTCTCTTCTTGTCATAATAATCCTCTCTGGTTATTGATTTTACACCTTATAAAAGATACATTTCCTATAAAGTGAGAAAAGGATGTCGCAAAGACACCCTTCATATACAGTGATTTACTCACTGAAAAATGTTGATATTTTAATTATTTGCAACATTTACACTGGCAATACGGATATCTACATTATTCACAGTTAATCCTGTCATATTCTCAATGGCATTCTTCACCTTCTCCTGAACCAGCTTGCTGACCTTTGGAATTTCATAACCATATTTAATGTTCACAGAAACCTTCACATCCATGGTTCCTTCTCCGGATGAAAGGATGCGAATTCCCTTAGATAATTTGTTCATTCCTGTTTTGCTGATTACTTCGTTGGTAAGATTTCCACCAATAGATGCTACTCCATCTACCTCTGTTGCTGCAAGTCCTGCAATAATTGCTACAACCTCATCTGCAATATTAACAAAGCCTGTTGCATCTTCTTTTATAGTAAAGTTTTTTCTATCCTCTGCCATAGCAACTTCCTCCTAAAAATATTCTACTGCTATTATATCAGATAGCTATCATTTGTAAAAGTTTTATTTTACACCATCTGCAACATTTTTCCTGCAAGAAGGCGGGTTCTAGTTTTTTAGCGTAAATGGCATTACTGGGATTTCAGCCATATTAAAGATATTTACCTCATAAAAAGGTGTCTTTGCAAAATTAACTTCAATCTTCTTCGTGTTTCTTATTTTGGGTGAATAAATCTCTAATGCTTCATTTACAATGCCGCATTCTGCATTCTCTAATTTCTCTCCATCCAAAATCACTTCCAGACCATTTACCGGTCCTAATACGGGAGGAATGTACTCCTTTGGCATATCCGCCAGGGCAAATCCGTTGTATTCTTCAAAAGAAGCTGCAATACCATGAAGCCCCTGTGCATTATCAAAATGAATTCTGATACAATCATCCACCTGCTCCATAAAAGCCGCACGAGGTGCATCTGCAAGGATTGCTTTACCATATACATATCGCTCCGCTAACAGATATAGTCTAAAGCCAAGGGGCCCTTTGATTTTTGGATGAATATCATAAATATTTCCAAGGTCCGAATTGCTGGCCATATATACATCTTTTACATTCTCAGCAACCACTTCCTGTTTCTGACGCAGGGTAGGATAATGATCTGGAAGATTTCCCATCCAAGTTCCAAATGGAGCAAGCTGAACAAATAAAAAGGGCATTCTTTCCTGATAAGCATTCTTTTCCCTCCACTGCTCTCTCCAAAAATCAATCATCAGTGTAAAGGTCTTATCGTAGATATCCGCTTTACTCTCATCCGATTCCCCCTGATACCATAAAACACCACGATTGGAAAAACCGATAATTTCTTTTAACATATTTTCATAAAGAGCTGCTGGTTCATGTTCATCCCCAGGACCTGGCATCATCATTTCTTCCTGGCTGACCCCCTTCATAAATTCTTTTGCCTGCTTTATTTCTGGCGGTTCGTTCTCATCTTCTTGGGAGGATTGCTGTTGTGTAGACATTTCCATAACCGCTTTCATCATTTCTTCTGGTTTCATGGTATGTGTCATAATAAAGCCATCCATTTTTCTCGAAGCTGGCGTACTCATACTTGGCCGAATCATGGCTTTTATCATGTTATAGCGATTCATATCCAGCTTGGAAACCATCTCATCATATTCTGTTACATATGCTGATACCTGTGGATCTGCCAGCATGCATTCTCTTGACATCCAGGAACTTGCACTGGTTCCTCCCCAGTTACAGCTAACGATTCCAACTGGAACTCCCTGTTTTCTTAATTCCTTGGCAAAATAAACTCCAATAGCAGACATGCGGCCTGCATTTTCCGGTTTAAAATCCAGCCACTCATCCCATGGATTCCATGCCTTGTATCCTTCTTCTCTCTGTCCTGCATATGAATACTGCCCCACCGTATACATTCTAAAATGCTCATCATCTGCTTCAGCAATGGCCCCTTCGGCATCTCTGTCATATTCTAGGGCATATTCCATATTACTTTGTCCACCTGCAATCCAGATTTCTCCAAAGTCTACATTGGAAAAAGTAATATCTCCAATTGAAATCTCCACGTTTTCCATCGCTTCCTGTTCTGGGAAATAAAAGGAAAACTCTCCCGCTGGAATTACGATAGTATCTAGTTCTTCCCCATTTAACTTCAGGCTTACATTGCCGATATCGCCTCCATCATTAACTCCCCAAAATAACACTGGAACATTTCTCTGTAATATCATGTTGTTCCCAAAAATTCTTGCTAACTGAATCATCTTCTCCTAATCCTTTCATGCATTGTATATGATAACTCTAATTAAAATTTATTTTCCAAAGGGATAGTAATCAAATATACTTTGAATCGCATCTGTAATATTCATGATTTCTTCCATTGGTAACTCAGAAATTTTCTTATATCCTCTTACTCTTAAATCTAACAATTTCATTTGTTCACATAAAACATAACCTTGAATGTCTTTTGTCTCAATAGATATATGCAACGGATCTTCAAAAGATTTTAACATGATAGGACACGCAATGATTTGTTCTGATTTATTAAAGAATGTCTTACTTACAACTAATACTGGTGTATTAATCCTTTCAATGGATAGAATATCTCCCTGGGTTATTTCATTCACCATTTTCTACCATTGCTCCCTTCCTTCTGCTGTTCCCCATGCAAACTCTTCATAAGGACCAACTTGGTCTTCAACTTCTGCAGCTCTCTCCTCTAGTGTCTTATGCCTAAACGTCTTGGATAATATAAGACATCCATCTTTTACCTCAACATCTAAAAATTCATCAACATGAACGCCTATGGTATCTAATAACTCTTTTGAAAATCTTACTCCTTGTCCATTTCCCCATGCTTTAACTTGTGCTACCATAAATTCCATCTCCTTTCGTATATACATAGTATATACGTTTTTTTGTGATGTATCAATCCTTTTTTCAACATAAAACTCCTGCGCGCTTTAAACCCGCAGGAGTCTATTCTTACCAAATATACGATTATTTATATAAACTTCCTGTGACAGAATCAGGTATCACAAATTCCACTGTTCCCATACTTCCGGGAGCAACCTCATACTCATCAAAGGTGATAACCAGCTGACCATCTTTATTAAAATAAAAATCGGCATTGTCATCAATCTGCTCAAAATCAGAGCCTGGCATTTCTCCATCGATAAAATACGTTACTTTGTCACTCGCCTTCATCTGGGCTTTCATCTGACGTATAATTTCTTTGCTGATTGCATCAACATATGTGCCATCAGTAAACAAATCAGAAAGCTGAACCTTCTCCCCTGTTATTTTACTAACAGTATAATAATAATCTGTCTCACTGCCACTTCCTGCACCAACGTAAACCATAAGCTTTAGGGTAAGATATTTGTCATTGTCTGTTACTGTCTCATGCTTGATATCTAATTGCTCATACCCTTCCCCCATTTGACTGCTTTCCTTAAAGTCAGCAATGGCTTCTTCTGTAATAGCATCCATATCCAAATTAATATGATCCATATCTTCACTGGTACTTCCATCCTCTGTAACCAGCTTTGGAACCTCTACATCCGCCTGATATCTATCTCCATCATCATAGTGATATTCCCGGAAAGTCACGGCTTTAGCCAGATTTCCAATTACCGGCGCATTGGACATGGCATAGGCAATATTTCCATTTACATTGGGCAATGCAATAAATAAGGCCAGTGCTGCTGCAACTCCCATTCCAATTCTTCCAATGATTTTAAATGTTCCTGATTTCTTCATATCATGTTCCCCCTGCTTCATACTATAAGTTACTCTGTCTGCTAATTCCTCTGGAAGTGGCGTATCTAAATACTTCTCCTTTCCTTCCAAAAACTCCTGTTCTCGGTTTTCATTCCGTTGCTTATCCATGATTTCTCCTCCATTTCCTATTCTAATACAGATATCATTCCTTCATTTCCAGTCCTAATTTATCCAGCGTTCGGTATATCTTTGTCTTTACTGTATTTACATTCATTTCTAAGGTTCTCGCCACATCTGCAAGTGTCATATCCTCGTAATAATGCAGTTGTATTAAAAGACGTTCTTCCTGAGAAAGATGATCCATCGCTCGCTGCAAATCCATATCTTGATAAATGTCATTTGCAGCCTCTTCCTCTGGAAAATCATTCCCTATTTCCCTCTTTTTTTTACTTAGCTGGGTTTTAGCTTCATTAATAACAATTCGACATATCCATGTATCCGCATACTCCGTCTGTTTAAGCTTGCTGCTATAAACGATTGCCTTGTATACACTTTCCTGAACCACGTCTAAAGCATCTTCCTTATTTCCCATGTATTGAAAGGCAATACGGTAATACTTGTCGTAATGTTCAAGAAGAACTGCTTCCACAATATCTACCTGTTCTACTTTATGATATTTTCTTTGTGATTCCTTCTCTTCCATCTTGGATGGCTCCTTTGTTTTTTTGTTCTATACTTATTAGACCATAGGAATAATGAAAAAGTTTCAATCATTATTTACAAATTATATTTCTACCACGTGAAAAACCCGCCGAAGCGGGTTCCACTGATAATAGGATTTATATAATTTCCTCTTTCTGCATTAATTTCCATAACTTACATATCACTAATGATTCCTACTCACTAAATCGAATTCTCTCAATAATAGATTCCTTCTTCACTGATTTCCCAAGTGTAAAGGAGAGAATCGTTTGAATCAACACAAGAACAATTGCAATGATAATCGCTGCTTTCCATGGATAATGATATTCGCTGATATTAAAAATTGCTTCCCATTTTGCCCATAAATAAATCGGATATCCTATGAGACTTCCAACGCCCACAGAAACGAACAGGGTTCCTACGGTATAAAACATCCCTTCCTGCTGCAGCATTCCTACTAATTGGCGTTCTGTCATACCCATAGCCTGCATCATACCAATTTCTTTTTTTCTAACATGTACGCTATTAATCATGGTATTTAGCATATTCATTACACAAATTGCTGCAATAATTCCAAGAAAAGCATAACATGCCGCACTGGTAAATACCATACCTGATTTCCAATTGTCATACTGCTCTTTCCAAGTTTCCATTTCTAATAAATCGTTATCCTCTATGAATGCTTGTAACGCTTTTTCTGTTGCTTCATCATAATCTTTGTCTGCAGAAATGATATAGGATTCATTTACATTTTCCTTACATATTTTCTGCACTTTTTCATAAGTTGTCAGTAAATAGTTATAGTTTGACAGTCCAATGGGATAATCTCCAATCGCTGCAACCTCCACCTGAATTTCGTTGTGATTGGTACCATCTAATATGGCCAAATCAATTTTATCTCCAATCTTAAGGTCCGGATACCAGTGCAATAAATTTTTATCCACAATCACCTTGTTACTGTTTTCTAATTCATCAATCGTAACATCTCATTCAATTATTCCATCTAGTAATTCATCTTTATATTCTCTTGGAATTCCTCCGATAGACTGAACATCATCTACGAAATAATCAGACTGTGTACGCACTGCATTAAAGCAAGAGACGGACGTAACGCCATCAACATTTTCTATCTGTGATTTTAATTCATCCGTTAATGAATTATTAAAAATTATTTGATCCCATTCTTTTTCCGGATGCTCTTTATTACCGGTTTCTACATCAATGCTAATCTGATATTGTCCAATCATAGAACTGTTGGCGCTTTCTCTTGGATTTGCACAAGAAAGTACCGTAGCAATTACCATGATAAAAATACCCGTCATACTCATAGACAATATTGTAATCATGCTGTTCTTTTTATTTCCTAATAGATAAATCCTAGAAAGACCACCAATAGTGATATTTAAACTGCTTTTTCGCGACGATTTTTTATTCCGTTTCTTTGAATCTTGACTGTGACCATAGTGCATTGCATCGATTTCGGATATTTTTGCTGCGATTGACATTGGTTTTAATAATGATAAATAGACTGTAACTAATGTGATTACAATAGCAAGGAAATAAATACCTGGTATGAAAAACGATATCTTCCCTTGACGAACCAATGCTTCTATCGTAGACATTAAAGCATTATCGTTGCTGTAAATATGAAATAATCCTGTTAAAATTACTTTTGTAAGTATCGTACCTAATAAAAGTCCAAAAGGGATAGCGATACAGGAAATTCCAAATCCTTCCAATAACACAATTTTTCGAATCTGAACTTTGGTAGCACCAATCGATTTTAATCTTCCAAATTCCTGAACACGTTCCGGGATATTAACATAATAAATACTATAAATGGTAATGATACCGGCAAGTATGATAATTGCCATTATCATAATGATTGCAGGACGAATGGATGGGTCCACATAATTGGCCATTAAATAATCATCATTGATTCTAATATTGTCTTCCTTTATCTGAAATTGATTTGCTAAATCATTGATTTTTTCTTTTATTTGATCTGTATTTGTATTTTGCTCTGCTGCGATGCGAAATAAAAACCGATACCTAATTTCATCCTCTGGAATTTCCTCTTCCATAAATTTTTTTGACACAAAAGCTGAAAAAATCTTTTGCTCTGCAGCTTCTTTGCTATCCGCCAGCATTCCAGAAATCGTAAAATCTTTTGTTTTCTTGTATCCTAATTGTCCTTCTTCATAAACTTGGTATGGCAAGGAAATGGTATCTCCTACGGATGCTTCTATTCCTAAAGATTTCAACATGCCTTTCGATACTACGATTTCATTTGCAAGCTTAGGCATTGTTCCCTGCTCTAAAGAAACCCGATATAAATCCATTGCAGACTGATCCATATACATAAGGCTGGTGTCTGCATTGTCATCTACAATAAAGCCAAGGTCACTGCGTAATCCATATTCTGTCACATTATGATGATGTTCCAATTTATAAGCGGTTTTTTCATCAACATCACGAAAGAGAGCATGCCAGGTTGGATAGATTTCATTCACTGCTGCAAATTGCGAATTCATCATATCTAATCCAATGGTTGGAACCAGAAACAAAAGAAAGCTGGTTAACACAATTGCAATGCCAATTAATATATTTTTATTCTTATAATATTTCATGTTTGATAATGCAATTCTAAGTTCCATCTTCATGAATGACTCACCACCTTACCATCTTCCACTAAAATAACAACATCTGCCATTTGTGCAATGGTATCATCATGGGTAATCATCACCATGGTCTGTCCAAACTCTGTCACACATTTTTTAAGCAAATTCATTACTTCTAGTTCCGTCTGAGAATCCAAATTTCCAGTTGGTTCATCTGCAAGTATAATGGCTGGCTTAGAAGCAAGTGCACGTGCAATGGCACATCGTTGTTTTTGTCCCCCTGATAGTGTTGCAGGAAGCGCATCCTTCTTATTTTCCAGTCCAATCACCTGTAAAATATTCATCACTTCTTTTTCTTCTACTTTCCTTCCATCTAAACCCAAGGGAAGCACTACGTTTTCCCATACCGTAAGGGATGGAATTAAGTTAAAATCCTGAAAGACAAACCCAATTTTCTTTCTTCGAAACTTAGCCAAATCATCTCTCTTCAGCTGATAAATATCTTCCCCTTCAATCCATACTTTTCCCGAATCCGGGCAATCAAGTCCTCCAATCAAATGAAGGAGTGTTGATTTTCCAGAGCCCGAGCGGCCAATGATTGCTGTAAATTTTCCTCTTTCGATATTTAATGTGGTATGATCCACTGCTTTTACCACTTCTTCTCCTGTATGATAATACTTAACTAGTGTCTGCTGATTAAAAGAAAATCAGCCCCAAAGCATTGATTTTACTGCATTT
>CAZYYO010000041.1:22185-24131 GCA_964650965.1 uncultured Lachnospiraceae bacterium | reverse complement strand
AGTAAAAAAGCCCAGTAAAATCAAGGGTTTGTGGCGTTTGTAAAACGCCTAAAAAACACTATAGTAAGGAGAAAGAGCAATGTCTAAAACAAAAAGATATGAACTTAGTCAGGTATCTCGAATGGGATACGGTGTTGGGGAGTTGGGAACAAGTATTATCAGCTTTACCGTTGGAAGCTTTCTGACCATGTATTTGGTGGATAACCAGATAGCAACAGCAGCATTTATAGGAACAATGATGCTGGTAAGTCGAATTTTGGATGGAATATCCGATTTGATTATGGGTACGCTCATCGATCATACATATACCAAATGGGGAAAAGCAAGACCATGGATTCTTGTTGGTGCAATTCCTACGGCAGTTTCCCTGATTATGATGTTTAATGTTCCCCAGGGAATGTCACAAACCGCAACAAACACTTACATTACCATTGCGTATATTTTATCAACGGTAGTCTTTGGAACAGCGGCATCAGTATCTAGACAGGTACTGGTAACCAAGGCGACACGCCAGCCTGTAACACGTGCAAGCATGATGAACTGGAGAGCATTCTTTGCAACCTCTGCACAGTTAATTGTTGCTGGCTTTACAGCATCTTTTGTTGCAACACTTGGTGGAGGAACCAAAGGATACGGATTAATGAGTATTATGTACGCAATTCTTGCAGGTGTATCTATGATGTGTACCTTCTTCACGGTGAAGGAATTGGAAGTAGAGGACAAGCCTGAAACAGGGGATTCCGGTAAAAAGAAGAGCAGCTTAAATAAAGAAAATTTGAAATACCTGTTTTGTAATAAATATGTAATTCCATTGATTATTTGCTTCATTTTAAATTGGTTAGGTCTTAGTGTAAACAGCAATTCCGGAGCTTACTATGCGAGAGATGTACTTGGCAGTATTCAGCTTATGAGATTGATTACTTGGTCAAGAATTATTCCTGGACTGATTGTAATGTTCATTGGTGTGGTACCAATTTTTGTTACAAAATTCGGAAAACAGAAGACATTAATTACAGGTGCGATTATAGCTATTACGGGATGCTTAATCATCTGGTTCTTCCCAACAAGCCTGCTGATGATTTTCGTTGGTAATATTTTCAAAGGTGCATCTTTGGGATTTTTAAATGGAACTTTATTATCTACAGCAGCAGATGTGGCGGAATATGTAGACTACAAGAATAATATAAGTATTGCAGGTATGACTAATTCAGTTGCAAGCTTTGGACAGAAGCTGGGACAGGGATTTGCATCAGCAATTGTAGCATGGGCACTTGCACTTGGTGGATATGATGCAACTAGACTGGCACAGGGGATTGCACAGTCCGACTCAGCTATTAAGGCAATTGAAGTGTGCTTTAATCTGATTCCGTTGTTATGTTTTGCAATTATTCTATTATTCGGTATTTGTATGGATGTAGATAAGAAGATGGCAGCACTTCGCTTAGAAAGAAACGAGAACGCATAATATAGAAAGACGAGGATAGCTTGTATGAAGAAGAAACCCCATATTATAATTATTAATCCAGATGAGATGCGTGGAGATGCAATGGGTCATACAGGAAATGGGGCAGCAATAACGCCCCATCTAGACCTCTTTGCTAGGGAGGAAGCAGTATCATTTTCCAATGCCTTTTGTCAGAATCCGGTATGTGTACCCTCACGGTGCAGCTTTTTTACAGGATTATACCCCCATGTTCATGGGCACAGAACCATGAGTTATCTGCTTCACGAAGAAGAAGATTCGCTGCTGCGTGAACTGAAGAATAATGGATACTATGTCTGGATGAATGACAGAAATGATCTGGTAGCAGGTCAGACAGAGGGATTGATTGAATCTCATATAAATGAGATTTTCTATGGTGGCAAGACAAAACCTGCACCAGGACCAGTTAATCATCTAAGAGGAGAGCTTGGAGATAAGAACTATTATTCCCATTATGAAGGTG
>CAZYYO010000041.1:0-22085 GCA_964650965.1 uncultured Lachnospiraceae bacterium | reverse complement strand
TATGAAGGTGGATGAACAGTTCCAACGTATCATTCAAGCTTTGAAGGATGCAGAGATATATGAGGATAGTGCAATCTTCTTTCTCAGTGATCATGGAGATTTTACAGGGGATTACGATTTAGTGGAAAAAGCACAGAATTCCTTTGAGGACTGTCTTACAAAGGTTCCATTACTGATTAAGCCACCATCATGGATAGAGACAGATTCTGGAATCACCTCTGCGTTAACAGAACTTGTTGATTTTTACGCTACCGTCATGGAACTTGCAGGTGTAGAACCAAGTCATACCCACTTTGGGAAAAGCTTAGTACCTGTTCTTGCTAATCGAAGGGTAAAAAATAGAGATTATGTCTTCTGCGAGGGTGGAAGAATGGCTAATGAAATTCATTGTGATGAGTTTCATGAAACCGGAGAAGCAGGGATGAGCCAGCGTGTAGCCTATTGGCCAAAAGTTAAGGCTCAGACAGAACCAGTGGCTCATGCTAAGGGCATTATGATTCGAAACGATCAATATAAATATGTGAGTCGTACTCTGGGGATGGATGAGTTTTATGATTTAGCTGCGGATCCAGGAGAGCGAATCAATCAAATTGAAAATGCCAAATACAAAGATATTATCACTCAATTAAAAATGGAAATGTTAAAGTGGCTGCAAGCCACAGCAGATGTTGTTCCCTATCAAATGGATAAACGATTTAATAATCAAATGATTTTAGCCAAGGCAAAAGCATTGGCTAATGAAGAGGATTATCCACGAATTGAAGAGATGGTTAAGAATGGAGAGAGTTTTTTAAATGTAATGCAATTTGCCAGAGAAAGTAATGGAAAGCATCATTAATCTTAAGATAAGGGTTGAATGGAAGTGCCACTGTAAAATAAAGGAGCCATTTGGTATGAATATTGCTTTTCGTTAATGGAATGTGAGTGAAGCATTTCCTTTAACTGAACTGCAATATGTATACCAAGGTCATATCCGCGGTGAACAGTACAGGTTACACTAGTTGCTTCCAATTTTTGTTCTGGATAATCAAAGCAAACAACAGAAAAGTCACCTGGAATTTGTAAATTCATCTTACCGATTACTTCCTGTACATATTCATAGATTCTGCTGTTTCCACATACAATTGCAGTGCAGGATTTATGCTGGCGTAAGAAATGCTCTATTTCCCGTAAAACCGTCTTGTGAAAGACCTCGTCAGAATTTAACCATAATAAATTTTCGTCTGGAAGTTCCATGTTGTGATGATTCATATATGAAAACATACTTTGAAATTTTTCAATACTTTGAATATTGTCGTAAACAAAGATACCAATATAATGCCGGTGGTGAGCTTGATATAATTGTTTCATAAGCCCATCAGCGGCTCTGGTATTGTCCATTGTAACCTTAGGATATGGTACATCTCGATAATAATTATTATAGAAGATAATTGGGATATTTCTGTGATACATGTTGAGATAGCAGTCTAAATTGGGTGTCATGTAACTTGATTTTACACCATCAATAATAAAGCCACTAAAGTCCTGTAGCGAGAGTGACTTTAGAAACTTACGTTCATTGTAGAAATGATTATCGGTGATGTATATTTGAAGGCTGATGTTTTCCTGATCAAAGATGTAATGAATGCCTTTAATCATTTGCTCATATGGAAATAACTGCCTGCCATGAATGATAAGAGCAACTCTAGTAGATGCGTTATCAGAGATAAGATCTCTAGAAATAGCTCGATCCTGTTGTATATAAGTGCCACTTCCCCGCTGGCGGGTGATAAGCCCCTCTGCCTCTAGTCGGTCATAAGCAATGCGAACGGTTTCACGACTGATATTTAGAAGCTGACATACGGAATTTTCAGAAGGCATTTTCATGTTGTTTGAAAAACGATGTTCTTCAATATAATTGATAGCCCATTGGTAGGCAAATTCTGATTTTTTTTGCGCCATAAAATACCTCCATTTATAAAGTTAAGTATATATTATTTTGAAATAAAAGCAAAGAACAGAAATAGGAGAAAAGTAATGAATTGTAATCCATATTTACCATTTAATGAATACATCCCAGATGGAGAGCCACGTGTTTTTGGAGAACGTATCTATGTATATGGTTCCCATGATGAGGCAAATGTAAATCGATTTTGTGTAAATGACTACGTAATTTATTCAGCAGATATGTCCAATTTAGGAGAGTGGAGATATGAGGGGATAAGTTATCGTAGAGATAGTGATCCCCATAATAGGGATAATAAACATGCCTTGTTTGCTCCTGATGTGGTACAGGGTTTAGATGGCTATTATTATTTGTATTATGGACTGAGTTTTTTGCAGGAGATAGGTGTGGCAAGAAGCAAGTACCCTCAGGGACCTTTTACATTTTACGGACATGTTCAGTACCAGGATGAAAATATTATGAGAGAGGATTTTCCATATGATCCTTCTGTTCTTGTAGAGGGAGAGCATGTATATTTATATTATGGATTTGCAGCACATTTTTCAGGAGGAAGCTTTGGAACAATTATTCCAAGTCCTGGGTGTATGATGGTTGAATTACAAAGGGATATGATCACTGTAAAGACAAAGGCAGTTATGGTATTGCCAACCAATCTGAATTGCCATAACACCTCGTTCCCACCAGAACATGCTTATTTTGAGGCACCTTCTATTCGGAAAATCAATGGTAAATATTACTTGGTTTATAGCAGTCAGGCACAGCATGAATTGTGCTATGCCGTCAGCGATTTTCCAAATAGAGATTTTCAGTATGGAGGTGTAATTATTTCAAATGGTGACGTGGGATTAAAAGGCAATTCAAAGCCAGTGAATTATACAGGCACGAATCATGGGGGACTGGTTGAGATACAAGGGGACTGGTATATTTTTTATCATAGGAATACGCATGCAATTGCTACGTCACGCCAGGGCTGTGCGGAGAAAATTCATATGGATGAAACAGGTCACATTTCTCAGGTGGGGGTTAGTTCCTATGGATTAACAGAAAAGGAATTTTTAAAAAAGACATGTTACTCAGGCTATGAGGTATGCTATCTGGAAAATAAACATACATCGCCAAGGATGAAAATAGGTTTGGACTATAAGGAGCAGGAACCTTATCTTATGGAAGAGCAGGATGAGCACTTTATTGCACATATCTTTGATCAATGTCAATTTGGATATCATTCCATTTTATTGGGAGAAAATCAATTATTAGCATTTTCCTTTCGTGGACAAGCAAAAGGGACATTGATTATTTCGTCAGATAGAGAAGGAAAGGAAATTCTGGCACATCAAAAATTGAAGATGAATTCAACAATTTGGGGGCAGTACAAGATTAAATTAACCTGTAATCCTCAAAAATCAAAATTGTATGTTCATTATGAGGGTATAGGGAGTTTAGATTTTCTAGAGGTTAAAAAGATATAAAATGACGGCGTTATGTTGATGAAGCTAATATAATCAGCAGCGTAATGCGAGGGAAAGGAATAGATGAAATAAATGATATATTTACTATTTTTCATTATTTGTTTTGCGGCATCCGTGGTAGGAGCAATCTGTGGCATCGGTGGAGGTGTAATTATCAAGCCACTGCTAGATTCCTTTGGAATAATGAATGTTGAAACAATTAGCTTTTTGTCAGGCTGCACTGTATTAGCGATGACAACTTATTCCGTTATAAGGAGTAAAATCAACGGTAAATCTCGTGTCGAGACCAAGATAGGGCTACCACTTGCTATTGGAGGAGCTGCAGGTGGACTTCTGGGAAAATGGTTGTTTTCGGTGATTATAATATTAAGTTCCCAGCAAAATAAGGTAGGAGCGATACAGGCAATATGCCTTCTGGCTGTTACGGTTGGAACGCTGCTTTATACCTTAGGTAAAGATAAAATTAAAACCTATAAAATTGAAAATGTACTAGGCTGTATATTGATTGGAATTATGTTGGGAGCTCTGTCCTCGTTCCTGGGAATTGGTGGGGGACCTATTAATCTTGTGGTGTTGTTTTTCTTTTTTTCTATGTCAACGAAAACAGCAGCAGAAAATTCTCTTTATATTATATTCTTTTCCCAAATTACAAGTTTGATATCTTCTATCATTATGGGAAATGTTCCAAGGGTTCAGATTGTCATATTGTTTGTTATGATTCTTGGTGGAATTACAGGAGGTATGTGTGGACGAGGTTTTAACAAGAAGATTACAGATAAAACAGTGGATCGACTATTTATTGCTTTAATGATTGTCATGATTTTGATTAATATTTATAATATTTACAAATTTACGCTATCCATATAGAATGATGCGACTAATCTAAAATTAGACTTTAGATTAGTCGCTATTTTTTCCTTGACTTTACATTTTCTAACGAATAAAATAAAGTTAGACTTTAGATTAGTCGGAGGTGAATATATGAAATATATCAAAAGAGCAATTACACCTATACTGAAAAATAGGGTAGAAAACAGCAAATGTCTACTGTTAGTTGGTGCCAGACAGGTGGGGAAATCAACATTATTAGGACACGAGTTTGAAAAATACAACAAAGTATCATTCGATAATAAATTGGATCGCATCCAGGCAAAGGAAGAGCCGAAGTTATTTTTCCTAAATAATCCATGCCCATTATTTATTGATGAGGTTCAGAAAGAGAATAGTATCTTAGAAGAAATCAAAATCAAAGTAGATGGTTCAGATGAAAAAGGGTTATTTCTTTTATCGGGCTCACAAAAGCTGGAATTGATGAAGGGAATTAGCGAATCCTTAGCTGGGAGAATATCTATCACAGAATTATCAGGCTTATCCTTGCGCGAAATTCACCAGGTAAACTTTAATAAGCACTTTGTCCCAACAGAGGAATATATTTCTGAAAGGGAAAAGGAATTGATAGACTATGAAAATATCTGGGAAGTAATTCATAAAGGTTCTTACCCGGAGTTATATACTGGAGATAGAGATTGGCAGGATTACTATTCATCTTATGTAAATACTTATCTGGAGAGAGATATTAATGAATTGATAGCCAGTGACAGCATTACCTTTATGAAATTTCTAACGGCAGTTGCCGCAAGAACCGGTGAGATGTTAAATTACGCAAATATTGCAGGCGAAGTGGGTGTTTCTGAACCTACCATTAAGTTATGGATTTCAATTTTGGAAAGAACCGGTATTATATTTTTACTTCAGACTTACAGTGCAAGCACTTTAAAAAGAGCAATTCGTTCGCCGAAGATTTATTTTAGAGATACGGGCCTTGCATGCTATTTAACACGCTGGTTAACGGCAGATGCTTTAAAGGTAAGTGCCGTTGCTGGAAACATGTTTGAGACATTCATTGTGTCCGAGGTGTTGAAGTCATTCTCTAATGAGGGAATCGATTATCGGTTCAGTGTCTACTACTACAGAGGAAAAGATAATAGTGCGAACAGTGAAAATGAGATTGATTTAATTATTGAAGAGAATGGAGTGCTTTATCCTGTAGAAATTAAAATGTCTGGTAACCCGAAAGCATCCATGGGGGCAGCCAATGTAGTATTGGACAAGGTAAGCGAGAAGAAACGTGGGATGGGTATTATTTTGTGCCTCATTGAAAAGAAAACCTATCTTCGTGAGAATTTGATTGCCCTGCCGATTACCTATCTGTAATCGACGAAGGTATGCTTGATTCTGCCAGATGGCACCAAGCAATTAATCCAGACAGGAAAGTCGGAATCACTGTAAATATATAGTATTGCATCCATCGTGGAAGTGATGATGAAACTGAATATGAAATGAATTATTTGGCGACTAATCTAAGATTAGACTTTAGATTAGTCGCTATTTTAATGCGAATTAAAATCATGAAATAATAAAGCAAATCGGTTAATCACGCCTATTCCACTTATCATGTTTATTATGCCAGCCAAACCCATCAGGGGTATCACATCTATCAAGTGCCTTTGGGGGTCATGGCAAAATGCAATCGAAAATCCCCCAGCCAGCAGTCAATAAGAAGCAGCAGGCCTGTGATATAACCACGTTTTGGGGGAGATGATATATAAAAGGACGCACGCCTCCAAGAAGCTTAAGCATCCTGGAGGTGACGGAAAAATAGAATTGAAAATCCCCCAACCAGCAGCGAGAACGAGAAGGATATGCATGTTACAAACACTATATTGGGGGGAATACTGTGTTAGGAAGGTATTTCCTCCAAGGTGAGCAATGCAATCTGGAGCAAAATCCACAAGGCACAGCATTGTTATGGATGTGTACCATTTTTTTCTGCACAAAACAGTAAGGAGGATACATGCCAGCCGATGACTATCTGTTTTATAACAAAGAGGATTCTATATTGTAAACGTGATACAATTTATACATAATAATTAACATAGAGAATACGGAACATTATTTGAATTGGTCAGGATATTTTGATAGAAACAGTTTCAGCAAGGTTACTTAACTGCCTTTCCATGTATAAAACATCACAGGAGACGCAAATGACGATTTAAGAACACATCCCAAAGCATTGATGGTTGTTAATCCCAAAACACTTCGATACCATAGATTTATAATGTTAAATCTAAAGGAGGACAATGTGTTGGAGAAAAAACAGGGACGAAAAATAGGGGTACTCATGTTATGCATCATAGCAAGCATGATGTTATTAGCAGGGTGTGGGAAACCCGAAGAGGCTACCATTACATTTAATGCAGATGGTGGCAAATTAAAAAGTGAAGAGACACTTACAGTATCTACAGATGATCCAGTAGGGGAATTGCCTGCACCAACAAAAAAAGGATATACCTTCTGTGGATGGTATGATAAAGGTGAGAAGCTCCATTCGCTGGATTATATCAGCAAGGATATGGATGTGACAGCTAAGTGGGTGAAGAAGGATCAGAAAATCAAGGTAAGCTTCGATGCAAATGATGGCAAAGAGAACATAATTGATTCTGTAGAAGTAACTGCAAATGAGGGAATTGCCAGTGACAAAATGCCCAAGCAGCCAACAAGAAAAGGGTACTATTTCGCAGGCTGGCAGACCAAGTCAGAAGTGAAGGAAGAGGATATCGTAGGCGGTGTCTCCAAATACCTGTATTTTTTTGGAGAAAGTAAAAGTATGGTGGGAATCTGGAATCAGGAATATGAAAGCATCCAGGATAAGGTGGCAACCATTGACAGTCTCACTGAGAAGAATGAAGCCACCCTGTATGCCCGCTGGGTGGAAATGAAGGATATCACCAATAAGCAGGAGCTTCAGGATATTTCCAAAGATTTATATGGTGCTTATCGCCTAACAGAGGATATTGATATTAGTGGCAAATGGCAGCCTATTGGAAGCTATTACGAGAATTATGAATTGTTAAATGATAACTGGTGGGTTCACAGTTTCCATGGAACTTTTGACGGAAATGGTAAGACAATCAGTGGATTAAATATTACATCTTTGGAAAACAAGAAGGAAGTTGGATTGAATGCCATTGTTTCCGAAGGAAAGAAAAACGATGGAACAGCAGCAATTTTTGGAAGTGTTACCGCTCCTGCAGTGATTAAGGATGTTACCATTGATCAGGCAACCATTCAGGCAAATGGAGAAGGCGGCGCAGTTTACACAGCACCATTGATAGGATTTATGATGGGTGGAGATGTATCGGACGTTACTGTTACCAATGCCAACATCCAGATAACAGCAAAAGATGCAAAGGACAGTAACTTGTATGTTAGTGTTTCTGGTCTCATTGGTGGATTCTGGGGCGGAACGGTATCTGATTGTTCTACACAGGGCGATATTTCACTGGAGGCAAATGGTGCAAATCAAGGAGCTGGTTCTGTATACTGTGGCGGTTTAGTTGGTGAATGCTACAGTGATATTTCCGGTTGTACATCACAGGTAAATATTAAAATGCAGGTAGATGCTGTGGATTCCAAGGCAGATGAGAATATGCAGATTTATGCAGGTGGATTGACCGGCTCTAACTGTAATATGAAGAAATGTCAGGGTGACAATAACCTGGATATTACTGTAAACAAGAATGCTGGCGGTGTACTGTTATATGCAGGCCTTGGTATTGGCTCAGAAAGATATGGTAATATTCTTGATTGTGTTGCCAAGGGAACGTTGAAAGTAAACGGTACCACCCAGGAAGCTGCCAAGTATTATCAGGGCAGTATACTAGGCGGATTTGATACGGATGTGGTTGCTATGATTGGTGGACTTATGGACCCAGAATTAAAAACCAGACATCTTCAAGGCTGTTCTACTGATAATCAGGATTTACCAGCAGTAGGTTGTCCTTATGAAAATACGGATATGATGATTTTTGAAGTAGAAAATGTTCAGGTAATAGCAAAATAGGGGGCAATATGAAAGAAGAAATAGGAGGCTGCAGTTTTCAAAGCAGTCAGTGGATTACAGATGATAAAATAATTACCACCAAAACCCAATCGCCGGTGCCAATGACGGTATATCGTCAGATACAGGTGAGCAAGCCTTTGGCCAGTGCCGTCTTGTATGCTACTGCTATTGGAAATTATTTCTTCAGAATCAATGGGAAGCGTGTAGGGGATGAAGTCTTAACACCAGGAAATACAAGCTATAAATACAGACTGCAATATCAAACCTATGATGTAACAGACCTTATGAAAGAAGAAAATGATGTGCTGGCCGTTGTGTCTGGTGGATGGGCAGTAGGATACTACGGTTTTATGGGAAGTACCAGAGCTTTTGAGGACAGACAGATGCTTTTGGCGGAACTACATTTGCATTACCAAGATGGCACAGAGCAGGTGATTGGAACTGATGACAGCTTTCAGGTGTCCACCCAGGGTGCTTATACAGTGGCTGGAATATATGAAGGTGTTACGGTAGATGCTTCAGTAGATGAAAGCAAGCTAACATATCATCCATGCCAGGTTGCTAAGCCAAAGATTCATCCGGTACTTGTTCCTTCTCAAGGGGTGGCAAGATTTGGAGAAAGCATTGCATGTGTTTCCAGCACGCCTTCGAAACGAGGTGGAACCATTTACGATTTCGGACAGAATTTCTCTGGTGTTGTTAAGCTGGTAATGAAAAATACGACTGCCGGACAGCATATTAATATAAAACATGCGGAAGTACTCGTTGATGGAGAAATATTTACCTCAAATCTTAGAAAAGCGGCGGCACAGGTGAATTATTACTGCAAAGGTGGTGAGGAAGAATATATTCCAGAGCTTACCACCATGGGATTTCGATATATACGTGTTCAGGGAATTGATGTAGAGCAGATACAGGTATCTGGCATTGTGGTATCAAGTATTAACAAATGTAGTGGATATTTTACATGCTCCAACCCAATGATTAATCAGCTGCAAAATAATATTGTATGGGGAGGCAGGTCCAATTTTGTAGATATTCCCACGGATTGTCCCCAGCGAGACGAAAGAATGGGATGGACAGGAGATATTGCAGTTTTTGCAAGAACAGCATGTGCAAATTTTGATATGAAGCAGTTCTTAAATAAATGGCTGGCGGATGTTCGCCTGGAACAGGGGGTAGGAGGTGGAATCCCCATGGTTGTTCCAAAGGGAAAGAATCCTGTTCCAACATTTGCATTGGCGGGATGGAGCGACTGTGCCACCATGGTTCCCTGGGCCTTATATTTAGCCACCGGGGATGTAGATATTTTGAAAGAAAACTACGCTACCATGAAGAAATTGTGCAAAGCGGAAAAATTCTGGGCTCATTTTATGCATGTGGGAAAGAAACGATATATTTGGAAGGGACCGTTCCAGTTTGGAGATTGGTGTGCTCCTAATGAAGACTCCAAGATGTGGACGAAAAAGGGAACCTGGCTGGCAACAGCCTATTTTTACCAAACATCAGATATTCTTCGTCAATCAGCCAGGCTGTTAGGAAATCACAGCGACGAACAATATTACGAGAAGCTATGTCACGGTATTCAAAAATCCTATCGGGATGTATTTACCGATGGCCATGGAAAATTAGATTTTGAATTCGCTTCCGGGTACATTTGCCCAATTTATTTTGGAATGGTACAAGGGGAAGAGAGACAGGCGATGGGAGATAATCTGGCAAGATTAGTAAGAGATAATGATTACAAGATTTCCACAGGATTTCTTGGCACCCCCTATTTGCTTTTTGCATTGGCAGATACAGGGCATGTGGATGAAGCCTATCAGGTTCTCCTTCAGGAGGATTGCCCAGGCTGGATGTATGCAGTAAAGCAGGGAGCAACAACAATCTGGGAAAAATGGGATGCATTGAAACCAGACGGAACGATAAACCTGGCAGCAGGAGATGGTACCGACACCACCTCATCTAAGGATTATGATCCAGAGGACCAGTCCGCCCCTTCCATGACATCCTTTAATCATTATGCTTACGGTGCGGTAGGAGATTTCTTCTATCGTAGAATTGCAGGAATCGAAGCGCTGGATGGTGGATATCATACATATCAGGTGAAACCAACCATCGGTGGAGGGCTGACATGGGCAGAGGCATCTGTAGAAACACCAAAGGGCAGTATTACAGTGAAATGGACACTAGACCATGAAGATTTTTCTGTTGATATCATGTCCCCAGCGGGATGCAGTGGAACATTGATTTTGCCAGATGGTACCAAGCAAGCAATCCAGACAGGGGAAAGTCAGTATCATTGTAAATATGTAGTATAGCAGCCATGGTGGGCGCGATGATGAAACTGAGTATGGAATGAATTATTTGGCGACTAATCTAAAGTTAGACTTTAGATTAGTCGCTATTTTAATGCGGATTAAAATCATGAAATTATAAAGCAAATCGGTTAATCACGCCTATTCCACTTATCATGCCAGTCAAACTCATCATGTACATTGTGTTTATCAAGCCCCTTTGGGGGTGATGGCAAAATACAATTGAAAATCCCCCAACCTACAGTCAATAAGAGCCAGCAGGTCTGTAATATAACCACGTTTTGGGGGAGATGATATGCAAAAGGTCGCATGCCTCTAAGAAGCTTAAGCAACCTGGAGGTGACAGGAAAATAGAATCGAAAATCCCCCAACCAGCAGCAAGAACAAGAAAGATATGCATGGTTACAATCATTATATTGGGGGAGACACTGCGATAGGAAGGTATTTCCCCCAAGGTAAGTAATATAATCCGCAATGAAATCCACCAGGCATGTAAAAAAATGCGTAGCAAGCCATAAAAATACAGTTTATAAAGATTTAATAACTCAACAAACCCAGTAAAATCAATAGTTCACATAAATTATCAGAAAATATTAGCACTCACCTCTTGACAGTGCTAACAAAAGGTGCTATACCAAAATCATGAACAGAACATACACATTTTAGGGTGGACGGATGTTTATGATAAGGAGGTAAGCACATGAATATACAGAAATTTACACAAAAATCAATAGAAGCTGTAAACAGCTGCGAGAAATTAGCCTATGATTACGGCAATCAGGAAATAGAGCAGGAGCATCTTCTTGTGGCATTAATGCAGCAGGAGGACGGATTGATTCCCAAGCTGATTGAGAAGATGGAGATTAATCTGGAGCATTTTACACAGAATGCCATTGCTCATTTAGAGGCAAGAACTAAGGTGTCCGGTGGTCAGATTTATGTTGGAAAGGATTTGAATCAGGTACTGGTTCATGCAGAGGATGAGGCCAAGGCAATGCGGGACGAGTATGTGTCTGTGGAGCACCTGTTTTTAGCACTGCTTCGCTATCCCAATAAAGCCATGAAGGAAATATGGAAGGAATATGGCATCACCAGAGACCGTTTTTTGGCTGCTTTATCTACAGTGAGAGGCAATCAGACGGTGACCAGTGATAATCCGGAGGCTACCTATGATACCCTGGAGAAATATGGCTATGATATGGTGGAGCGTGCCCGCCAGCAGAAATTAGACCCGGTGATTGGTCGAGATGCAGAAATCAGAAATGTCATTCGAATTCTGTCCCGTAAGACTAAGAATAATCCGGTGTTAATTGGAGAACCGGGTGTTGGTAAGACGGCAGCAGTAGAAGGCTTGGCACAGCGAATTGTTCAGGGAGATGTTCCTGAGGGATTGAAGGATAAGAAGCTATTTGCATTGGATATGAGTGCACTGGTGGCAGGTGCCAAGTATCGTGGAGAATTTGAAGAGCGTTTGAAGGCAGTATTAGATGAAATCAAAGGCTCTGATGGAGAAATTATTCTGTTCATAGATGAATTGCATACTATTGTTGGAGCAGGCAAAACCGACGGAGCTATGGATGCCGGTAATATGTTAAAGCCGATGCTGGCTCGTGGCGAGCTTCATTGTATCGGAGCTACTACATTAGATGAGTATCGGGAATATATTGAGAAGGATCCTGCCCTGGAGCGGCGGTTCCAGCCGGTTATGGTGGATGAACCTACGGTAGAGGATACCATTTCCATCTTAAGAGGTTTGAAGGAACGCTACGAGGTATTCCATGGAGTGAAGATTACAGATGCCGCATTGGTATCCGCAGCAACCTTATCCGCCAGATATATTTCTGACCGGTTTCTGCCGGATAAGGCCATTGACCTGGTAGATGAAGCCTGTGCATTGATTAAGACAGAGCTGGATTCCATGCCCACAGAATTAGATGAGCTTCATCGTAAGGTGATGCAGCTGGAAATAGAGGAGACTGCGTTAAAGAAGGAAAGCGACCACCTAAGCCAGGAGCGTCTGGCAGCCCTTCAGAAGGAATTGTCAGAGCTGCGGGATGAATTCAATGGTAAGAAGGCACAGTGGGATAATGAGAAGCATGCAGTAGAGAAGGTGTCTTCCCTAAGAGAACAGCTGGAAGCAGTGCGTAACGAGATTAAGATTGCCCAGCAAAACTATGACCTGGAGAAGGCAGCAGAGCTACAGTACGGCAAGCTGCCTGAGGTTGAGAAGCAGCTGGAGCAGGAAGAGGAAAATGTTAAGAATAAGAAGATATCTCTGGTTCACGAAAGTGTTACAGATGAGGAAATCGCCCGCATTATTTCACGCTGGACAGGAATCCCTGTAGCCAAGCTAAATGAAAGTGAGCGAAATAAGACTCTCCATTTGGCAGATGAGCTTCATCATAGAGTCATTGGGCAGGAGGAAGGGGTAACCAAGGTCTCTGAAGCAATTATTCGTTCCAAAGCGGGCATTAAAGACCCCAATAAGCCAATTGGCTCCTTCCTGTTCTTAGGACCAACCGGTGTAGGCAAGACAGAGCTGGCAAAGACCCTGGCAAATAGTCTATTTGATGACGAAAGCAATATGGTTCGTCTTGATATGAGTGAGTACATGGAGAAATATTCCGTTTCTCGTCTCATTGGAGCTCCTCCAGGATATGTTGGATATGATGAAGGAGGACAGTTAACTGAGGCAGTACGTAGAAAACCATACTCTGTAGTTCTGTTTGATGAAGTGGAGAAGGCACATCCGGATGTATTTAATGTGCTGCTGCAGGTGTTAGATGACGGTAGAATTACCGATTCCCAGGGACGAACCGTTGACTTTAAGAACACCATCATTATTATGACCTCCAATCTTGGTTCCTCTTATTTGTTAGATGGAATTGATGAAAATGGAGATATTCGGCCACAGGCAGAAGCACAGGTGATGCAGGAGCTTCGGAATGCTTTTCGACCAGAATTTCTAAACCGATTAGATGAAATTATAATGTTTAAGCCATTAAGTAAGGATAACATCAGCCAGATTGTAACCCTTCTTATGAAGGAACTGAATCAGCGTCTGGCAGACCGGGAGATTACAGTGGAGTTAACCCCACAGGCTGCTTCCTATGTAGTGGAAAATGGATACGACCCAGTTTATGGTGCCCGTCCATTAAAGCGATATTTACAAAAGCATGTAGAGACGCTGGCTGCAAAATTGATTCTGGCAGGGGATGTGTCTATGGGCGATACCATTGTCATTGATCAGCGGGATGATATGCTTCAGGCAGTGGTTAAGAAATAAGCTTTACAGAAATTTAACAAATTTAACAAATGGTATTTAACATTGCCCGCTTATGATGATATTATATTGTCATAAGCGGGTATTTTCAGTGGATGAACAGATTACCTTCCATATAAAATATTTGCGTGCGATGTAATTGGCAGATGAAAGAAGGAGTCCCACACTATGAACAATATAATAAAAGTAAGAGAAGACGGTTCTTTTCGGATTTTACATATGGCAGACATTCAGGAAGGTCGTCACCCCAAGAAGGATACCGTGGCATTGATGTATGCAGCGATACGGGAAGCTGCACCGGATTTGATTGTTATGACAGGAGATCAGCTGAAGGGATATTCCCCGTCCTTTCAGGGGAGGGATTCCAGGCAGAAGGTGGAGCAGGCCATCAAGGAGCTGCTGGCACCTATTGTGGCACATAGCCTTCCGTTTGCAGTAACCTTCGGCAATCATGATTGTCAATGTGGCCTTAGCAATCAGGAGTTGGCAGCAATCTATCGGGAGCTTCCAGGGTGTATTTGTCCTGAGGATGCAGTGGAGGCTGGAACCTTTTCCATTTCCGTTATGAACAATGACAACCAGGAAATGATGCGGGTTCTTCTTATGGATTCAGGAAAGAATGGCAAGGGACGGGGCGTGTACACACCACCGGCACCAGCCTCAGTGAACTGGCTAAAACGGGAGGTGGCAGGCTGCCAGGTTCCTGTAATTTTATTTCAGCATATTCCCCTTCCAGAATATAAGCTGTGTGAAAATGTAATCGTGGCAGAACCTATTTGCAGTCCCATTGAAAATGTTGGTGAATTTCAAATCATTAAGCGAAGCGGTAATGTGTTTGCTGTTTTTTGTGGACATGATCATAAGAATGAGTTTATTGGAAATGTGGACGGAATTGACCTGGGATATACCCCAAGCTGCGGATTTGCCTGTTACGGACCAGGAGCCAGACGGGCGTATCGGCTGCTGGAATTTCATCAGGAGAAGGTTACGGCTTATGAGACAAAGCTTTTGCGATATTGTGATTTGGTGGCAGAACGTACCGCCAATCCCATTCGAGAGTATTTGGATGCCCATGTGCCCACCTGCTAGTTTCTGGTAAGCCATCTATTATTATGGAAAAGAGTCGTTGATAAATCAGGAGGACAAACCCTACATGAAAGAGAAGAATTTAAAAGGCTTAAATTGGAGAAGAACCATATTAGCCACCCTGCCCTTTGCAGGAGCACTGGCATTTTGGCAGGCTTATGATGGACTCATCCCATTGATTTTACGAGATTCCTTCCATATGGGAGATACTTTGGCAGGTACCGTTATGGCATTGGATAATATCTTTGCCTTATTCTTACTTCCCTTCTTTGGAAGTCTCAGTGATAAGAGTACCTCCAGACTAGGAAGAAGAACTCCCTTTATATTAGCTGGCTCTGTTATAACAGCATTATTAATTCCAGTTTTAATTATTGCGGAACAGAAGGTAAATCTAGTATTCTTTTTGGCTACACTGGTTGTATTATTAATTGCACTGGCAAGCTACCGAAGCCCCTGTGTTGCTTTGATGCCGGATGTAACACCAAGACCGGTTCGTTCTAAGGCAGATGCCTTTAATTCCCTGATGGCAGCAGTGGCAGGAGTTATCGTCTTAGGCTGCATCTCTGCTATGGTGCCTGAGGTGGCAGACCCTAACTATATGCCGGTATTTCTGGTAGTATCTGGATTGATATTAGGCTGCACCCTTATTTACATGCTGTTCTTCCGGGAGCGTAAGGAAGTTCAGGAGATGCATCAGGAAAGTGTCATGATGGGAATCCCTGAGGAGGAAGCCGACCTGGAAGAGGAAGGGGGACAGGAGAAGGAAACCAATGCGGTGGTTCGCAGGTCTTTGATTGGTATTCTCATCTGTGTATTCTTCTATTTCATGGCAAGTAATGCAGTTACTACAGCATTTAGCAAATATGCCAGCCAGATGTGGGGCATGGCAGGTGGAAGCTATGCCAACTTTCAGATGGTAGCTACTGTGGTTACCTTGATTGCCTATATGCCAATGGCACAGCTGTCCTGTGTGATTGGAAGAAAGAAGACAACCTACCTGGGCATTGTGCTTATGATTGTAGGTGGCTTGCTGGTATTCTTTACCCATGGGTATACACCACTGCTCTATATCTGGGTATGTATTGCAGCTGTTGGTATGGGAACCGTGTCCATTACCATTTATCCCATGATTATGGAGGTGGCAAGTGAAAAAACCACAGGAAGATATACAGGATATTATTATACCGCCAGTATGTCTGCCCAGATACTTACACCAATCTTATCAGGTGCAGTGATGGAATTTATTGGATATCAGTATTTATATCTGTATTCCGTGATTTGTGCCGCCATTGCTTTCCTTCCTTTATTTATGGTGAAGCATGGAGATACGGTATTATTGAAGGAGATTGGCAGAAAATAGCCGTCACATATATTGCATTTCCCTCATAAGATGTAACAACGGTGTTTGAGGGAGTGCCATATGAAGAAACGATGGGCGGTGGTTGTTGCAGTATTCATAGTATGCCTTATGATATTTTTTGCCTGGTATGGTATCAATCCTGTAAGTTTTTCCAATTCCTACTACAGCTTTAGACAGAATTTATCAGAAGCCAAACAGCAAGTAAACCCGAAAGAAGATTTGATTATGAAAAAGGTTGCATTGACCTATGATGATGGACCGGAACCTAAGTACACCAGAGAACTCTTAGAAATCCTGTCACATTATAAGGTCAAGGCGACCTTTTTTGTTATGGGAAAACAATGTGAGGAGAATCCCCAGGTGTTAGAAGAAATTGCCAGGGCAGGTCATGTGATTGGGAATCATACCTACCATCATGAGAATTTAAACCAGCTGTCATATGATAAGGCCAAGGAGGAGCTTTCCAGCACGAGCCAGCTGATTTATCAAATTACCGGAAGCTACCCCAGTCTGTTTCGGCCACCCTTTGGCAATACGCCCAAGAGGCTGGAAGAGGAAAGCGATATGCTGTTTGTCCGGTGGGATGTGGACCCATTGGACTGGCAATGCCAGAATACCGGACAAATTTGCCGGAAAGTAATGAAAAATATTGCAGAAAATGATATTATTTTAATGCACGACGCTTATTCATCCACAGTGGAAGCAACTGCTGTGCTGATTCCCAGACTTCAGGAGGCAGGATATACCTTCGTGACAGTGGAAGAATTATTGATGGATTAAGGAAATCACGGCGAAAATATGGCAGGATTTTTGATAAAAACTGTATAGAATGATGAAATTTGCAAATTCCCTTGTTTTATTTGAGGCTTCATAGTATCTTATTATAAGGCAAATGAATAATTGACAAGTGGAATCCGTCATAATAACATCAAAAATTGCTTAATATATTCGTTATAACCATGAAAATGCAAGTTACAAAAAGAAATAATTCATAATTTGAAAAAGCTTGCATATCATTTCTATTTCAAAAGGTGAAACAGATATGGATTTATTTGATTATATGAGAGAAAAAAATGAAAAGAAGGATTCCCCATTAGCCTCCCGCCTGCGTCCTACTACCCTAGATGAGGTGGTTGGACAACAGCACATTATTGGTAAGGACAAATTACTTTACCGGGCAATTCAGGCGGACAAGATCAGTTCCATTATCTTCTATGGACCGCCGGGAACAGGAAAGACCACACTGGCCCGGGTTATCGCCAACACCACCAGTGCAGAGTTTACTTCTATCAACGCCACAGCAGCTGGCAAGAAGGATATGGAAGAAGTGGTGAAGGCTGCACAAAACACTCTGGGAATGTATGGCAAGCGAACCATTTTGTTTATTGACGAGATTCACCGTTTTAACAAGGGACAGCAGGATTATTTGCTTCCTTATGTAGAGGATGGAACCATTATTTTAATTGGAGCCACAACAGAGAATCCGTATTTTGAGGTAAATGGAGCTTTGTTATCCCGCTCTATTATCTTTGAACTGAAGTCGTTGGAGAAAAGCGATATTCGCACGCTGCTTCTTCGAGCCCTACAGGATGAAGAAAAAGGTCTGGGTGTTTATCAGGCGGTCATTGATGAGGATGCTTTGGAATTTCTCAGTGATATGGCAAATGGAGATGCAAGAGCGGCGCTTACTGCAATTGAGCTGGGGGTATTAACCACGAACCGCAGTGAAGATGGTAAGATTCATATTACCCTGGAGGTGGCCAGTGAATGTATCCAGCGTCGTGTAGTAAAATATGATAAATCCGGCGATAATCACTATGATACCATCTCCGCCTTTATCAAGAGTATGCGAGGCTCAGATCCGGATGCGGCAGTTTATTATTTAGCACGCATGCTATATGCAGGAGAAGATGTGAAGTTCATTGCCAGACGTATTATGATTTGTGCATCTGAGGATGTGGGAAATGCTGATCCCCAGGCCATACAGGTGGCGGTGGCCGCAGCCCAGGCAGTGGAACGAATCGGAATGCCGGAAAGCCAGATTATATTGTCCCAGGCAGTCACATATGTGGCCTGCGCCCCCAAAAGCAATGCAGCCTACGGAGCCATTGCAAAGGCTATGGACGCAGTAAAAACCACCAGAACAGATCCAATCCCGACACATTTGCAGGATTCGCACTATAAATCAGCAGGGAAATTAGGACATGGCATAGGATATCAATATGCACATGATTATCCCAATCATTATTGCAGGCAGCAATATTTACCGGATTCCCTGGTGAATGAGCAGTTCTATGTGCCAACAGAGATGGGATATGAGAGACAGATTCAGGAACATTTGAAGAAGATACATAAAGAAGCTGAATAATCTACCATAAGCTAACATGCAGTTTGCACAGAAGTAGTGAGTGATAGATAAAATAAATAAGAGAGAGATACAGGAGGAATTGTACAATGCAGTCATATGCTGACATGAACAGAGAACAGTTATTACAGGAGCAGGAGAAACTACAGGCACAGTATCAGGGATACCAGGATATGGGACTTGCCCTGGATATGTCCAGAGGAAAACCATCGGCAGAACAGTTGGATCTGGCAATGGGATTATTGAATGCAGTAGATGCAGATTCTGTTATGAAGGCAGCAAATGGTCTTGATACAAGAAACTATGGTGGGCTAGATGGAATCCCGGAGGCTAAGGAGCTGATGGCTTCTATGATGGATTGTAAGCCAGAGCAGGTGATTGTATTTGGAAATTCCAGCCTAAATACCATGTACGATACCGTGTGCCGCGGTGTGGCATTAGGATTTCTTGGTAATACACCATGGAGCAAATTAGATAAGGTGAAATTCTTGTGTCCCGTACCTGGATATGACCGTCACTTTGCAGTAACAGAGCATTTTGGAATTGAAATGATTAATGTACCAATGACAGAGGATGGTCCGGATATGGATATGGTGGAGCGTCTGGTAAGCAGTGATGATGCAATTAAGGGAATCTGGTGTGTACCAAAATATTCCAATCCCCAGGGTGTGGTATATTCAGACGAGACCGTAAGAAGAATGGCAGCTCTGAAGCCTGCAGCAGCAGATTTTCGGATTTTCTGGGATAATGCATATGCAGTTCATCATTTGTATGGAGCTGAGGAAGGCAAGCTTTTAAATATTTTAGAGGAATGCAAGAAGGCAGGAAATGAAGATATGGTCTTTGAATTCGCTTCTACCTCCAAGGTAAGCTTCGCCGGAGGCGGAATCGCAGCCATGGCAGCTTCTCCTGCAAATCTGGCAGATATTAAGGCATCCCTTACCATACAGACCATTGGCTATGATAAGGTGAACCAGCTTCGTCATGTACGCTTCTTCAAGGATGGAGAAGGCATTGCAGCACACATGGAACGACACGCATCACTTCTTCGTCCAAGATTTGAGCTGGTATTAAATATGCTTCAGAAGGAATTGCAGGGCTTAGACGCTGGAAAATGGATTACTCCCAAGGGCGGTTATTTCATTACCTATGAAGCAGTGAATGGATGTGCTACAAGAATTGTACAGCTGGCAAAGGAAGCCGGAGTGGTATTAACACCTGCAGGAGCACCATTCCCATACGGTAAGGACCCGGAAGATTCTATTATCAGAATTGCACCCTCCTTCCCAACGATGGAGGATTTGGAGGCAGCCGCAGAAGTGTTTGTCTGCTGTGTTAAGCTGGCAACGGTTGAGAACATGTTAAGCAAATAAGGAGCAGGGTATGAATAAGAAAATCGGATTTATCGGTGGAGGCAACATGGGACAGGCCATGATGCAGGGAATGCTAAAAGCTGGATTGATTTCACCACAGGATATGATTGCATCAGCCAGAACACAAAAGACAACAGATAAATTAAAACAGGATTTAAAAATCAATGCAACCCGGGACAACCGTAAGGTAGTAGAAAACGCCGATATTATTTTCCTGGCAGTAAAGCCTAATATGTTCCCCACTGTCATTGGCGAAATCAAATCACTGATTACAGAAGATAAGATGATAGTATCCATTGCTGCAGGACAAAGTATACAGGCAATTCAGGAAATGTTTGGACAGCCCATCAAATTAGTTCGTGCCATGCCCAACACCCCAGCCCTGGTAGGACAGGCAATGTCAGCATTATGTGCCAACCAGCTAGTTACTCCAGAGGAATTACAGGAAATCCAGAATCTGTTCGAAAGCTTCGGAGAAGCAGAACAGGTACCAGAGACCCTGATGGATGCAGTTATAGGAGTCAGTGGTTCCAGTCCTGCATATGTCTATATGTTCATCGAAGCCTTAGCTGATGGAGCAGTAGCCGAAGGAATGCCCAGAGCACAGGCATATAAATTCGCAGCCCAGTCCGTCTTAGGCTCAGCCCAGATGGTATTAACCACCGGAGAACACCCAGGAGCCCTAAAAGACGCTGTCTGCTCCCCAGGAGGAACCACCATCGAAGCCGTAGCCACCTTAGAAGCCACAGGCTTTCGTGCATCTATCATCGAAGCCGAACGAACCTGCACCGCAAAATCCCGTGACATGACCAAATAACGATTTTAGGGTAGTTAAGTCGTTGTGCCACCTACCTTGCGCTTGCGAAAGAGTAAGGAGGCTGTCCCCACCATTGCAGTACGGGACCTTGTGCGGCGGCCGGTGCTAAAAAAATGGAGAGGCGGGGAATGATTGCTTGCAATCACTTCCACACCTCTCCATTTTTTGTACGCATCCGCTGCCAGTCGCACCAGAGCGAGAGCGTGTCCCACACTGCAATGGTGGGGACAGCCTCCGTAGTCTTACTTAAGCACCCTTTAGAAATCAGTTAACTCCGCAGCTCTTCTCTCCAGGAATGCTCCCATACCTTCTGCTTTATCATGAGTAGAACAGGTAACCCCAAATAAGTTAGCTTCCATTTCTACCGCATTTTTAATGTCCATATCATAACCATTGTTAATAGCAGCCTTGGCTATTGATACAGCATAGCTTCCCTTGCTGATAATCTTAGCAGCCATAGCCTTAGCAGTATCCATTAATTCTTCTTTTGCAACAACCTTGTTTACCAGACCAATTCTGTAAGCTTCCTGAGCATCAATATTGTCACAGGTGAAGATCATTTCTTTCGCACGTCCCATGCCTACAAGACGAGCAAGTCTCTGAGTTCCGCCGAATCCAGGGATGATTCCCAGACCACATTCAGGCTGACCAAAGATAGCATTTTCAGCAGCAATTCTAATATCACAAGCCATAGAAATCTCACATCCGCCACCTAAAGCAAATCCGTTAACAGCAGCGATGGTAACCTGACGCATATTCATTAATTTAAAGAAAGGAACAGAAGCCTTGATACCAAAAGCTCTTGCTTCTGCAGCTGAGAAATTAACCATTTCAGCAATATCTGCACCAGCAACGAAAGATTTGTAAGGATTATCCTTTTTGTCAGGACCACCAGTTAAGATGACAACCTTAACATCATCTCTTGCTTCAATTTCTGTTAAAGCCACATTTAACTCGTCAAGAGTTTCACTGTTCAAAGCATTTAAAGCAGCTGGTCTTGAAATTGTAAGAGTAGCAATTTCTTCTGCAACGTCCAATTTTAGGTTCTTAAATTCGCTCATTTTTAGCCCTCCTGTAGTTGGGGTAATCAGGTTACCCAATATATTTATTTTGATAGGATAAATATACAACTTTGATAAAAAATTGTCAATCTGGAATTACATTTG
>CAZYYO010000040.1:0-24151 GCA_964650965.1 uncultured Lachnospiraceae bacterium | reverse complement strand
TTTGTTCCATTTCGTCAACCCTTCTATGGCTTACTCCATGTGTATTATTTCATAGAAATATCTGCTGGCAAAAAGCTGTCTGGTAAAAGTTCTCCCAAGGTTCGAACTACAAATTCCTCCCTGTCAGCCAACAGAATTCGAAAGCTATTATCACAAAATTCCCGCATTACCTGGCGGCATACGCCACAGGGTGGAAATGGCTTCGTAACCTGGCCATGCACTCCTCCTGCGATTGCAATGGCCAAAAAGGTTCGGTATCCTTCACTTACTGCCTTAAAGATTGCCGTTCGCTCTGCACAATTGGTAGGACCATAGGCAGCATTTTCAATATTACAGCCGGTAAACACCTTGCCTTCCTGGGTTAACAGTGCTGCTCCTACCTTACAGTGGGAATAAGGAGAATAAGAATATGTCATTGCCTGCCTTGCCAGCTGTACCAATTCCATATCATCCATACAAAAATCCTCCTATCCTGAGATAAATACAACTATACTCATTATAAGAGGATTTTGACTATCTGTCGAGCCTTTTTCACTGCTGCAACAGGTTAATTTATATCATTTACATTATATCTACAGATTCTTCACTGCACGAACCACACGACTGGTTCCCAAGCGGTCTGCTCCCAGCTCCAGGAAATGCCTGGCATCCTCCAAATCCTTGATGCCTCCTGCCGCTTTTATCTTCTTGCCACCAGTCATATGTGCTTTCATTAGGGCAACATCTTCAAAGGTGGCTCCGGCTGTAGAAAAGCCTGTGGAGGTCTTAATATAATCTGCATTGGAGCTGGACACTACCTCACACATCTTAATTTTCTCTTCTGTGGTAAGAAGGCAGGTTTCAATAATCACCTTAAGAAGATGTCCCTGACAAGCCTCTTTCACCTGATTGATTTCCTGTAACAGCTGGTCATACTTTCCTTCCTTCACCCAGCCAACATTAATTACCATGTCGATTTCTGTAGCACCATTGTCCACTGCATCTGTGGCTTCGAAGCACTTGGCTGCGGTGGTAGAATATCCATTGGGGAATCCGATAACCGTACAGATAGGAAGCTGCTGCTTCACATAAGTGGCTGCCTGTGCCACAAAGGATGCCGGAATACATACGGAAGCTGTATGATATGTCATACCATCATCACAAATGGCTCTAATATCCTCCCAGGTGCAATCTACCCCTAACAGGGTATGGTCAACCTTGCTTAAGATTTCATTTACATCCATAGCATCCTCCTATTTCATCTGTGCAAGACGTGCTTCTACCTGTTCCATCATTTGCTGATACTTAGCAAGCTTATCTTCTTCTTCCTGAACCTTCTCTTTTGGAGCCTTGCTCAAAAAGCGTTCATTGCTAAGCATTCCCTTAGAACGGGCCAGCTCCTTGGTAAGCTTTTCTTTCTCCTTGGTAAGACGTTCCTTCTCTTTCTCAAAATCTACCAGGTCCTCTAATGGAATATAAACAACTGCATCTGGAATCACAACAGACACGGCATCCTCTGAAATACCGGTCTTATCTGCCTGTACTTCCAGCTCATTGGCACCAGCCAGGGGCATATATACATCCTGATTCTCTGCAAAAATTGCTCTTACCTTCTCATCCTGTGAGGTAATATATACCTTTGCCTTTCTGCTTGGTGGAACATCCATATCTGTGCGAACATTACGAATTCCCTTAACCAAATCCTTGGCTCTGGCTACAATATCCTCTTCCTGTGGGAAGCTCCACTCCTGGGTAAATACCGGCCACTGAGATAACATAATGGTATCTTCCTCTGGATGCAGCGTACAGAAGATTTCCTCTGTAATAAATGGCATATATGGATGAAGTAATTTCAGTGCATTGGTCAAGACCGTTTTCAAAGTCCATAATGCTGCATTGGCAGAAGCTGGATTCTCTTCCTTATTGTACATTCTAGGTTTTACAATTTCGATATACCAGTCACAGAATTCATCCCAGATAAAGTCATATACCTTCTGGACTGCAATTCCCAATTCGAATTTATCCATGTTCTCCGTAACATCCTGTGCTAAGGTATTTACGGTGGATAAAATCCATTTATCTGCTGCCCGAAGCTCCGCATCTGCCGGCTTGGTAATCTCTGTTCCCTCCAGATTCATCATAATGAATCGGCTGGCATTCCACACCTTATTGGCGAAGTTACGGCTGGCTTCTACACGTTCCCAATAGAAACGCATATCATTTCCAGGTGCATTTCCTGTAATTAAGGTAAGGCGAAGGGCATCTGCTCCATATTTATCAATAACCTCTAATGGGTCAATTCCATTTCCCAGAGATTTGCTCATCTTACGTCCCTGTGAGTCACGAACCAGTCCGTGAATCAATACGGTACTAAATGGAGATTTCCCTGTGTGGGCATAGCCTGAAAATACCATACGCACAACCCAGAAGAAGATAATATCGTATCCGGTAACCAGTACATTGGTGGGATAGAAATAATCCAAATCCTCTGTCTTGTCCGGCCATCCTAAGGTTGAGAAGGGCCACAGTGCTGAGGAGAACCAGGTATCTAAGGTGTCCGGGTCCTGATTCATTCCCTGATGTCCGCATTTTGGACAGGTGTCTGGTGCATCCGCAGCCTTGGCAACTACAATTTCTCCACATTCCGGACAGATATAAGCCGGGATTCTGTGTCCCCACCATAGCTGACGGGAAATACACCAGTCTCTGATATTCTCTAACCAGTGAAGATAAGTCTTATCGAATCTTTCCGGAACAAATTTCAGCTCTTCTGATTTAATTGCCTCGATGGCAGGCTTGGCTAATTCTTCCATGGCAACAAACCACTGAGGCTTTACCATAGGCTCAATAGTGGTTTTACAACGATCATGGGTACCTACGTTATGAACGTGCTTCTCGATTTTCACAAGAAGTCCCATTTCTTCTAATTCCTTTACAATCTCAGTTCTTGCCTCGTAGCGGTCCATACCCTGGAACTTGCCACCATTTTCATTAATGGTTGCATCATCATTTAGAATATTAATCACTGGCAGGTCATGACGCTTGCCAACCTCGAAATCGTTAGGGTCATGGGCTGGTGTAATCTTAACCACACCGGTTCCAAATTCCATATCAACATATTCGTCGCTTACAATAGGAATCTCACGATTCATAAATGGAAGCATGCAGGTCTTACCAACGATATCCTGGTAACGTTCATCCTGAGGATTTACAGCCAGTGCTGTATCTCCTAACATGGTTTCTGGTCTTGTGGTAGCAAACTGAACAAATCTGCCTTCTTCTCCCACAACCGGATATTTAATATGCCAGAAATGTCCTTCCTGCTCCTCATGCTCTACCTCTGCGTCGGAAATAGAGGTCTGGCACACAGGGCACCAGTTGATAATACGGTTGCCTTTATAGATATAGCCCTCATTATACAGCTTAACAAATACTTCCTCTACTGCCTTGGAGCAGCCTTCATCCATGGTAAAGCGTTCCCGTTCCCAGTCTGCAGAAGAACCAATCTTCTTAAGCTGTGATACAATACGTCCGCCGTATTCTTCCTTCCACTCCCAGGCTCTGTCTAAGAACTTCTCTCTTCCTAAATCTTCCTTGGAGATGCCTTCTTCCTTCAGCTTCTCAATAATCTTAACCTCAGTTGCAATGCTGGCATGATCGCATCCCGGCTGCCATAAGGCATTATATCCCTGCATTCTCTTATAACGAATCAGAATATCCTGCATGGTATTATCCAGGGCATGGCCCATGTGAAGCTGTCCTGTAATATTTGGTGGTGGCATTACAATGGTAAATGGTTTCTTGCTCCGGTCAGGCTCTGCATGGAAATATCCATTCTCCTCCCATTTATGGTACAGGCGGTCCTCCAGCCCTTGTGGGTCGTATGTTTTTGCTAATTCTTTGCTCATAATGTTATGCTCCTTCTCTTAATTATGAAGTAAATGTGGTGTACCAGGGATGAAAAAAGCCCTATGCAAATATATATTTGCATAGGGCGAAGTATCGCGGTACCACCTTGCTATCTCTTATCTTATCCTTAACGGGGACGAGGCGGGATGGCTTCTTCCAGCATATGAATTTCCTAATGAAATATAATACTGGCTTGCACCTCCGGCTCAGAAGCTACCTTCGATATTTCCTTAGACAAGAAATCTTACAGCCTGTGGATTTCTCTCTCTTGGAATGGATGATATCTACTCCTCTTCTTCACTGCCTTTTATCTCCCTTATCATAGTGAAAAAAACGGGGAAAGTCAAGAGATTCTATAATAATTATCCTTTTCTGCTTTTCACCTAACAAAAAGGTTGTCACATTATCTGATCCCAGTGAACCTCACTTGTAATGTGATAATATTCCGTTGATTTTCCTATTTCCTGTATCATCAGAATATGATCTGATATTGTAACAAACAATTTGTTATCTATCGCCAAAAAAGCCTTCCTGTCTTCCGCAAAATCATATTGCATACCAGTTGCAATTCTTTCAATCCGGATTTGCTCTATGTACTTAGAAGCAGTTATTTTGGATTGTCCCTCCAATTCTCCCTCCCTAGAAACAAGCACCTCTGAAATAGAATGTGCACTCCAGGCATCATCATAAAATATTTGACTACCCAAGTCCTGCATTTCCTGTGCCGTTGCAATCTCTGAGGAAATGGTTCCCCGTCCATATGTAACTTGGATGGAACCATAGGCAAGTGAACACATAAGGACAATCATTCCTATCATCATCCATCCGGAATATGCTTTTCCTGTTCCATTCAAGATGCGATGCATACGATACTGCAATGATTTGGCTTTCCCCGATAAACATGTAGTATATCCCCGTTCTTCCCCTGCTGAATGAAGCAATAACCTGGCATATTCCTTTCGGGAGTTTTGGCTCATATGTATAACTACTTCATCACAAGACAACTCCATATCCTCACTGGCTTTACGAATTGCGACCCATACAAATGGATGGAACCAGCAAATAGCACGACATATGCTTAGAAAAAATTTGACGCCAATATCATCCCGGCGAATGTGACATAGTTCATGCCTGAAAATCATTCTCAATTCATCCTTGGAATAGCTGACAGCTGGAAGATAAATTGTCACTTTTCCTCTCTTTCTTTTGATACTAAGTGGACTTCGGATAAGATGATTTTCAAAGATTTCTATGGTATCTTGGATTTCCATCTGTTCGCATATTTCTTTGGCAATCTGTAGCACTGGGTCTGACACGTCTGTCGAACACATTTGAAGCTTATTACAAATCATATAATGCTGCCAAAGCTGGTATCCCATGACAACCATTCCACCTGTTATCCAAATTCCAACGATTACGTTAAGCAGCTTTTCCGAAAAAGGAAGATAGAGATAAATTGGTATATGATTTCTGTATGCAAGAAGGCTTATTGGAAAGCGTAATATTAAAATCATAGGTATGATCCATAAAAACGAACAAAAATGTCCTGTAAAATACCTCCGAAAAACTGATAAGAGCATTAGTAAGACAAAGTAAAAAATGCTGATAAATACCAAGACATCTACCAGGGACAAGATGAGATATTGTATTCCACCCCTTACTCCCTGATAAAGAAAAACCCGTGACATTAGTGCAAGAATAACAATAAATAGCATTCCTGCTCTTGCCCACTGTAATTTTCTGGTCCTATTCTCATCTCTTTTCACTGCAATATAGTAGAAATAATAAGACAGCAATACCAATATCATGGAATTAATAACAACCAATTGGTTAACATTCATCATATTTTATCCTCATCCAACATTTGACGTAGTTCTTCTAACTCCTTGTGACTGATACCTGCATCACTAAGAGATGTTGCAAGTGTCATCATGGATCCGCCATATAATTTCTTTAGTAATATTTTACTCTCACAGGCCAGATATTCCCTTTCTTCAACAAGTGGTGTGTAATAATTGGTTTTTCCACGTCGTTCAATAGACAAATATCCTTTTTCGCACAATCTTGCAAGAAATGTTAAAATCGTGGTAGTAGCAAGTGTGCGATGCTTCGCAATCTCCTGTTCAATAGTGCCTCTTGTAATAGGGGTCTCTCCATGCCAAACCGCCTGCATAATTTCCAATTCGCCTTCTGAAATACGTGTTAGTTTTTTCATTGACTATAATCTCCTATTCGTTAAATACCCTTAAAAAACTTTCTAATCAGCCGAAATCATATACTCCAGCGTACCAACTTGCATTATATCCCAAGTATGTTGGACACGATGTACCGTTCCAAGCTGCATAGAATGCATAATACACACCTTCATTTGTATTTCCATGTACTACATATGCTTTTCCCTGATTAGAACGTGATTGTGCTACATTCAATGCAACATAATCCCAATTGGAACAATACCAGTATAGCATTGAAGCCATTACATTAATTACTCCTACTGGAACAGCAATCCCCCATTCTTTTAATGCTAATGCAGTAATTTGTGCATTTGATACTCCATTCCAAGACTTGTCAATTACCCATGCGTAAAAATTAGGTTGCACCATTTTTAATAAAGCTGCTGTAACTGCATTACTATCCATATAAACCTGTGAGTATGGAAAATATGTCTCATACACCGGGACAGAGAAATTTCTATACGATCCACCAATACTACTATATGCAATTGTAGCATATGTAGATATGCCATTGTTAGATGATGTTAATTTTTTTGATGTTTCTTCATCTAGCACAACATGAACCATACCATTAGACACCATAATTTCTGCATCTGGAAAATCCCTTTGCAACTGCAATGCCGCCTTTTGTACTGGATCTATATATTCCAGCTTTGGTTTTTCTTGTGCCTGCACATTCAACATGGAACCTACTAAACAACTTACCGACAATACCATTGTTAAAAATAAACCAACCCATTTCTTCATAAGTAATATCCTCCTTAGTTTTTTATTCTACATCTGTAGTAATTATATACTACAGATGTAGAATAGTCAAATTGTTTTATATTTATATCAAAAAAACACTCCTGCCTTAGCCTTACAAAGCAGGAGTGTTTTTGGATTCTAAAATTTAATTAAATATTTCGAATTACCCGCAGCATATACTTCACGTTCTGTCGCAGACGGCTTTCACTGATGGTGCCATTCTTAATTCCTTCTATGATTGGTGCGGTGTAGGTACTGTCGGTAGTTCCCGGGGTCATCCAGCAGTTACCGGCTGCTACGGCCTGAGCTACATCCGCTGTATCATAGCTGTTCCAGTCAGTCATTACATAGCCTTCCAGACCATATTCTCTTCGGAAGATTCCCTGAATCATCTCTTCGTCTGCTGCGGTAAATACACCATTGCAAGCATTGTATCCGGTCATAATAGATGCGGGCTTCTGTACCTCAAAGGCAACGAAAAAAGCTCTTAGATATATTTCCCGCAGGGCTCTCTTAGATAAAATACTGTGATTTCTCTTACGAGTAGCTTCAGAATTGTTGCAGCATACATGCTTAACACTGCTTGCCATGCCATTTTCCTCTAAGCCCTTGCACTGATTTCCTGCCATGATTCCTGCCAAATATGGATCCTCGGAGAAATACTCCGGATGGCGTCCACACAGTGGATTTCTGTGGATGTTCATGGCTGGAGCAAGAATCATGCGAACATCATTTTCCTTTGCTTCTTTTGCAATAACCTCTCCTACCTGATATGCCAGATTGGAATTCCAGGTAGCACATACCAGATTACTGGTAGGCATACCAATGTTTGGTTTATTAATATTTACGCCATTATTACCATCCGATACTGCATAATATGGAATATCTCTTCCTTCCAACCGGCTGACACGTCCTGCCACACCGACATCCTGCATGCCCCATCCAGAGCTTGCACATACAGAAAAGCGAGCCAGTTCTTCAATGGACCAGGAATCTACCTCCTGACCAATGGTACCAAAGTCCACTGGAAGATCTGCAATCTTCTCTCGGCTACCCTTGTGTACCAGCTCATGAACACCATCAATAATGCCTGACAGCTTGCCCTGGGGATAGGTCGTGTCATCCTTCTTGGATAATCTGGTAAATGCAACTGGTGGAGTCATGTAATCCCCTACCGACTTGACAACCGTATTGCTATCCAGGGTAAAGCTTCCAATTTCCTTCACATCCTGTACAGAAGCCCCTAGATACAACTGATACGTTCCTGCTTCCATAACAAATGCTGCCTGTTCCTCATCATAAGAGGTAAACCGTTCTACTGGAATCTCCAGAGTCAGCTTCTGGGATTCTCCGAAAGCCAGCTCCTGGGTCTTATCAAATGCTACCAGACGTTTTGCCGGCTGTTCTAGCTTGCCATCTGGAATTGCTGCGTAAATCTCCAAAACATCCTTGCCGGCTACGGTTCCCTGATTGGTTACCTGAAGTGTGAGGGATATCAGGGATGCTGCGTTTTGTCCTGCTGCATCACTCTTAAGCACATCCTGGTGTACATCCACCTGTAATGCTTCCTGGTTAAACTTTGTATAAGACAGACCATAACCAAAGGGATATGCTACTTCCTTACCGAAGGTCTCAAAATAGCGATAGCCTACATAAATATCCTCTTCATAGACTGTATCTACCCATACATCATGGTCTGCATCCAATGCTCCTTCCGGTGTCTCGGGCATATAGAAGTTCTTACTGGATGGAATATCATAGTAATCCAAAGACCAGGTATCCGGCAGCTTTCCTGAAGGATTCACCGTGCCATTTAAGATATTTACCACTGCTGTTCCTCCCAGCATTCCAGGGAAGCCACACCAGATGGCTGCATCCACGCCATAGGTCTGAAGGAAGCGAATATCCATAGGATAGCCGGAATTAATAATTGCTACCGTTTTCTCATATTTGCTGGTAAGGTCTTGTATCAGCTGCTCTTCTTCCTGGGTAAGATAATACTCTCCCGGGAACGCTCCATTATCGTAGTTCTCACCAGAAGCACGACTAATAACAAAAACGCAGGTATCTGCTGCCTGAGATACGGTAAAGGTACTTTCTTCCATTGCTCTGCCAAGACGCACACTGTATCTTGGATTAATCTTACCGGCCCCAACAGCACCCATACGAAAATCCGTTGCTCCATACAGTGCCAGGGTAGCATCTTTCGCCAAAGGAAGGGTGTCATTCTCATTCTTTAATAATACAATGCCTTCTTCTGCTGCCTGAAGTGCAACAGCATCATTTGCTGCATATGCCGGGTCTGGCTCTCCCTGGGGTAATGTAGAGAAGCTGTAATCACAAGGGTCCATTACATTACCATCCATATCAGTAAATCCTTCCATATGAAGCACATATTTCTGATGATACTGAGTACATATATTTCGAACAAAGATGCCTATCATTTGCATATTTCCAGCAATAGCAATCTTATCTATAAAATAATCCAGTTTCTCTCCCTGATAGGTAATACTTCCTGGAATATCCGGATTAATCTCCTTGCTAAACTGTACAACAATGCAGCCTGAAAAGCGATGGTCTAACATATACAGCTTGCCGTCCACATCATCAATGCCATAGCCTGCTACAATACTGTTATCCTGAACTACTACTACTGGTTTCTGAGTTCTAGGGTCTACGGGAACAAAGTCAGTACCCTTGCCATTGGCCACATCTAAAATTGCCTGTGCCATCTCATCCATTCCCGGCTGCATACCTGCTACGGTAGCCAGACTAAGGGGTGTCATATAGCCCACTGCTGGTCCCTCTACCATCTGTGGTGCCACCTTTTTAAGAAATTCCATTACCTGTGGAATGTCAAATAGTTCCCCTAAGGTTGTTTCCATTGTATACATTTGCTAATTCCTCCTTATCATCTACTGTCGGGAAGCTATCCTTGCAATTCTATGGTAAGAGATGCTTCCTGCACTTTAAACGTCTGTGTATATTATATGTGGATTTCTCCTGGAAAAACAGAAGATAATGTGACACGATTTATTGCATTATATGACATGCATATTATGATTCTGTCTTGCAAGAAAAAGGCTTCTTATGTACAATAAAGCTATCTACACCTATAACTTAAAACCATTCCAGATACAACAGGAGGTGACTATCCATGACCCTGCAGGAATTTGCAGAAATGCCTTTAGATTATATTGAAGCTCATATGAAAGAATCCCGTATACGAACCTTCGGTTCCTGTGAACCAATGATTGTCAGCAACGAGGAAGCAGAAGAAATGCTTCTGCAAATGACTCCTATCAAAGAGCATGAGCTGCTTGATATGAAGTTGGATGAGTATTATCATAAGGAATCCCTAAAAGATTTTAGCGGTCCCATTGATTTTCATATTTATGATCGGCAGACAGAGGAAACCGTCATTCACGAACATTGGGATATTATTTCTTCCCGTGCCACACGTTTCTTTCCTGCCTATTGGCATGACAGCGAATATTTTGACGCCTATTATGTGTATCAGGGTTCTCCGTTGGTTCATTTTCAGAATCATAACGTGCAGCTGCAGCCAGGAGATGTTCTGCTGATTGCTTCCAATGTAATTCACGGAGAGGATTTGTATCACGATAATGATATTCTGCAAAGCACTGCCATTCGAGCCTCTACCTTCCAGGACACCTGTATGAAGACCGTAGCTGAGAATCCCTTTCTCTACTCTTTCTTCCAACAGGCACTGTCTGGAACTGCCGGTAATGAATACCTGCTGTTTCACACGGCAGATGATATGGTTCTTCGGGAACTGTTCTACCATCTCTACGAAGAATGCAATCACAGTGCCACATACCAGCGAAGTCTTACCAATGCTCTAATGAATCTTATCTTCGCACTGCTTCTTAGAAATCACAGTCAGCATATGGTACTGCCCCCTGATTCCGGCTTCCACTGGCAGCAGAAATATGGACACATCTTCTCCTATATGGAGCAGCATTATAACACAGTTACCTTAGAGGAATTAGCCCAGCGTTATCACTACAGTACCCGACAGCTGATTCGTATCTTCGAAAACTGCACCGGCAGCACCTTTACCCGGCTGATTCGTCAACGGAAGCTACAAAAGGCCTGTGATTATCTCCAGGGAACGGAATATTCCATGGAACGAATCTCCGAGCTGATTGGCTATGATAATCCTGCCAGCTTCTACCGTGCTTTCAAGAGCCAGTATCAGGTAACTCCCATGCAGTGGCGTAAAGGACTGCATTTATAAAATATCACCATTACTTTCTATAATTTTGGAATAGTAATATCCAGAATCCTTAATGGTGCGTTTTTGATCTCGATAATCCACATAAACCAAGCCAAAACGAAGATCATACCCCTTGGTCCATTCAAAATTATCCATAATAGACCAATACAGATAGCCTGCCACAGGATATCCTTCCTCTATTGCCTCTTTTAATCCCAGCAGATACTGATGAATATAATCAATACGCTGCGGGTCATGCACCTTGCCATCCATCATAACAAAATCCAGATTAGAAAATCCATTTTCTGTAAAAAGTACTGGCAAATGATATCTCCGGTAAGCAAACTTGGTCATATAATACAGTGCTTTTGGACGAAATGGCATACCAATATGTGATTTTGCCATTCCCGGATATGCAAGTGGATTAATCCTTCCCGGACCTTCACAGTAATTTGCTGTGGAATAAACATTACAGCAGAACAAATCCAAAGGTTGGTGTATCACCGCAAGATCCTCCTGTGACAATACCTGAGACATAGAGGAGGGAACCTTACCAAGAATCATAGGATCCGTCCATCTTACCATCCCCATAAATCCTGCCATATCCGCAAAGGTCATTGCTTCTGCCTGGGTCTCATCTAATACATTTTCTACAGGCTCTGCAACCATTCCCATAATAACCATTCCAATTTGAAGGGTCTGCTTTGCCGCTTTTCGCATCTCCTGGACGGCACGTCCGTGGCTAAGTAATACACCTCGATAAACCCTGTTCATCATTTCTTCCTGAGATATTTGCTTCTGCTCACCTGCTGTATCATGATTTACATTTCTGGCTGAATCCAGCTCCAGATAATCATTGAAAAAACACTGTGGCTCATTTAGTGTGAACCAGTAGCTGACCCGGTCCGAAAGTTCTGTAATCATTGTTTTTGCAAAGAAAGCGAACTCTTCTACTACCTGGGGATTCTCCCAGCCTCCCATTTCAAAAATCCATTGTGGCATATCAGAGTGAAACAATGTAATCATTGGTTCTATACCTGCTTCCCGCAAAGCATCTACCAGATTACTATAAAATTGTATTCCTGCTGCATTAACTACACCCTGCTGTGGAATCACTCTGGACCAACTGATAGAGAAACGGTAGGCTTGTAACCCCAGTTTCTTCATAATTGCCACATCCTCTCGCCACCTGTGATAATGATCACAAGCCTGGTGACATGTTTCATTTCTGTGAATCTTTCCCTCCGGCATTAAATCCCACACAGAGGGTGTTCTGCCATCTTCATCCCAGGCTCCTTCAATTTGAGCTGCTGCACTGGCCGCTCCCCATATAAAATCTGTTGAAAATCCCATAATACCTTTCCTTTCATATTGTAATAATGGGAACCACCCTTTCGCAGAGATGGTCCCCATATCTTATGCAAATTCTAATAAACAATTGCTTTCGTTCACTTATTTTGCAGCCTTAACGTATTTCTCTATAATATGGCTTACACTGTTAGGATCTAGTTTCTCGATTCCTGCCTTATAATCATCCCAGCTCATAGTTCCTTTAATCACATTGGGAAGATTCATAGATACATAATCTGAAACCTGTGAAGTCACCTCTGCATATTCCGCTGACTCCTTACTGGAAAGTAGCTTCTTATAATCTAATACGGAACCTGTATTTAAGAATTGATCCCATAGCTTAGCACCATGAATGGTATTAGATGGTGCACCATTATTAATCCAATATTCATCAGATTTTACTGGTACGATTCCAACATCCATACGCTGTCCATTTACTGCATTACACATATCGTTGGAATCATCAATAACTCGGGTATACATCGTTCGTCCATCTTCATCCTTAGACACGGTATATCCAGATGTCATATCGTACTCCGCATATAAATCAGGATCTAACGTTACCGATTGATACTGTTCTTCACTTAATCCCTGTCTCATGGTCATTCCGCCCTCAAAGGTATATGTCCAATCTATAAAGGTAAATAAAGTGGCAAGATCCTTTCCCTCTGCTTTGGTTGTAATACCTGTTGCTGGACCAACACGTCCTGACTGGAATAAAGAATCCGGATCCTTGAATTTCTGTACATCTGTTCCATAGGTATCATTAATTGGAAGTGCACAGCCCATAACAAATGCATCCTTTGCATCTGCTTTATCCGCACATGTGGAACGGATGGTAGAGCCAAGAGTGCTTAATAAGCCACACCACATACCAACCTTACCCTGGTTTACTCCTGTGGTATTAATTTGATAGAAGGTTTCTGTACGAGAACTGAATTGCTGATCCAGCCATCCCTTTTCATACCAGTTTTGCATGGTTTCAACGTAGGTTTTAAAATTGTCTGAGGTTCCATCATAGGATACATTTCCTTCTTTATCAGCGTAATAATCTCCATTACCTCCGCCAAAGGAAGAAACTACATCTCCCAAGGTCATAGCTCCTGTATTCATAACGGTATAGCAATAAGAGCTACTGTCATCCTGCCAGCCTCGGTCATTAATTGCTTTTTCAAATGCTTCCATCATCCATTCCCAGTCACTGATGGTGATAGGATCTCCCGTACCACTTGGGAAAATAACATTGTCTGTATAATCGTTATTAGGATCTGCTCCATCATTGGAAGTAAAGCTTGTAACGGTATTCTTTTTCCATCCATTGAGATTACCAGTAGACTTTGCTTTAGCAAGTGGTGTAACATCTGGATGACCATTTGTCTGTACTACTGAGCTATCCCAATCCCATACATACTCAGAAGGCGTTGCATATTTTACAAGCCAGTCTCTACGATAACAGGTGCCTTCCCAATTACCAGGCACACCGTCGTTTAAGCTATACAGTGCATAATAGTGTGTTTTTCCATCCTCATCCTGTGTAGATACCATTGGTTTCATCTGGGGATTCGCATCTAAATAGGCTAGGTAATTTGGCATATACTTCTCTACATATTCAGTAATTTCCATCAAGATTCCACTTTCGCACAGTGACTGTGGGCTCTCATTAGACATCATAAGTGACATAATTTCAGGATATTCTCCGGTGGAAAGCATCGTATTAAAATTATCACTTTCAGAACCGGTAACCGGTACCTGATAGGAAAGCTTTAACTGCGTACCACTATCCTTAGTTCCAATCCCCCCATTCTCAGAATCCCAATACTGTGCAGCCACGTACTGAGCCACTGGATTATCCTCATAATTTTCGTAATATTTTCCAACTCCGTCGGTAGAGAAAATCCACCATGTAAATGCATCTGGATCTTTGGAACTGCTCTTAGAACCGCATCCTGCCAGCCCGGTCACTGCCAGTACTGTTACAAGAGATAACGCCAAGGCTTTCTTATACCATTTGTTCTTCATTCATTAATCTCCTTTCATTGCCTTACACTTGAATATGAGCCAATTATACTGATGAAAAGACGTGATTGTTATCATTTTTCTTACATTGTTATACAATAATTGATATGTTATACTGTAACCGAAAAAGTGAAAGTAACTGAAGGAGCACAAATTATGAGTTTAAAACTATTAGAAGAGCTGTCATACTCTGCCAATCTTGTATTGCAGAATTGGAATGTTTCCTGCTATATTTTTGATAAGGATTGTAACATTCTGACATATGCTTCCCACAATATACAAGAAAAGAATCAGCTATACTCCCGAGATAAAGTACAGCGTTTTCGTAACATTTACCAAAAAAATGATGTTCCCATGGTGTTCGAAGCCTCCAACAATGTATTACAATGTACTTTCATGACAGAGAACGACGGCTTTTGCATTATTGGTCCCTTCTCTTTTTTTCAAATAAGCACGGACGATAACGCACAATTCTGCCATATTTTTAAACTAGATGATAAAACTTATACCGTTCCCACCCTTCCCATGTCTTCCGCTTACTCCATGATGCTTACCTCCTGTTATCTACTCACAGGCAGGAAATATTCCATGGATAACTTAGCTGAGTTTGTTCTTCCCGAGGCTCAAGCTCAGGATCAGCTAACGCTATATAAGCTGAATTCTGCCCTGGAGAATCGTCAACAGCTAAGCTATGAATTTGAAGAAAAATGGCTGCATTCCATAGAATTAGGTGAAACTGGGATTGATAAGGACATTGCCCAGTCCATGGATATTCTAAATTACGTTGGACGTATGGCAGACCACAATCAACGAAAGCAGGTTGAATATGCCTATGTTTCAGGCATTACATTAATTACAAGAGCCATTATCCGGGGTGGAGTATCTTCCTATGATGCATACGCCTTAAGTGACAGCTTCCTCCAGAAGCTATCCGCCTGCAGAAATGTTATGGAGATGAACGATATCTTCTACAAGGCGCAGGTTGAAATGCTTCAGGCTGTGCGGGATCGTCAAAAGGAAAAGACCTCTAATCCCTATGTGGAACAGGCAAAAGATTATGTAGGTCAGCATCTCCATGAACATTTTACTGTAGCAGATATTGCCAAAGAACTGGGGATAAATGAGTCTTATCTGTCCCGGGTGTGTTCTCAGGAAATGAATATGACACTGCGGGACTACATTATGAACAAGCGGCTGAAGGCTTCCGCTAATCTGTTAAAATATGCTCCTGCATCCATTGCTCAAATTGCAGAATATATGTGCTTTAGCTCTCCAAGTCACTACGGAACCTATTTCAAGCGAAAGTATCATATGTCCCCATCTGAATATCGTAAGAAAAATCAGGTATCAAAAACCTGGGATGCACCGGAATCCTATAACCCAGAAGCTTCTAGATTTTATAAACTGTAGAAAAGAGGTCTGCCGACTTAATCACGTCGACAGACCCCTTAATATTTAGAACACATGGTATTTATTTTATATACTAATTCTTTGCAGCTTTCTTAGATGCATCCACATATTCCTGGAAGATTGCAATTACATCATCTGCTCCTTCCAAGGCATCAACACCCTTACTGTAGGTATCCCATGATTTCTTTCCCTTAATTACATCTGGCAGATTCTGTGCCATATAATCGGTAAGGCTTGTTGTAAGGTCACTGTACTTGGTGGATTGATCAGCACTAAGAATCTTAACATAATCACTGACACTTCCTGTATTGGTGTAAGCTCTCCACGGGTCTCTGGCTGCTGCAGCTACCATTGTATCACCCATATCCTTGGTATAAGCATTGGTAGTACCTTTTCCACCCATAATAATTCCCACGGACATTCTTCCTGCATGCAGTGCATTTACAATATTGTTGCCTGATGGAACAGTAGTGGTATAAACCGGGTCTCCATTTTCATCTTTGGATTCTGTATAAGCACAATCATAACCATTGTCTGCCATGAAATCATTCTTTAAATCCATAGAAGCATACTGTTCCTTATTTAATCCCATATTCTTCACCAGTGCTCCATCCATAGTATAACACCAGTCAAAATAGGTAAATAATGTTGCCAGGTCCTTGCCTTCTGCCTTAGTTGTCACTACAGTTGCAGCTCCCAACTGGCTGCTTTGGAACATGCAATCCGGCTCTACGAATTTCTGAGCATCTGTTCCATATACATCATTTAATGGAAGTGCTCCACCCATTACAAAGGCATCTGCTGCATCCTCTGTATTTGCACAAGAGCCTCTAATAACGGTACCAACGGTACTAATCATACCATTCCACATACCAACCTTACCCTGATTTACACCAGTGGTATTAATGCTAAAGAAGATATCACTGCTTCTGGTATTAAATTCCGTATCTAACCAGCCATTTTTGTACCAGGTACTCATAGCTTCCACATAATTCTTGAAGTTCTCTGAGTTGGAATCTAATACAACCTGACCATCACTGTTAACATAATAGGTTCCATTTCCACCACCGAAGGAAGAAACTAAATCCCCCTGTGCATACAGACCATTATAGGGAATGGTAGTGCAATATGCACTGGTATCGCTGGACCATCCTCGCTCTTTAATTGCCTTTTCAAATGCTTCAAACATCCATTCGTAATCACTGATGGTATATGGATCTGTTTTTCCACTTGGGAAGATAACATTGTCAGTATAGTCATTATTAGGATCTGCACCATAATCAGCTGTGAAGCTGGTTACTTCATTCTTCTTCCAGCCATTTAAGTTATTTGCCTTCTTAGCCTCTGCTAATGGGGTTACTTCCGGATGTCCATCCTTCTTAACTACATCACTGTCCCAATCCCATACATATTCTGATGGTGTTGCAAATTTTACAACCCAATCTCTACGATAGCAAAGACCATCCCAAGGATTCTCTACACCGTCTCTCAAAGAATATACCGCATAGTAATGTGTCTTGCCATCTTCATCCTGAGATGATACAAAAGACTTCACTGATGGATTTTTGTCCAGAAAATCCAGATAGTTTGGCATGTATTTCTCAACATATTCTGTAATATCCATTCCTACACCAGCTTCACATAATGCCTCTGGTGTGTCACTGCTTACGTTCATATCAATGATTTCCGGATATTCTCCTGTGGAAATCATGGTATTGAAATTCGCCTGTTCTGAACCTGCAATAGGTACCTGGAAGGTCAAATTCAACTTTGTTCCATTCTTCTCATCTGTTGTTCCACCATTCTTGGTATCCCAATACTGTGCATTAATGTACTGTACAGCAGGGCTGTCTTCGTAATTCTCGTAGTAGGTACCTTCTCCGTCCTGCTTGAAAATCCACCAACCGAAGTTGGTATCCCCTGCATCTGCGGCTTTCTTTGTTCCGCATCCAGCAAAGCCTGTGACTGCCATTGCGGAGACAAGACCTAATGCCATTGCCTTTTTGAACCATTTGCACTTCATAAAAACCCTCCTCTTAAAAACGTGTCCCATATCCGATTACGGATTATTTAGACACTTTTGTTTCAATGATGGGTTTATTATAATCGGGGTTTTCTTCTTACTATGTCACCTTTTTTACTTTTTTATTATCTTTGTGACAGAATCATGCAATTTCAATACGCATATCATCTTACTGTAATTCCACTCCTCCATTACTAGATATCAGTCGGTTTTGATTCCGATAATCCTTAGGTGTCATATGGTAGAATTCCCGAAATTGTCTTCCAAAATGGCTCTGAGATGAAAAGCAGAAGTATTCCGATATAATCGAAATAGGATAATCAGAATATTTCAGCAGGTTCGCCGCATGGCTGCATCGTTCCTTCATAATATACTGTTGGATGGTTATTCCTTCCACTTCTGAGAAGCGGCGGGTAAGATAGCTGCGATTAACGCCTATGGCCGGGGCAATATCTCCCACCTTCATAGGTTTTCTGAGATTTCTGGCAATATAATCCTTACACTGTTCAATATAGATGACCCGACTGTTCTCTTCCCTTGCATTTTTAACTCCCAGGGTAAATTCGTACTGTGCCCTTGCTGCCAATGACAACATTTCCGTGGCACTTTTACATTTTTCAAGACGTTGCAGGTAGATATCCCCTAAGGCATGGGCTTTCTCTGGATTCATTCCACCGGAAGAAGCTGCACGGGTCAGTACGGTAATCATACCCACCGTCATATATTCTGCTTTTTTTATATCATCGACTGCCACTTTCCCTTCGTGCTGTGTGTCTTGGGGTAGTACTTCTACTCCACTAACCATTTTCTTCATTGCTTCAATATCACCTGATGTTACAATTTCGATGACACGGTTTTCCATCTCCATACCCTGATGGTCCCATTCCTCCTCTGACTGGTTCATTTCATATTTCTCGATTTCCGGTTCAATATTCCATGCAATGATATTTTCATCTGAATTTCCTATTGAAATATCCTGGGGCAGCACATCCATTCCATTGATTCCATTGCAAAGTAAACACAGGAGCTTGACAAAATCCATTGCAGTAATAAATGGGATTTCAACGGAATGCTTCAATTTATGTGCATACTGAAATTTCAGCAGATTTTCCTTTGACATATTTCGATTAGCAACAGGTCCAAGGAGAATCAACTGATTATCAGCTACGGGAATTGCACCATAGTATAAATATTCATTCTCCATAAATATCGCTGGTCGGGCAGGATGGTATATGGCTTTTTCAATAGACGTAATCCATTCCTTCTTAAGCTGGGCAACCTCCTGGGGAATCTCCATAGATGGAATCTGAAATTGCAATTTATATTCCTGATACGCCGCTACGGAAATACCATAAATTGCGTATAATTTACAAAAAAAGTCTTGATTCACCATAGTGGTATTCCTCCTAATCATCTTCACGATTCTAAGAAAACCAGTCTCTTAGGACTGGCTTCCTTTTTCTCAATATATCATGATTTCTTTTATTTGCCAAACGCACCGTCTGACTGATGTTTATATTGTTCGAGATGCCATAAGCGAGAAATAATATACCATGGCCTGATTCTCTGGTGGAATAACACTGCCAATGAATTCCATCATGGTTGCAATGGTGATTTCTCCCTGTGCACCTGCCTCCTGTAGCTTCTCATTTACTGTCTCCATAACCGATGGCGGTGTAAATCTGGCAAAGACATGATACATATTAACCGCACCCTTTTCCCATTTGCAGTCTGCCAGATTCTTTGGAATACGATCTTCAAATTCTCCCCGTCTTAAACGGAGCATATCCTCTGAAGTTACATTTCCCTCTGCTGGATATCCAAAACGAGCCAATCTGTCTGCGGAGCTGTCATTGTCCTTCATTAGCTGAATCATAGCATTGGCCAGCTCTGTTTCCTTCTTAATATCATCCAGCTCATGCTCTTCCTTAGGGTCCTCTGTTAGATGAAACAGCTTACTGCCGAAGTTTATGGGATTATTCATTTCTTCTCTGGCTGGAATCTTCATGGTACGGCAGCCCTTAGTAAAGGAAAAGGGTTCTGCCAGCTGCACATCCTGCAGTTCCTCTACTCCAAAGCGTTGTGTCATGTGCGTAGGCATCATGGTATATTCATATAAAGGGGCACCTTCTACCGGAGCCTTCATATAGACCCACTCCCCATCTGTAATATTACAATGACCTGCATTTACACCAAAAAGTGCGTAATCCCGAATTTTCTCATTCTTTTCTACAACATTTCTCAGATTATGTCCCTGCATATCCTTAGGAATCTTCTGTCCAAAGAAGTCCAAAATGGTAGGTGCAATATCAATGGTCTGGGTCAGCCGATTTCTCTGCTCTCCCTGAATCTTATTTCTTGGGTCATATAAGAAGAATGGAGTGTGACTGATTTCCTCATAATATGGCATCACTGATTTGGCCCACCAGCCATGCTCTCCTAGTAGAAATCCGTGATCTGTATTTACAATCAACATGGTATCTTCCCATAGATTGTATTCATCCATCTTATCCAGCGCTTTTCCCAAATACCGGTCACACATAGTAATTAATGCTGCATATTCCATCCGCATGTGATGTACTGCATCTTCTCCTTCTATTACCGGATAATAAGGTGGCCAATCCTTCAACGGTCCGTCATATTCATGAGCGAAAGCTTTCTTATACTCCGGCTGCGTAAAGAAGGGTTCGTGAGGGTCAAAGGTCTCAATCTGTAAGAACCAGTTGTCAGCATCATGCTCCTGCTCAATAAAATCCAACCCTGCCTTAAAAGTAACTGCCTGTGGCATACGCTCTTCGCAGTTCATATATTCCCGATTCGCCAAGTCAAAATAATTATTTTGTCCCAGTAAGGTTTTCTGGTATGTGGCATCCAGCAGATTCTGATTAGACTTCCAGGCATCTCCCTCCTGACCTCTGCTTAGCTCAGCTACGGAGTATCTGGTATGGTAGGTAGCACCGCCATCCTGCCAATAATGGTCGTGGTCTGTTGCCAGTGCTGTAAAAATTCCATTGTATTTCAAGATTTCCGGCATGGAGTCATCAAATGGTTCCACCGGTCCCCAGCTTCTGTGGTTAAAATTATAGCGTCCTGTATGCAATTCTCTTCTTGCCGGCATACAGGGCATGCTTCCCACATAATTGCAATCGAAGGTGACTGCATGTTCCGCCAGCCGTCGGAAGTTAGGTGTGGGAATCCAGTCACATCCATAGGGTTCTAACATCAAACGATTTAAAGAATCGTACATTACCATAATTGCTTTCATCATTTTCCTCCTTATGCAAATCTTGCCAGTGTTCTAATAAGATACATCACGTTACTTTGCAGTCTGCCCAGTTGAATTCTTCCGTCCCTTACCCCTTCCACAATCTGACTGGTATAGGTATCGTCTGTAGAGCCTGGTGTAAGCCAGCAATTTCCAGCTTCAATCATGCACACAGGGTCTGCAGTATCATAGGACGTCCAATCTGTCATAACAAATCCATCGAATCCATTTTCCTCTCGCAGCATTCCAAGAATCAATTCCGGATCTGTTGCTGTCGGTTGTCCATTCACTGCATTATAAGCTGTCATAAAGGTAGCAGGCATGTGAATTTCCATGGCGATTTCAAATGGTTTAAAGTATATTTCCCGAATGGCCCGTTCTGAAATAATGCTCTGATTTCGCTTTCTTGCAGATTCACAATTATTGGCCATAAGATGCTTCAGGCAGCTTCCTACCCCGGCAGCTTCCATTCCCTTACAGTAATAGCCTGCCAACACACCTGCCAGATAAGGATCTTCTGAGAAATATTCCGGTTGTCTTCCATTTAATGGATTACGATGAATATTAATAGCTGGAGCCAGAATCAGTGGCACACCAAAGGCCTTCGCCTCTTCTCCAATCACCCGCCCTACATCCTGACACAACTTACGATTAAAGGAGGAGGCGAAGGTAACTCCGGAAGGCATTCCGATATTTTTCATGTTCAAATTAACACCGCTATTTCCGTCAGATACCGGAAAGGATGGCAGCTTTCGTCCTTCGATTTGATAGATATGCCCTGCTTCTCCAATGCCTTCCATTCCCCATCCGGCGGAAGCACACACAGATATTCGGGCCAGCTCTTCGATACTAAGCTGAGAGACAAATGCTTCCGTCAAATGAATATCCTGTTGTACATCTGCAAAGATAATCCGTCGCTCTGTATTTGTTTTCGCCAGAGGTTCCATGAAATATTTCTTTCTGGAGGCATATGGTTCAAAGCTCATCTTATCTGACTGAATTCCGGACATATGTCCCGTTGGATAACTGCCTTCCTCATCTCGCTGAGATAATCTTGTAATTGCCTGGGTTGGAACCATAAGATTCTCAACCTGCTTTATCACCTCTGTGACACCTATGATGAAGCTTCCCTGCATCATAGCATCTACGCTGTTTCCCAGATAAATTGGATAGCTTCCCTTCGCTAATACATAGGCAGCCAGCTTCTCATCATAGCTTGTCATATGTGATTTTGGCACAGAAAACCGGAATGCTTCTTCCTCTCCTGGTGCCAGTTCTTTGGTCTTATAAAATTCTACCAGCTCCTTCTCCGGAGTTTCCACTACCGTATTTGGCTTTCCTACATAAAGCTGTACTACCTCTTTTCCTGCTGTCTTTCCTACATTTTTCACATGAATATCCAGTGTCAGCTCTTCCCCATTAAATCGGATATTCTCCGGCTCAATAATAAAATTTGTATAGCTTAATCCATAACCAAAGGGATATGCCACCCTTTTGTGAAAGGTATGAAAATACCGATATCCAACATAGATATCCTCTTCATAACAGGTATCTACATAGGCACTGCTTTCCGCATTTAATCTTGGCTTATCCGCACTGTCATAGAAGTTCTTCGCTGCCGGGATATCAAAGTAATCCTTAGCCCAGGTATCCGTCAGCCTTCCCGAAGGATTTACATCCCCTGAAAGAATATCCATAAGGGCCGGACCTGCCAGCATACCTGCCAGACCAAGGAATATGAGGCCATGAACGTGATACTTCTGTACAAAGGTTACATCTATGGGATAGCCTACATTTAGAACAACAATGGTATGGGCAAATGTCTGGGAAAGCTTCGCCAGCAATGCTTCTTCCTCATCACTTAGATAATATTCTCCCTTGGCAGAAGAACTGTCCTGGTTCTCCCCTGCCGCCCTGGTTATCATCATAATAGCGGTATCAGATTTCTCCACTGCTCGCTGCAACATCTCATTGGAGGGAATCAGGTCCTGATCACAGCCATAGAACGTAGCCAGTTCTTCATTTAGCATGTAATCCTCTCTCTGCCGGATGGTTTCTACAAAATTAACACTGTATCTAGGATTAATCTTACCGGCACCAACTGCTCCAATACGAAATTCATGTACGCCCTTACCAAATAGATTTAAGACCATGCTCTTCTTCAATGGAAGTACATGCTTCTTATTTTCTAACAGTACGATTCCTTCCCTGGCAGCCTGCAGGGCAATCGCCTCGTGCTCTGCATCCTCTTGTCTTGGTTGTACCTTCTCAATTCCGGTGACAGTAAAATCCCGAGAATTCATCTCATTGCCATCCTCATCTACGAACCCCTCTACATGAAGCTGATAGGCTCTGCCATACTCTGTTACCAGACCTCTTAACGGAATTCCCAAAATCCACATATTGTTCATAATTGGCATATATTGAAGAACAACATTCGAAATTTCTCTTCCGTCTAAGGTAACCTGCCCTTGGATACTGCCATTCATGGGTTTTGCCCACATCATAACCATACAGCCGGACAATTTACGGTCCAGCATATAATACAGTCCATCAATATCATGAAAATCATAGACAAGCGGTCCCATACCGAAAAGTAAAGGTTTATCTTCCTTCCCTCTAGGTAATTGTGCGTAAAAATCTTCCATACTCATATTTCTTCATTTCCTTTCTCACGGATAATCTAACCTAATCTTCGTCACAGTCTGCCACCATGACTTATCCATCATCCAATAAATTCCTATGATGGATATATCATACTCATCCTGAACATTTGTAAATATTATCGTTGTGATATTTTTAGTATATTTGTTTCTACATCTTCCCTATATTTATATGACGCAAGAACCCCTGCCAGCTTTCGCTGACAGGGGTTCTTGGTGTAACTATATATAATTCATATGAAGAGGGCGCTAATTATTCTTTTACAGCTCCCATTAAGCTTCCCTTCTGTAGCTGCTTCTGTGCAAATGGCATAC
>CAZYYO010000039.1:6490-24487 GCA_964650965.1 uncultured Lachnospiraceae bacterium | reverse complement strand
ATTCTCTTTGAATCTTTCAAGGTTGTTGTTTCACTGTTCAGTTATCAATGTCCTTTTGTTGTTTTACCGACAACTCATTCAGAATATCACTTCTCATTATCATTGTCAACAACTTTTTTTATTTTTTGAATTTTTTCAAATTCTCACACAGCTTGTTTCCCTGCTGCGAAAGTAATAATATCATTTTAAAATCGGGATGTCAACCGAATCCTGGCATTTCGCTAAAGTAAATCTATTTGATAAAATTGTTTAAATTGTCTGATTTTTCTATTTAATTAATACATTTCCATCAATTTTCTTTTTTTATCTTCTCTTCTATATAAAATCCACGGCCTCCTGAACATTACTAACACCGATTAATTTAATACCAGATATCTTATCCAATCCTTTTAAACATACCTTTGGGAGAATACAAGTTTTAAATCCCAGCTTCTTTGCTTCTAAGATTCTTTGCTCTGCCATACTAACTGCTCGTACCTCTCCGCTAAGGCCCACCTCTCCAAAGCAAATCGTAGATTCCTCTATTGGACGTTCTTTATAACTAGACACAATCGCTAGTACAATTCCCAAGTCAATTGCCGGCTCATTCATGCGAATTCCACCTGCAATATTTATATAAGCATCGTAATCACTTAGGTGCATTCCAATTCGTTTTTCCAACACTGCCATTAGCACATTCACTCGGTTGTAGTCTGTTCCGGTCGCAGTTCTCCTTGGCATTCCAAAGTTACTTCTGCAAACAAGCGCTTGGATTTCCAGCAATATAGGACGGGTTCCCTCCATAGAACATGCTACCACAGAACCACTGGCTCCTTCTGGTTTTCCTGAAAGCATATACTCTGATGGATTTTTCACCTCAGTCAATCCATCCTGACGCATTTCAAATACGCCGATTTCATTGGTAGATCCAAATCGATTTTTCACTCCTCGAAGAATGCGGTAAGATGCGTGTCTGTCCCCTTCAAAATATAGTACGGTATCAACCATATGTTCCAAAACTCTTGGTCCGGCAACCACGCCTTCCTTTGTAACATGTCCAACGATAAATACTGCAATCCCCATTACTTTAGCAATTCGCATAAGAATTCCAGTCGATTCTCTAACCTGGGATACACTTCCCGGTGCAGAGCCCACTGACTCATTATACATGGTTTGAATGGAATCAATCACAACTACCTGTGGTTTTGTCTTTTCTATTACCCCCTGAATCAAGTCCAGGTTCGTTTCACATAATAAAGAAAGTCTATCATTAAATTCACCCAGCCGCTGTGCACGAATTTTAATCTGCTGCAGGGATTCCTCTCCGGATATGTATAATACCTGAATATTATCATTACAAAGATTACGACACACCTGTAACAATAATGTAGATTTTCCAATTCCTGGATCTCCACCAACAAGCACCATAGAGCCTGGTACAATTCCTCCGCCTAATACTCTATCTAACTCCTCCACCTTTGTTCCGATTCTCTGTTGGGTGGTCATAGATATTTCAGATAATGTAGAGGTTTTCACCTCAGAAAGAGCTTTCATAGTACGACTGCTCTTTTTATCCATCACCTCTTCTACAAAAGTATTCCATTCTTTACATGCGGGGCACTGTCCTGCCCATTTGGAAGATTCATATCCACACGACTGACAGAAAAATATGCTGCTTTTTCCTTTTGCCATTGTACACTCCTTTTTCGCCATTTTGTTGCAAAGACCCTACCATTTCTGGTAGGGTCCCTTCTTGTAACTTCACCAATATAAGCTTTGTGCTGCTTCTCTAAACCTTGGAAACCTTAACTTCTACACGACTATGAGGATCTAACTCAACGCTCAGGCTTAGCTTTCCCCCAAGATTTGTCTTCATTTTTCCAGCATCTGCTTCCGCTACTGTAATATCATACTCAGCTTCTGGTTCCAATTCCAATGTAATCTGGGCATCTTCATTCCCTTCCACATGAAACGCAACGCCATCTTCCGTCACTTTTAAATGTTCTACTGCTGTACCAGGAACAGATTCGTATACGAACATCCCATTTCTTTCTAATTTGGTGATTTCACAAAATGTCTTAACCTTATATAAATCACCTTCATGCTTAAAATCTTCCAACTTAGATTTGCTTGTCAACGTGTAATCCCCAAAACTAATGGTTCCATCTGACTCACTACGAATTAATTCGCTAATAACAGCCATTTTCTCTCCTCCTGCACCTTTCGTTGCCTTTGACATTTGTTGTCTCTTTATGTGTTTTATTATATAATAACCCATTTCTTTTTTCCATATGTTTACTGGAATTTCATAGTAATTTAATAAATATTTCTATGACCTGTTATTTCTTTTCTGTCTCAAACACAATTTTATTTTTCTTAACGGTTGCTGTAACTTCATCTCCATTTTTTATCTTTCCAGCAAGGATCTCTTCCGCAAGTACATCCTCTAAATCCGTCTGAATTTTTCTTCTTAATGGACGCGCTCCATATTTGGGATCATAAGCATTGTCCACAATATAGGTATTCACTGTACTTCTAATTTTCAGTGTAATATTCATCTGTTCTTGGCATCTGGCAATTAATGCCTTAGACATAATGGTAACAATGTGCTTCATATCCTCTTTTGTAAGCGCGCGGAATACTATGGTTTCGTCAATTCGATTTAAAAATTCTGGCTTAAAGATACGTTTCACTTCTTCCATGACACCGTTTTTCATAAATTCATAATTATGGGCAGCATCATCCGCGGAGGCAAATCCCAGCTTCTTAGGTTCAACAATGGCCTGCGCTCCAGCATTACTTGTCATAATAATAATCGTATTTTTGAAATCTACCTTTCGTCCCTGAGCATCTGTAATATGCCCATCATCCAACACCTGAAGTAAAATGTTAAATACATCCTGATGAGCCTTCTCTATTTCATCAAATAAAATGACGGAATATGGATTTCGTCTCACCTTTTCGCTTAATTGACCACCTTCCTCATATCCAACATATCCGGGAGGAGAGCCAATCATTTTAGACACACTATGCTTCTCCATGTACTCTGTCATATCAACACGAATCATGGAATCTTCATTACCAAATACAGCTTCCGCCAGTGCCTTGGATATTTCCGTTTTTCCTACACCGGTAGGACCAAGGAACAAAAATGATCCTATGGGACGGCCAGCCTCTTTCAGACCAACACGACCTCGGCGAACAGCTCTAGACACCGCACTGACGGCTTCTTCCTGTCCAATGACACGCTTATGAAGTATTTTTTCCATATTACGAAGGCGTACGGTTTCCTTCTCATTTAATTTAGCAACTGGTATTTTGGTCCAAACAGACACCACCTGTGCAACATCTTCTTCTGTAAGTACCAGATTTTTCTTCAATTTATCTCGATTGTATTTTTTCTTTAAACGTAGAATTTGAGCAGCACATGCTTCTTTTTCTTTCTTCATTTGAGAAGCCAATGGTATATCCTGAGCTACAATAGCTTCCTCTAAAGCACGATTTTTCTCTTTTTCTTCCTCTTCAAGCTCACTGATCTGCTTTGGAGCCTTCACTGCCATAAGACGAAGTCTGGCTGCCGCCTCATCCATAAGATCAATCGCTTTGTCTGGAAGAAACCGATCCGAAATATATCGTTCCGATAACTCAACAGATGCAAGAACAGCTTCCTGGCTAATGGTTACATTATGATGCTGCTCATACTGATTCTTGATTCCATTTAATATAGCTATGGTTTCATCCTTGGAAGGTTCTTCTACTGTTACCGGTTGAAAACGTCTCTCAAGCGCTGCATCCTTCTCCACGTACTTGCGATATTCCGTGATAGTTGTTGCTCCAATAATCTGGATTTCTCCTCTAGCCATAGCCGGCTTTAAAATGTTAGAAGCATCAATGGCACCTTCAGCTCCGCCTGCTCCAATAATGGTATGCATTTCATCAATGAATAGCAGAACATTACCACTGGCAATTACTTCACCAATAACCTTCTTAATTCGCTCTTCAAACTCTCCACGATATTTTGAGCCTGCAACCATTCCGGAAAGGTCCAGTGACATTACTTTTTTCCCTTTCACAGAATCAGGCACCATATCGGATTCAATCCGCTGTGCCAGTCCTTCAACAATCGCCGTTTTTCCCACTCCCGGCTCTCCAATTAAGCATGGATTATTTTTTCCACGTCGACTTAAAATCTGAATAACTCTTTGTATTTCCTGTTCTCTTCCAATGACAGGATCTAATTTCCCTTCTGCTGCCATTTTCGTTAAATCTCTAGAATATTGCTGCAGGGTAGGGGTTTCAGAGGTTGATTTTCTCCGATTGTTCCGCTGTGCCATATCCTCTTTATATGCCACACCTTCTTTTCCCATGGCTGATATGGTTTCTGAGAAAAGCTTCTGGGGATTTACCCCCATAGAATTCAGTAATCTAGCAGCTGCCGTATCCGGCATTTTTAAAATTGCAAGAAGAATATGTTCTGTTCCGATTTCTGAAGATTTGCATTGATTTGCTTCACTTTCTGCATGTTCCATCAGCTGTTGCAGCTTTGGTGTTTCCCCATCCCGTTCCATAATAGCCACTTCATTACCTGGGGCAATTAATTCCGAAATAAGTTTAATCAATCCTTCCTCTGTAATGCCTTCGTGAAGCAGTACTCTAGAAGCCAGTCCATCTTTTTCCTTGACAAGCCCAATAAGAAGATGTTCCGTTCCAATATAATTATGGGAAAGCTTTTTGGAAATGCGTTTTCCAAACTCTACCGCCTTTTTTGCCTGTTTTGTAAACTCCATGCTGTCATATCCTCCACTACTTCTATAAGTCGTTTAAATCAAGGACCTCAATTGATTTTGCTTCCTTAGATTCTTTATTATCTTCCGTATCTTCTTTCTTTTTGCTTACTTTCTCAGGAACGGATTCTTCGATATCTGCAAAAATATCCTCCTCTAGTCTTCTACGAATTCTACGCTCCTTCCGGCTCATTTTCACAGCTTCTTCTTCCTCTAATTTAGCATCTGATTCTGCTGTAGCCTCTTCTAAGGTAATTGCCCGTTCTCCCTCTTCTAGGCTTCTATCCGTATCTTCATTGTCATCTTCCTCTATTTTCTTTGATGATAATTTTAAATTAATAATTACAATCAAAAATGCCACCAATAGAAAAATAAGACCTGCTATCATCAGACGGTACTGTTTTAGCTTCTCTTTATCCCCACTGGAAGTAGCAGCATCTGCTGCCGGGGTCTCCTCGTCTTCTGCGTTTTCCACGGTAACCATATCTGTATTAACTCTCTGAATAGATCCATCCGTAACATCATACTGGAACCATCCCTGGGTACCGTTCTGGTTCACGCCATAAGCATAATAGAAATCGGTAGCAGTTCCGTCTTGAATCTGATACATGGAAATTTCTTTTTCATCAATGGTACAGGTTGCTTCCTGCAGACGATCCATAAATTTACTGTCTGGTGTAAGAAGAATCACATAGTGCTCCATCGTTCCAATCATGGTAAATGGAGCTACTGAATTATCTGATTCATTATAAATATAAAAGGTACCGGAGCCTCTGGTATTAGATGCTGGTTTCAGATAAACCAAAGTCATGGTTCCATTGGATAATTCATTATAGGTTCCACCAGCAATCGAAAGCTTTGTCTTATTAAATCCGGCGGGAATCTCACTGCTGGCATATCGTTCTGAAACCACATAAGGTACACCATCAACGGTGAACTGTCCTGTGGTATTACTGTTTGCTGCAGTATCATTTGATGTTGTATTATTATCTGCGCTAGCTGCTGAAACAGTAATTGGGGTACTGCTTCCGCTGACAGTATCTGAAGATACAACTATCGCAGATTTTCCTTCTGCAGCCGCATTAAATTTAATGGTTGCATTACTTCCGGTAAAAGTTACTACATTGCCACTGGTAGTGTAGCCCGATGCATCGCAGGATGCAAAGGTAAGTACACCTGAATTGTATTTCACATTCATGGTTGCACTTTCACTGGCCTGTACAGTTACATTCACAGAGCCGCCAACCTCCAACGAACTTTTTGATACTGCGATACTGGTGGTTCCTGCTGCCTTTGCCAGCATGCCATTTCCAGATAGAAATGCAATCATAACCAGAATTGCGAGAGCAACTTTATATTTTCTATTCATGTCATTCACCTCATGTGTGTTTTCTAATCCATCCTATGTTCTGGAGAAACTCCATTACAATAGATTATAGGAAACAATGGTGATTACGTCAACAATTTCTGCATAAAAGAATTCCCCAGATTCCACCAGTTAATAAAGAATAAGCACCTAATAAAATTGTGCTGTTACAGTCATTAATATCCACTCCAAGCACCACCAATCCAAGGAATATAATTCCTATGGATTCAGCGATAGCAATCAATGCGCAGGCAATAATGGTCTCTTTATCTAATCCTCTTTTTTTGGTATTCATATGCATTCCTCCTTATAAGATTCACCTATCATTTCACAGAGATATCTATGAAGGCGCTCTTTGTTATTGTTTTTTTTATGAATAAAAAATATCATTTTTATAGTCCGATTATTTGGACATTCAGCTTTCGCTTTGAGTTTTAGAAAATGATATGATAAGATACAAAGGAATCAATAACACCATAACAGGAGAACACAGATTATGAATCAAAAAACAAATTGTATTGTAGCTCAGTCCGGTGGACCTACCGTAGCAATTAATGCCAGCCTTAGCGGCGTTATTAAAGGTGCTATGCAACTGAATTGTTTCGAAAATGTATATGGCGCCCTTAACGGCATTACCGGAATTCTTAACCACCGTATTATGAATTTAAGTGAGAAAGCCAAGGAGGATGCTTCTTTTCTTTCCAAATTAAAAATCACTCCGGCCATGTATCTGGGGTCCTGTCGCTATAAACTGCCAGAAGTTACCAAGGAACCGGAGGTATATCAGCAGATTTTTGATTTTTTTCAGGAAATGAAGATTCGTGCTTTTTTCTATATCGGGGGAAATGATTCCATGGACACGGTCCTAAAACTCTCTTCCTATGGAAAAAGTATTGACAGTCCCGTTGTCATTATTGGAATTCCCAAAACCATTGATAATGATTTATATGGTACCGATCACACGCCGGGATTCGGCTCTGCTGCTAAATATGTCGCTAGTTCTCTTTTAGAAATAGCCCACGACACCTATATTTATCAGCTAAAAAGTGTAACCATTGTGGAAATTATGGGACGAGATGCTGGCTGGTTAACTGCAGCCTCTGTTCTTGCAAGAAATGAATACAACCAGGCGCCTGACCTGATCTATCTTCCAGAGCGCGATTTCAACCAGGAGGAATGTATCGCAGACGTAGAGGAACTATTGAAGCATAAGGACAACATCATTATTGCCATATCAGAAGGAATTCATGATGACAAAGGAAATTATATCAGTGCATCCCAGGCTTCCAATGACCAATTTGGACATAGCCAGTTAAGCGGTGCAGGAAAAGCTTTAGAGTATATTATAAAGGATGCTTTAAATGTAAAGGTTCGTTCTGTGGAAATCAATGTATTACAGCGCTGTGGTGCACATTTATCCTCCTTAACTGATCTTGACGAATCCGTTGCCTGTGGTGAAAAAGCCGTGGAACTGTCTCTGGAAAATATCTCCGGTGTTATGGTATGTATTGTTCGAGAAACCCAGTCTCCATACCGATGCTCCATCGGATATGCCGATATCAGTGGCATTGCCAATGAAGTAAAACATGTTCCTCAGAACTTTATAAATGCGCGAGGCAATCAAGTCACCTCAGAAATGGTTGATTACCTGCTGCCCCTCATTCAGGGTGAACCGGAAATTCCATTTAAAAACGGTATTCCGGATTATCTGAACATTTCCCATTTATTATAGAAGAAACGTGTACCGCCAGGCCCACTAGAAAAAAACTCCTGCACCAAGTTTCGCTTGGCACAGGAGGTTTCTTTTTTCTTCTGTTTCTTTAAATATGAAATCTTCTCTTTAATTCATTCACAGCAGTTCTTCCACCAAGGATTACAGAACCTAGGAAGAGGATAATGGAACATCCAAATGCAGCTTCGGATACTGCCGGTTCCTTAACAATTCCAAAATAGATCAATACCAATGGTACGATTCCCATAAGAATCATGATAATCTGGACAATCATATAGCTTTGCCAGTTTCGCCGATTAATTATCATAAGTAATAGCAACGTAACATCTGCAAGTATCATCGTTGCAGGAAGCACATAATCTACAGACCAGCCATGGAATCCCATAATATAATCAATCAAAATCACAAGAATGGCGCCCCCTATAAATCCGGTAAATATTCTTCCCAGATATCCTATGCCATCATTTACAAACACATACAGCATTAACAATGTATAAATCAGTCCTGCACATACAATAATGCTCCACCAGAAATCATTTTGCTGGCTTACATTAATCACAATAGAAACGCCAGCCACCACAATGGCAAGAAAGAGAATAATGCGAAAGACAAAATTCAACTTCTTAATCTTATGATAAATATCCGGATATGTTCCCGTTTCATTTTCATCAATGTCGGTCTGTTCCAACACTGCATTACACAAAGGACAATGATCGGTAATATCTAATATTTCTAATTTACAATGACTACATGTTCTCATACATACACCCCATTTGTCTCAATTTTTACATCTACTCCATCTTCAGCAATACGCCGAAATACCCGCTTTTGGATCGATGGGTCCTCCCATGCCGAGGTGTAGGAATACACCAAGGTATCCTGATAGGAGGTAATGGTAGCCTTCAGGTTCTGGCCTTTAGAGAACGCCAGGAAGGAATGAAACATCTTAATATATGGTTCATAATCCGGTGCAACCTTAATATTTCCAATATTAGTAATAGTTGTAGTATTCGCCAGCGCTGATTGGGTATATACCAGTCGCATCGCCAGATTCTTAATAGGAAGCGGCACTGCTCTTGCAATAAAATATTGTTCATTTGACACATTAAAGGAAAAAATTTTCTCAAGATTCTCCTTATTAATCTGTTCTCTTAAGCAATCTCGCACCGTATCTACAATCTCCTGGAAGGTATACTCATCCTTCATTGGAACAAATTCAGCCGATACCATTACGAAGAAATTCTTGGTAGTGATAGAGTTAAAAAATGGACGAAGATTTACTGGAACTGCCACTCGAATGGGACGTTTTTTCGTAATCTTTCGATAATACTCCAAATATGCTGCCCATACAAAGCATGCTACCAAATATTCGTTGATGCTGACACCGTAAGTCTTACACACTTTTTTTAACTGAGGAATCGGTAAATAACCGTGTACAACTCCCAATCCATTATACGCCAGACGTTCCCCCTTAATTAAAAAGGCTTTGGTAGTCTTGTAATTTCTAGCTGAGCTTTTCTTGAAATTTTTCTTAAAGCTATCCTCTCGATTCAAAGAGGTCTCAGAACTAAGCTTATCGCCTAATTTCTCCATCAGCTGGGGATGTATCAGCCGTAAATACTGATAGGTCAGTTCCTTCAGGAAAAAGATTCCTCCCATTCCATCGGTAAGAACGTGGAAAACCTCCAGGTTAATTCTATTTTTAAAATACGTCACACGAAACATATAATTATTATTTTTATTTCGCTTGATAAAACGACATGGATAGGTATCCTCTTGTACGACACGGGGTGCCTTCTTTCCATTTTCCTCAAAATAATACCAGAACACACCTGTACGCAAACGCATATTGAATCCAGGAATCTTGGGTGTTACCTTATCCAATGCTTCTTGAAGTACCTCCGGAACCACATCTTCATTTAGCATAACACTAATGCGATATGTGTTCGTCATATCTTCACCAGCAATCACCGGGAAAAGATTTGCTGTATTATCTAGCTTATCCCACCTTATATAATCTTTTGCCATCTCTTATACACCTCTATTTAATAATGTTACCCTTTTTCGCCTGTATTCTTCCTGCAATCTTAAGAAGAATAGAATCCGACACCAGCTTACTACCCAAGTATGTCCACCAAATGGTAAACCCTGGAATAATCAGCTGCTTCCTTCGAAACATTTGTTTTATGGCATATGCCCCGCATCGTTGCGGCGATATTCCTTGTATATCATTTGCCACACCTGCCCGTAAATTAAATGCCGTCTTCACCGGTCCTGGGCACAAGGCTCCAAGATATACATGACTGCCTCTGTCTTTCAGTTCCTGTGCAACACTTCTTGTTAAGCTAAGGAGGTAGGCTTTGGAGGCATAGTATCCTGCCATCTTGGGGCCTCCCGGCATATATCCGGCAGAGCTTGCAATATTTAAAAAATATCCATGCCCCTGTTGCACCAGCTTCTTCAGGAAATATTTCATTATCAGCTGGGCTCCACATACATTGGTATCAATCATATCTAGTTCTGCCTGACAGCTTGTGTCCAGAAAATCCCCATAAACGCCAAAGCCTGCACCATTGATAACAATCTCAATGTCTGTTTCTTGAAATGTTTCGAAGCATCTTCTGCACTGCTCTCGATTGGAAACATCACAGGAATAACAGATAATATTATGCTTCTGATTCATCTCTTGCAATATTCTTCTTGTGCTCTCAAGCTTCTTCTCGTCTCTTGCCACTAAAATCAAATCATATTGTTTCACTAAGATTTTAGCAATTTCCAATCCGATTCCTGAACTAGCGCCTGTTATAAATGCATACATTTTATATTCCCTATTTATAATCTCTATTCTACACTTTCTTTGTATCAATTGTGTTAATATTTTACCACTTTTGAACTTCTTTTTTTAGTATAGCATATCTGCCTTGGTAGTACAGTATTGTTTTTGTGGTTATCATTTCTTTCTAATGTAGTTTCGATTACTAGATAATATTACACCTGTTATTTCTATTTGTAAATATAAAAAATTTCATAAAAAAAGAACCTGTCAATTTTCACTGACAGATTCCTTTCTCTTACGTTTTTAATTGATGATATATTTCCCAGTCTGATATGATCAAATGCTGTGTTTATCTTACAGGAAGATATATTTGCAAATGAATAATACAGCAAGAATATACATAAGTGGGGTAATCTTCTTAGCTTTACCACAGATTAAATTGATAACAACATAAGAAATTACTCCAATAGCAATACCTTCAGCAATACTATACATTAAAGGCATAGCGATTAAGCATAAGTATGCTGGAACAGCCTCTGTTACATCTTCAAAATCAACCTTAACAATAGCAGATACCATTAAGAATCCAACGAAGATTAAAGCTGGAGCGGTTGCAAATCCTGGAATTGCAGTAAAGATTGGTGCAAAGAAAATTGCCAACAGGAATAACACACCAGTAACAACAGATGCAAGACCTGTTTTCGCACCAGCACCTACACCTGCAGAGCTTTCTACATATGTAGTTGTGGTAGAAGTACCAAATACAGCACCAACTGAAGTTGCAACTGCATCGGCAAGAAGTGCCTGCTTAATTCTAGGAAGCTTCTCATCCTTATCTAAGAATCCTGCCTTGTCTGATACACCAATTAAGGTTCCAATGGTATCAAACATATCAACGAATAAGAAGGATAATAATACAACGATAAAGTTAAATACACCAACACCTGTGAAATCTGCATTGAAGCACTGACCAAAGGTCTTACCAATAGCAGAGAAATCTGTCATAGCTAAGGTTGGGTATAAGGAATAGAAACCATTTTCAGCATCAACGGTATAAATACCAGCTGCCTGACAAATCATTCCCAGAACCCATGTTGCAAGGATTCCAATAAGAATAGAGCCCTTCATTCCCTTTACATATAATACAACAGTAATCATCAGTCCAATTAATGCCAGGACAGCACAGATACCCTGGGTATGCCAGTTACCTACAAAATCAACATAGGATAATAAAGTAGATTCGTTATCAACAACGATATGTGCACCCTGTAAACCGATGAATGCGATAAATAAACCGATACCGGCACTAACGCCCTTCTTTAAGGTACTTGGAATTGCGTTAAAGATTGCTTCACGAACATTTGTAAGAGATAACACGATAAAAATCAGACCCTCTACAAATACTGCCATTAAAGCAACTCTCCAGTCATATCCCATTGCTCCACATACGGTAAATGCAAAGTAAGCATTTAATCCCATTCCTGGTGCTAATGCAAATGGATAATTAGCAAGTAATGCCATTGCTAAGGTACCAACGAATGATGCAAGACAGGTTGCAATTAATACTGCAGTAGCATCCATACCGGCAGCTGACAGCAAGTTTGGATTAACTGCTAAAATGTAAGCCATGGTCATGAATGTGGTAACACCTGCAATGACTTCCGTCTTCACGTTGGTATTGTGTTCTTTGAGTTTGAACATTTTTTCTAACATTTTTTCCCTCCTGAAAAATATGAGAGACCATCTATGATGATCTCAAGCTCTTTGTGAGATATATTTACTAACTAGGAAATTATAATGTAAATAGTATGTTTTTTCAACCGCTTTCCACTATTTTGTTTATTTTATCTTTATATTTCCATAATAATCTTAATTTTTCTTTCATATTTATCAGGTTTCCTGAAGTTCACATATTGAAAACTGTTTTTTTGAATGCTATACTATTTTTTTAATGATTATGGGAAATGCAAAAGAAAGAAGGAGTACAAACAACATGGAAATCGGATTTGATAATGACAAGTACCTGAAAATGCAATCGGAGCATATTAAAGAGCGAATTGCTCAATTTGGTGATAAATTGTATCTGGAATTTGGAGGTAAGCTCTTTGATGACTACCATGCTTCTAGAGTTCTTCCTGGATTTCAGCCAGACAGTAAGCTTCGCATGCTGCTTCAATTAAAGGATCAGGCAGAGATTGTAATTGTTATCAGTGCCGGTGCCATTGCTTCTAATAAGGTACGTGGTGATTTAGGCATCACCTATGATGAAGATGTTTTTCGTCTTATGGATGTATTTGCCGGATTCGGTTTATATGTTGGCAGTGTAACCATTACCCAGTATTCCGGGGAACCGGCTGCTGATGAATTTCGGAAGCGGTTATCTGATGCTGGGATTAAATCCTATATTTTAAATAAAATCGAAGGCTATCCTTCTAATGTAGAATACATTGTAAGTGATGAGGGCTATGGTCAAAATGATTACATTGAGACCTCCCGTCCACTGGTGGTTGTCACTGCGCCCGGACCTGGAAGCGGTAAGATGGCAACCTGTCTGTCCCAGCTGTATCATGAGCATAAGCGTGGGGTAAAGGCTGGCTATGCCAAGTTTGAGACCTTCCCTATCTGGAATATTCCACTGAAGCATCCGGTGAATCTGGCATATGAAGCTGCGACAGCTGATTTAAATGATGTCAATATGATTGACCCCTTCCATTTAGAAGCATACGGGGAAACTACCATTAATTATAACCGTGATGTAGAAATCTATCCTGTATTAAAAGCCATGTTTGAACAAATCTACGGAGAATGTCCTTATAAGTCTCCTACAGACATGGGCGTAAATATGGCCGGCAACTGTATCTGTGATGACAGCATATGCCAGGAGGCTTCCCGTCAGGAAATTATCCGAAGATACTACACCGAGCTGTGTAATTTAAAGAAAGGAAGTGGCTCCAAAGAGGCTTTATATAAATTAGAGCTGCTACTGAAGCAGGCTTCCGTTACTACAGATAATCGCGCTGTGGTAGGTGCTGCCCTTGCAAGAGAAGAAGCAACCGGTCATCCAGCCGTTGCCATTGAATTAGATAATGGTACCCTGATTACAGGAAAGACCACCGATTTGTTAGGACCCTCTGCTGCTGCCATTTTAAATGCCTTAAAGGAAATGAGTGGAATTGACCATGATGTTCATCTGATTTCTCCGGAAGCATTACAGCCAATTACCAGATTAAAAACCCAGTATCTGGGTAGCCAGAATCCAAGACTTCACAGCGACGAAGTTCTCACTGCTTTATCCATCAGCGCTGCCAATGATGAAAATGCCCACCGTGCCCTGGAAAAATTATCTGCACTGAAGGGATTAGAGGTTCATTCCTCTGTTCTTCTGTCCTCTGTGGATGAACAGATTTTCCGCAAGCTGGGTGTGCATCTTACCTGTGAACCAAAATATGAGGTGCAGAGCGGTTACCATAAGGCGTAAGATACCCCTGTAAAATATTGCCCCACCATAATAATGACCTTGCTACGTTTGATGTTATTCATCAAACGTAGCAAGGTCATTTCATTCTTTTCTTCTCTACTCTTTTCTTCCTTCCAAGCTAGCCTTAATAAACTCACGAAACAGTGGATGGGGTTTATTGGGGCGACTCTTAAATTCCGGATGGAACTGTACTCCCACATGGAATCGATTCTGAGATATTTCTACAGCCTCCACAATGGAATCATCCGGACTGGTTCCACAAATGGTCAAGCCCTTATCCTCCATCAGCTGTCGGTATTCATTGTTAAATTCAAATCTATGACGATGTCTTTCGTGAATCAGTTCTTCTCCATAAGCCTTAGCTAGCATGGTATCCGCCTTAACCTTGCATGGATAGCTTCCCAGTCGCATGGTGCCACCCTTTCGAAGTACAGCCAGCTGTTCTTCCATTAAGTCAATTACCAGCTCCTTGCCGTTAGGATCAAATTCTCGACTGTTAGCTTCTAATAGATTACACACATCTCTGCCATACTCAATGACAGCCACCTGCATTCCAAGACAGATGCCCAGATATGGAATATCATTTACTCTGGCGTATTCACAGGCAAAGACCTTCCCCTCTACACCTCGATCACCAAAGCCTCCTGGTACCAGAATGCCATCTACTCCCTTTAAAATATCTCCAACATTTTCCCGAGTAATCTTCTCACTGTCAATCCATGCAATCTCCACATGAGAATCATTGGCATAGCCACCATGATACAATGCTTCTCTTACTGACAAATAGGCGTCATGCAAAGCAACATATTTTCCTACAATTGCTATGGTTACCGTCTTAGAGCGTGTCTCTATTCCACGAACCATAGCTTCCCAATCCTTCATCTCCGGTTCCGGGGCATCAATATGGAGTTCACGACACACTACATTGTCCAGTCCATATTTATGAAGCATCAGCGGAGCTTCGTACAGGCAGTTTAGTGTATTATTTTCAATCACACAGTCCTTCTTCACATTACAGAACAAGGAAATCTTATTCTTAATACTTTCCTCCAGTGGACGGTCTACACGGGTTACAATAATATTAGGCGAAATGCCCAGGGAGCGTAATTCCTTCACAGAATGCTGCGTTGGTTTGGATTTATGCTCATCAGAGCCACTTAAATATGGCACCAGGGTTACATGAATAAACAGGCAGTTTTCCGGTCCCTTTTCCAGCGAAATCTGACGGATAGCTTCCAAAAATGGCTGGCTTTCAATATCTCCTGTGGTACCGCCAATTTCCGTAATCAGTACATCTGCCTTAGAGCTTTCTGCTCCCATATAAATAAAATGCTTAATTTCTTCTGTAATATGAGGAATCACCTGTACGGTCTCTCCCAGATATTCTCCCTTTCGCTCTCTATTTAACACGTTCCAATACACCTTACCACTGGTGAGATTGGAATACTTATTAAGACTTTCATCAATAAATCTCTCATAATGTCCCAAATCCAGATCTGTCTCTGCACCATCATCTGTTACAAAGACCTCCCCATGCTGATAGGGGCTCATGGTTCCCGGGTCCACATTCATATAGGGGTCCAGCTTTTGGGCTGCCACCTTCAGTCCTCGCATTTTCAGTAATCTTCCCAGGGAAGCTGCTGTAATTCCTTTTCCTAGTCCAGAGACAACGCCTCCGGTTACAAATACGTATTTTGTCATCATCTTTTTCTCCTTTTTCCTTGTATGCATTGAATTGTTTTGCGGTAAGTCTACGCAGTTGGTGTTTGTATTTCCCGCACCAACTCGCTTTCGCTCTGGTAAAGGCGTAGCAGTACTAACTTCGTGTACCCGGTGGGTCCACTCAGTAAGTGCTGACGCCTTTACAAGGTTGGTGCTTGGAAATACAAACACCAACTGCTTACATTACAGTAAATCGTTTGGTACATAGGTGGAAACACATGAGTCATAGCAAGATTCCAACTACATATTCTCACTACAGCTCAAGATATCATTCCATAAAACTTTATTAAGCATATAATGCAAGTATCTCCCGGGCAATTTCTACGCGGGTTAATCGGGCATCCATGGCATGCTTTTCTATATATTTGTGGGCTTCTTCCTCAGACATGTTCTCGTATTCTATGAGAACACATTTTGCTTTTGACACCAGCTTTAGGTCATCTATTTTATGCTGCAGACGCTGTGTCTCCTTTTGTGCCATGCGAATTCTTCGCTGGGCCACCTTGGCCAGCTTTAATGCACTCCAGAACATTTGTCTGCTTATTGGTTTTGAAACTGTAATGATACCAAAGTCTTCCACCTTTTCCGTTATTTCCTCCATTACCTCAGCCTTCACAAATAGGATTACCTGACAGACATTTTTCTCTGCAATGTCTATGGATAATTCTTCTCCTGATTCTGTAGGTAAAGGTGCATTTACAAGACAAATATCATAATCCTGTTCCACCAGACGACGTCTGGCTTCATCTCCATTTCCTACCACGGAAACATTCTGACATCCATTCTGTATAAGAAAATCTCGGTAAAAGTCGGTCCCTTTGGATGAACTACATACAATCAGGGCACTTTCCATTCTCTTCACCTTATCCTTGGTTTTTCGTTGTTACTGTATTAACTCCTGCTCTACAACTTCCATGAACCGATTGGAGATATCTTTACAAATTTCATTTTCCTGTAAAAATGTACTGTTTCTGCCGTGCTCCAATGCCTCTGCAAGGCTTTGTGGTAATTTGTCAAAGGCTTTCTTTTCCTCATCAGAAACCAGACGGCTGCTTTTATTTACCGGGTCTGGTAACATTTCCTGATTCTTCACACCCTCAAGTCCAGCACGAATTACCATGGCAAATGCCAGATAAGGGTTAATGCCAGAATCTGGGGAACGAAGGATAAATCCTGTACGTTTTCCCTGTACTACCGGAACCCGAAGCAGTCGAGAACGATTCTGGGTGGACCAGGTAATATATTTTGGTGCTTCCTTTTGTCCAAATCGATCATAGGAATCTACCGTTGGATTTAAAAATACTGTAATATCCTGCATCCGATGGAATACTCCTGCGATAAAATGCTCCATGGTTTCCGGCTCTATTTCATCCAGATTTACACCGCCCCGATACAGAGAAATCTTCATATGAAGTCCATTGCCGCTTTCTCCCTTAATGGGCTTGGGTTCAAAGGATGCATGGACTCCACTTCTAGAAGAAATGGCAGCAACTACATTCTTATAGGTAATAAAATGATCTGCTGTACTTAATGCATCACTGGCTTTAAAATCAATTTCATTTTGTCCAGGACCAGACTCATGATGTGAGGATTCTGGCTGAATTCCCATTTCCTCTAAACACAGGCAAATTTCTCTTCGAATATTTTCTCCTTTATCTAAAGGGGCAATATCAAAATAACCACCATTATCCCAAGGGGTTTCTGTTGGGTTTCCATCTTCATCTGTTTTAAACAAATAAAATTCACTCTTTAATCCCATACGGCACATAAATCCATTATCCCGGCATTCCTTCAAGGTATCCTTAAGAAACTTCCTTGCATCATAAGGATAAGGGCTTCCATCTGCAAGCACTACATCACAATAGAATCGTAGCACTCTGCCCTGTTGGGGTCTCCAGGGTAAAATATTTAATGTGGTAGGATCTGGCTTTAGAAATAAATCCTGATAAATAGGATCGTCATATCCAAATATCAAAAAGGAATCAAAATTCACCCCTGTGTCAAATGCCCGTTCTAATTCCTGTGGCATGATAGATATATTCTTCTGATTTCCAAAAATATCACAAAATGCCAATCGTATGAATTTCACATCATTTTCCTCAATAAAATCCAACACTTCACTTACTGTATAACCAGCCATAATATCTCCTCCTGTAATGC
>CAZYYO010000039.1:0-6390 GCA_964650965.1 uncultured Lachnospiraceae bacterium | reverse complement strand
AAATCCAACACTTCACTTACTGTATAACCAGCCATAATATCTCCTCCTGTAATGCTTCTAAAAAACACAAAAAAGCGTCCGCTATACACTCATTAAAGCGGGAACTTTTCCCTGCGTTAATGACTATATAACGAACGCCTTTGTCCGCTTACTATTTTTATAGTTTAATATAAATGTTTGTGTTTGTAAAGCATTTTTCATAGAAAAGAAAAACCGTTGCTACCGGTTTCTCTCCAGAAATATGATACTTCCGGAGGAACTGACAGCAACGGTTTCATTTGTTGTTATTTATGAAAATTATATTTTATTCTTCATCCTGAAGAGCATCAAAGCCTTCCTCTCCAGTACGAACCTTCACTACATTTTCTACATTGTATACGAAGATCTTGCCATCTCCAATGTGACCTGTATACAGAACCTTTTTCGCAGTATCAATAACACTGGCTACCGGCACTGCACATACAACCACATCAATACGTATCTTAGGTAACAGGGATGCCTCTAAAGCAACGCCTCGATAATACTCTGGCTGTCCCTTTTGAACGCCACAACCCATTACATGGCTGACTGTCATACCGGTAATTCCCAGCTCTAACATAGCGTTCTTTAATCGTTCCAGATTTCTTTCCTTACATAAGATTTCAATCTTCGTCATCTTAGGTGAGCCCTGTTTCATAGTTGTTTCATCTACATTATCGCTAACCATTACAGGTACTGCAGCTTCTTTCGTTACTGGAGCTTCAGCCATCTCAGGCTCATAGGTATCATCTAGATATTCGAATCCATACTGATCCTCTGCAATATCAAATCCAGCATATGCACTTGGAAGTCCATGTTCCATTGCATCTAATCCGGTAATCTCTTCTTCAGCACTGACACGAAGTCCGAAGATTGCTCTAATTGCCTGGAAGGTAAGGGTAATGGTTACCGCTGCAAACGCTCCTACAGATAAAATTCCCAGACACTGTAATCCTAACAGCTTAAATCCACCGCCATAGAATAAACCAACCAGTTCATTTCCAGATGCATCTGCAATGGCATATCCAGGTGCTGTATTGGTTGCAAATAATCCCGTTGCAAATGTTCCCCAGATACCATTCATGCAGTGAACTGCAACAGCACCAACCGGGTCATCAACTCTTAACTTCTCATCTAACAGCCATACGCCAAATACCACTAACAAACCGGCAACAGCTCCAATCACAATGGCACCAAAGCAGTCAGTAACATCACAGGGAGCAGTAATGGCAACCAGACCTGCAAGAGAAGCATTTAAGCACATGGATACATCTGGCTTACCGAATTTCAACCAGGTAAAAATCATACATACAACCGTTGCTACTGCCGGTGCTACTGTGGTAGTAAGGAAAATACTTCCTAACTGCTCTACAGAGGTAGCTGCAGCACCATTAAATCCATACCAGCCTAACCAGAGAATAAATACACCAAGACATCCTAAAGGAAGGTTATGTCCAGGGAATGCATTAACTTTAGTAATCGCACCACTTTTATCCCTGGTAAATTTACCAATACGAGGTCCTAAAAGACTTGCACCAATCAAAGCACAGATACCACCTACCATATGAATGGCACAGCTGCCTGCAAAATCATGGAAGCCTAACTGAGATAACCAGCCGCCGCCCCAGATCCAGTGAGCCTCAATGGGATATATCAAACCAGAAATCACTGCGGAATATACACAGTAGGATAAGAACTTGGTTCTTTCTGCCATAGCTCCTGATACGATGGTAGCTGTGGTAGCACAAAATACCAGGTTGAACACAAAACTGGAATAATCAAAGTTCTGATAGGTAGTAAAAATATCAAACCCAGGCTTTCCAATGAGACCAACCATATCCTCTCCTAAGAGAAGAGAAAAACCAATGAGAATAAACATGACGGTACCAATACAAAAGTCCATCAGATTCTTCATTAAAATATTTCCCGTATTTTTTGCCCTGGTAAAGCCAGCCTCCACCATAGCAAAACCTGCCTGCATCCAAAAAACCAATGCCGCACCAATGAGAAACCAAACTGCAAAAATACTTGAGTTTGCGGAATCTAAAATTTCCGCCGCTGTCATTGAAAGTAACATAATTCATTTCCTCCTTTTTTTGAAATATAAAAACGTGCATACCGCCGGGCAATTTCCCCTGACCAGTATGCACGCCTTTGTGCCTTGTACTGCCCCATTCTGCGTAGCAGAATTCTCATCGGGCAGTGCTCTTTTATTATTACGTAAGCCTCTTCTACGAACCAATAATTTACAGTAACGTGAGCAGTTGGTGTGTATACTTCCAACACCAACCTTGTAAATACGTCAGCACTTACTGAGTGAGCACACCGTGCTCGCGAAGTTAGTACTGCTACGTATTTATCAGAGCGAAAGCGCGTTGGTGGAGGAAGTATACACACCAACTGCGTCGCCTTACCGCAAATTTACCTCACACTATACAAAATCTCACCATACGTTGGATAAGGCCAAATATCCCCTGGAACCACCGTCTCCAGCTGATCCACCACCTGCCTTAACTCATTCATATCTTCAAAAATAACCTCTCTATGATACTTCGCCAACTGATAATCATCATCAAATTCATCTTCCTTCGCCACATCTGCCTCTAACACCTCTAGCTTAGAAAGTAACTGACCAGTCAGCTTGGATGCCTGTTCTAACAGCTTCTCATCTGCACTGCAATCCAAAGCTAATCCTGTTGACTTCTTCGCATTTAAGGTGGAAGCCAGGGAATACTGATATTCATTTGCAGCACCCATAATATCACGCTTTACCATACTAATCATAGTAAGAGCTTCAATATTAATGGTCTTATAGTAATTCTCCAGAAGAATATCATAACGGGAGTAGATTTCTGCCTTGGTATATACCTTATTTCTAGTAAATACATCCACCGTCTTATCTGAAATAAATACTGGAAGAGCATCTACCGTAGATTTTAGATTAGATAATCCACGCTTCTTGGCTTCTACTAACCATTCATCCCCATATCCATTACCATTGAAGATAATTCTCTTATGCTGACGAATTTCTCGAAGAATCAAAGCGGCAAGTGCTGCATCAAAGTCTTCTGCACCTTCTAATTCATCTGCAAATTCTCCTAGGCTTTCTGCAACAATGGTATTTAATACCACATTTGGACCAGAAATGGATGCTGTAGAGCCTAGCGAACGGAACTCAAACTTATTTCCTGTAAAAGCAAAGGGTGACGTTCTGTTACGGTCAGTAGTATCCTTTGGTATATGAGGAAGCACAATGGCTCCAATAGACATTAATGTCTTACCTTTATCTTCATATTCTGTTCCTTTGTCGATGGACTCTAATACTGCTGTCAGTTCATCTCCAAGGAAAACAGACATGATGGCTGGTGGAGCTTCATTTGCTCCTAATCTGTGATCATTTCCAGCACTAGCAACAGACACCCGGAGCAATTCCTGATAATCATCTACTGCCTTGATGACAGCGGTCAAGAACAATAGGAATTGTGCATTTTGGGAAGGAGTAGCACCAGGCTCTAACAGGTTTACTCCGGTATCCGTTGAGATAGACCAGTTATTGTGTTTTCCGGAACCATTTACACCTGCAAATGGTTTCTCGTGAAGCAGACATCTCATACCGTGTCTTCCTGCTACGGTTTTCATCAACTCCATGGTAAGCTGATTGTGATCAGTGGCTATGTTCGTGGTTGAGAAAACTGGTGCCAGCTCATGCTGAGCGGGTGCAACTTCATTATGCTTGGTTTTTGCAAGGATACCAAGTTTCCACAACTCCTGGTCTAACTCTTTCATGTAGGCCGATACTCTAGGCTTAATGGTTCCAAAGTAATGGTCCTCTAATTCCTGACCCTTAGGTGGCTTAGCACCAAATAGAGTTCTTCCGGTATAAATCAAATCAGGTCTAGCATCATACATGGATTCATCAATCAGGAAATATTCCTGTTCCGGACCCACAGTGGTAATGACCCGTTTCACATTATCATTTCCAAATAATTTCAGAACACGTACTGCCTGCTTCTCCAACGCCTGCATGGACCGAAGCAATGGTGTCTTCTTATCTAACGCCTCTCCGCTGTAAGAACAGAAAGCGGTAGGAATACATAAGGTGTCATCCTTAATAAATGCATAGCTGGTAGGGTCCCATGCGGTATAGCCTCTGGCTTCAAAGGTTGCTCGAAGTCCACCGGATGGGAAGGAAGATGCATCCGGCTCTCCCTTTACTAATTCCTTACCTGAGAATTCCATAATTACCTTGCCGCCTGGTTCCGGAGATATAAAGCTGTCATGCTTCTCTGCGGTTACTCCTGTCATTGGCTGAAACCAATGGGTAAAATGGGTTGCTCCTTTTTCAGTTGCCCAGTCCTTCATGGCACTGGCTACTACATTTGCCACATCCAGCTGAAGATGTAAGCCATCATCAATGGTCTTTTGAAGTGCTTTATAAACATCCTTAGGCAGCCGTTCCTTCATTACCTCGTCGTTAAATACCATACTTCCAAATAACTCTGGTACATTCGTCATCTTCTTTTCCTCCTTTATCTCTATCAATAACCACTCTGGCCATAATTCTTCAATACTCTGGCAGAGGGATCATTTACATTACAGTTCTCCCAATTCTTATTAGGCATCCAGAAATCAGCTACCATTTCTGCTTGATTTGGATAATATTTCTCAAAAAGCTCCCGGTATAGAAGGGATTCTTTTGTAAATGGTGTTGCAAATGTATATTTCTTTCTTTTACTTTCAAATTCTTCTGCAGAATACAAGCTTTCGGCATATTCCTTAATGTAATCCACCATGGAATGTCCTACTGCATCTGAAAATGCTGCTTTTTCCCGATATAAAATATCGTAAGGAAGATAATCTCCTTCTTCAAAGGCATGTCGCAGTAAATATTTCCCCTTGTTATATGTATTCATCTTCATAGATGGTGGAATGGACATTACATAATCAACAAAATCCAAATCTCCAAAGGGAACTCTTGCTTCCATAGAATTTACAGAAATACATCGATCTGCACGAAGTACATCATACATATATAATTCCCGCAGCCGCTTCTCAGCCTCTAACTGAAACTCTTCTGCATCTGGTGCGAAGTCTGTATATTTGTATCCGAAGATTTCATCTGAAATCTCTCCGGTAAGAAGTACTCTTATATCCGTCTGTTCATGAATTGCCTTGCAGATAAGATACATTCCCATGCTGGCTCGAATGGTTGTAATATCATAGGTTCCTAAGATGCTGACTACCTGCTCTAGAGACTCTAGTACAATCTCCTTGTTAATAATAATTTCGTGATGCTCACTGTGAAGGTAATCTGCAACCTCTCTGGCATATTTTAAATCAATAGCATCCTCATTCATTCCAATAGCATAGGTCTTAATCTGCTTCTTCATCAGCTTACTTGCAATAGCACATACCAGGGAGCTGTCTAAGCCACCACTTAACAGAAATCCCACAGGAGCATCTGCATCCAACCGTTTCTCAACTCCTGCCACCAGCTTATGGTGAATATTCTGGCATACCTGCTGAAAGGTATCTGTTACATATTCCTGTCTCTTGGATGGATCCTTGTAAGAAATAAATCTGCCATCTAAATAATAGTGACCTGGTGGAAATGGTCGAACCTTTTTGCAAATGGCTACTAGGTTCTTGGCTTCGCTGGCGAAAATGATTTCTCCCTGTGGATCATAGCCATAAAATAATGGTCGAATCCCAATGGGGTCTCTTGCTGCCACTAGCTGCTTTCTCTTGCTGTCATAAATAATCATTGCAAATTCTGCATCTAATCGATGAAACATATCCTGACCATATTTTTCATACATTGGAAGAATGATTTCACAATCAGATTCACTTTGGAAGGAGTAACCATCCTGTACTAATTTCTGCTTTTCTTCCCGAAAGCCATATAATTCACCGTTGCATACCACATAATTACCATGGAGTTCAAATGGCTGCATGCCACTTTCATCTAATCCCATAATGGACAGGCGTTGAAATCCTAACACCGCCTCACCGCTTGTAATAATTCGTGACATATCAGGTCCTCTGGATGATGTCTTGGCAAAATTCTCTTTGAACATCTCCATGGAAATATTCTGCTTTGCCATACCCATAATCGAACACATATCACTGTCCCTCTCTTTCCTCTTCCACCCTTGCATGGTTTGGAATCTAAAATAAAAAAAGGCAAAGGCACCACAGATTTCTAATAAATCCGTGGCGCCTTTGCCATTTAAGTTATGTTCATATTATTCTTTTCGTTGTTCTTTGTCAACAACTTTTTTAATTTTTTTCAAATAATCACATTCATCTATTACTAGATATGGTATTCCTCGTTATATTCCTTGTACATCTTCTGGAACTCTGGTGTCTCTG
>CAZYYO010000038.1:0-24561 GCA_964650965.1 uncultured Lachnospiraceae bacterium | reverse complement strand
GACGGTAAACCATTTCCTCATTGGAAACCTTTACGATCTGACTGAAATCCTGTTCTTCTTCAGATAAGTCAAATCCGCATCTCGTACCCACCGTATATAAAACGCTTCTTTCTATAAGCTGCTCCATATCCGGCAAGCCCTGACGTTTTGGTTGCCCAGAGCCATCGCCCTGAACATATTCAGTAATCCCACTACCTGATAGTTGTAATAACTCGGACATTCGTTCATCGAATTCCTCTTTCATTATGACTCCGATTTCTTTTCTTGTAAAGTCCTTAATTACTGAATATAACTCTCCCCTGTCCGTAGTCTCCTGCTTTGTTATATGCCCCTCTGATGCCAGAAAATCTGCATATTCTTTTAAGGTGTTCCCCTCCAAATCCCATGTCAGTTTTCTGTTTCTTCCACCCGTATCGCTGATATCAAACACATAACGAAGATGGGGATTTAATGCCCTTGATGGAAATATGGCAATTCCCTTACTTCCACGCATGACATATCTGTCTACCTTCTTCCATGTGTCATAGTCAGCTACCAGAGTGGAATGGGGTCTTTGTGCATGAATCAGCAGAATATTGTCAAACTCATAACGGTATAAGTTTCCTGCCAGCTTTAAGATGCTCTTCCACTTATCCGCAGAAGTTGTCACATCCTTAATCTGTGCATCATATATCTGCCTTGCCTGATAATCTGCACCCATCTCTCATTCCTCCTTACGCTGTACTCAATTCGTAAATTGCATCACGAATATCTTTTCCATCTATCTCATTGCCAAGACTGTCCCATCCGTCAGCTCTGCTTCTTGCAAACAGTTCAATCCTTGGCACATCCCCGCAAAGCTCCACAATCTTGTCCCTGATTTCATCCGGCTTCCTGCTGTGTTCCATAATCCTTGCATCACATATCTGGGATACGGACTTGGATACCCTTTTCGGATGTCCTCTTGTCCCTATCAGGCAAAGCTCTGAATTGGAACGGGTCCAGTATCCAAGCCCCACAAACCAGCTGTCCGCTTTTTTGTTGCGTTTTACCCAGTTAAAACCACAGGTCTTATAGGTAAATCCCCATCGTCTCATGGTTTCCAGTCCTTCTTTCAGAAGCGGAAATGTCACCCACAGGAAAAGTACACAGTCATCTGCCGCCAGTGTTTCCACCGGAAGAGCTATGATATCCTCCATATTCATACATGAATAATGGCAGTCCGCTGATTTTTGCAGGCTGCCTTTCTTTGAATATGTCTTAAATTGCCATGGCGGGTCAGCATAGATAATTCCGTACTTTCCCATCTACTTCACCTTCCCGTTAAACATCTCCTTGAAAAGTTTAAGCTCGTCCTTATCCAGTGCCACCTCAAACTCGTAGCAGGTTCCATTATTATAGGACTTATGCTCCTCTGCCTTAATCTTTCTTGCAAGACGGAGCAGGATATAGCATTCTCTCGAAAGCTTCACACTCTTTTTGAATGTGATATCTCCTGTCTCTGCTTCCTTCTGCTGCTTTGCAATGCGAAGAAGAAGTGTCTTATTGACCTCTTCCACTTCATCAAGGGAAATAAAAACAGATGCCTTATTAGCACCCGATCTGTCCCATTCCTTATGAAGCTCTTTCATTAAAAACTCCATGTTATCAATTATCTCTTTATTCTGTTTTCCCATTGGTAATTCCTCCTTATCTGCTCTTTTCCGGCTGCATCTGCTGAAAGTCAACACCCTTCATATCCTCTGCATCCAGAATAATCTTCTGTCCATAATAAAGCTCCATTGCCTTATCTATGGCTTCGCCAAGGGTTTCCGCCTGAATGGTTTCCACCCTTGACAGTTCTTCCTTAATCTCAATCTGAAACTCCTGCATCCTATCGCCCCCTGCTCTTTTCCACCGGTGCAATTCCATAGAATCCCTTGTCATATTCCCCATCATTTCGTTTGGCAAGAAATGTGTCTTTCTTACCGGTTCCAAACTCCTCATACATGGCATTGGTTGCGGCTTCCCTGACAGAATCAGAAAGTGCTTCATTCTTTGCAAGGCTGTGATAAGTATCAAACTTATCAGCTATAAAAGCACGATACTCCTCAATCGTTTCGATTTTCTTATCTACACCATACTCCCTGCGAAGCAATGCAAAGTTTATAGTAGATGGGGTATTTCCAAGGTATAAACCATGTCCCCATTCAATGCCTGTCTCGCAAAGGTCCGAATGCTTATCCTCTCCCTGCGGATATCTGCAAAAACAATCGACTCCAATACCCACTACAAACTGCCCGGAATCCACATCCATAAATAACATGTTTCTCCCGGAATACTTCTCCATCAGACGATAATCCGAACCGTTGAAGTTGTGATAAATCTCTCCCTGCTCCAAATCAGACTCCAGCTTTTCATAATGCGGCCATTTGGCAACAGCCATGCTTCTGTCTGTTGAAATGCCGAGCCTGTAAAGTACCTCCAGACATTCCCTGTCACAAAAGTCCTCTTCAAACACATTTGTCATGCCGTCATTTAGCTTCCCTGCAATAAACATCCGAAGTTCATTGGCATCCCTGCAAAATCTGGCATACATGGTTTTGTTTGAAGCAAAGTATATCTCACAGAAAGAATTATCCTTTGCACTCGCCTCATTCAGTTCTGTTATGACCTCAGCCACTTCCCAGAAGTTTTCACAGGCATTTGTTACATGATGCTTCACAAAATTCTCAAAGGTACAGAGAAAGTTCTTCTCTATTCCCTTTTGATTATTGATTACCATAACCATATCTTTAATCTTCATCGCTACCTCCTATACAACAGACAGAGCCATAAGACTCTGCCCCATCCTAATTTGGACTGCATATCAAAACAATATTTCCCGTTCTGACATCCTGATATATAACTCCATAGTTCTCATTCAAAGCTTCGACAACCTTTCCATTACCGACATAAACCGCAACATGTGTGATATTCATATACCTTCCATTCTGCGATGTACTATAGAATATCAAATCACCCGGTTCCATCATATCGAATGAAGTCAATTTTCCCGCTTCATTTAACCCCTGTGCTTCTGCTGCGGCACTTGTTGCCCCACCATAACTGATGTTCACACCTGCACTATTCCATGAATAGTATGCAAGTGAGCTGCAGTCATAATACTCGCCGGAATCTCTTAATGCCTGCGAATAGGGATATCCGACTCTGTGCAATGCATAACTACAGACCGTCCGCTGTGTTGAATCTGTGATGCCTGACAAAATACTGTTTATTTCATCTTCGGTAAGTGCCGACTGCATATTGCCACCACCGCCACCCGGAGAATATCCAAGCATTGCAAGGTTTTCCGGACTCATGAATTCAGCAAGTAATTCCTGCTCATCGCTATTAAATCCATATTCCGTGACCATATCACGCCAGGTCTTTAGAGTTACATTTACACAAAGATAAGTTTTCGTAACCGAAGAGGTCGAACCATCCTCATTTTCAACAGTTTCCGTTTCAGTCTCTGTTGATGTGGTGTAACTGCACATATCATCCACAATATCCTGAAGCCATCCCTTGGATGTGTCATTCATTATTGTTGCCGTGTCACCAACACCATGCTTTACCATATAAACAGCCAGAATATCATAGTAATTATTAGGAGTATCAGTACCCTCATAATTTACATACACAATCTTTCCATCATCATATCCAGTATGAGCATTAGCAAGATCAGAGATTTCACTGTTAAACTCAGCAACATATGCACTTGCCACTGTTGTTACAGTATCGCCATCCTCCAAAGGTGGAAAAAAGATTGCAAAGGGAGAATTATAAATTACTCCCACAACCGCCACTACAGGGATTGCCACCACCGATACCAGAAGCACAAGACCTAAAAGAAGCGGCAGGACAAGCTTTGCCACATACTTTGCTGCAAACATGCCCTTCTGCACAAAGACATCCTTAACAAGCTTTGTAAAACTGTCCGTCTGCTCATCCTGCGCTTTCATCTTATCCAAGAAAAACTTAATCTTTCTGGAACGCACATTGTTCTTCATATCTGCTTCATCCATCTTGTAGGCAACTGTTTCTCCAACTACCTCCCCTGCCGCAAAACCTATCACTGTACCAAGTCCCGGCGAAACGGATGTGCCAGCTGCCGTTGTTGCTGCAGTTGTTGCAGTTTTTGCAACAGCTTTTGAAGTCTCCTTTGCAACCGTCTTCGCAGTATCTTTCGCCACCTTTTTACCGGTTTCCTTCGCAGCCTTTTTTACAGTATTTTTTGCACCTTTCTTGGCAAGCTTCTTACCGGCATCCACCTTCTTAATCTTTAGCTTCTGCTTATTGATTGCCTGTCTCTTAAACAGTTCTGCTCCCCTTGATGCAGTTCCTGTAACCGGTCTTGAGGCTTCATACATAATCATGGCTGACTGCTGAAGTTCTTCTCCACCCTCTATCTGGTCTGTAGCAGCCTTGCCTCCAACCATTCCGGCATTGCGAAGAGAATGGTTATTTACCTTAATGGACTGATTCGACTCCTTCACATTCTTACGAAGCTTTGCAAATCTGCCCTCCTTCGATACCTGATGAACCGTGCTCTTTCTATAAGTACCTTCTGTCGGTTTCTTCTTGGTTTGGTCCCGGTCTACTGTGTAGATGTTGCTGCCCTTGATGGAAGCCTGCTTAGGTTCGTGGGTATGAATCTTAGCTTTCTGCTTGGAGTGGATGACCATTGGCTTGTCATCGACCTTTTTGATTTTCAAGTGTATCACCTCTTTTCCACATAAAAATAGCCACTATGGACATTCTAATCTCCATAATGGCTATAATAATTTATCGTTTATATTAGCTATTCGCTTCTTCAGTTTCAATCTCTAACCGTTGAAGTATATCTGTAATAATTCCAATATCTTCAATTAAATTGATTCCAAAACATTTTTTGCCTGCATCTTTAATGGATGCACCAATATGATATGCTACAGTCTCATCAATAATAAGAAATCTGTCATGGAACACCCCTGTGTAGTTTACTTTCAAAGCTGGATACTGTGCATTAAAATTATCAATATCCTGAGTAGCAAGTCTTGTTCTTTTTACTGTATATATCGTCACATTGACTCCTTCTCGTTTTTTTGCAAGGATATTCAATGTTCCTACATCCACATAATTATCTATCAAGACTATCGACTTTTCAGCTTTTTCAATGAAACTTACCAGCAAACTGAATGCATCATATATTTGTCCGTCAAAAAAAATATGCTGATCAGATTCTTCATGTTCTGAAATATATGCAAAGATTTTATCAAATTTTTCATTTGATTCCTTTTGATATTGCAGTTGCTTTAATTCTAAACTGCTTAACCTTTCAAACATCAACGCATTTTCTGCCAAAAATTTCCTCATTTTAACAAAGGTATTCATAATATTTAGACTTACCTGTATTGCTTCATCACTTCGCAATATCGCTGAAAGCATTGCTATTCCTTGTTCAGTAAACACATATGGTAAATATCTTCTACCACCCTTTGACGAAACATTCTCTGACTCTATATTTGTTGAGGTCGCAATTTGCGACCTCAATGCTATATACTCTTCTTCCGTTAACTGAAAGCAAAAATTTTCAGGAAATCTCTTTGAATTTCTTTTAACACTCTCATTTAAACGCTTTGTTTCAACATTATAAAGCATGGCTAAATCACTATCTAACATTACTTGTTCACCACGAACAACATGAATCAAATTTTCAATTTTTTCTTCTGTATCGTTTACCACAACTGGCACATTAATACTATCTTCAGCCAAACCCATCATCTCCTGTACTTTTCTTTGAGGTCGCAATTTGCGACCTCAAAAAAATATTACATCAGTACATTACCTTATGTCAATCGGTTTCGACCTCAATCAACAAATAATTTACTGCTTTGCCTCTCTCTTTTTCTGCTCCGCAATCTTCTCATGGATATTCGTGTTATACAGCTTGTAAAGGTCTGTATCCTTGCTGATCTGATTATCAAACGGAATCACCACGGAACCACACTTAATCAGTCCCATACCGGATGCTGTGTTGGTTACGAAACGAAGCTGAGCCTCTGACACACCGATAACCTCTGCCATCTTGGAACTGTCCGTATTCGCCTGCTTAAGAAGTGCCACGAACTCTGAATTGGCAAGCATTGTAGTTGCTGTGTAATTCTGCAAAAGGTCGACAACATTTTGTGTGATACCGGTACAAAGACCACCCTGCTTACGAACCTTCTTCCAAAGCTGTTGCAAATACTTTGCCGAATACTCTGAATTAAGCAGAACGTGGAACTCATCAATATAGAGCCAAGTAGCCTTGCCCTTTTTTCCATTTTCAATAATTCTCTGCTGGATGGACTCCATCATCACAAGCATTGTAATAGGACTAAGCTCTGCACCCAAGTCCCTGATACCGTAAACCGTAAATCTGTTATCTACATCCACATTGGTCTGGTGGTTGAAGATATTAAGGGAACCATTTACAAAAAGTTCCAGTGAAAGTGCGATATCTTTTGCCTCGTCCTCCGGCTGTTGCAAAAGTAAGTCATAAAAGTCACTCATAATCGGAATATACTTCTCCCTGCTTCTTGCGATGTCGATATACAGCTTTCTTACGCAACGGTCAATAATGGACTTCTGACGAGAGTTCAGACAGTCCCCAATACACTGTTCACACAGACCAAGCATAAACTCACCTTTTTCTCTTACCCAGCCCTTGGTATCGTTTTGGTCAAGATTCCACACATCCATTGCAAGCGGATTTACATAGTTATCAGTGTAAGTAGACATATTTACTACAGTTCCGCCATAGGTCTTAGCAATGTCAAAGTACTCATTTTGCGGGTCAATGACGATAATCTCATCATTGCCGGATAAGAATACACTTCCCATTTCCATCTTACAGAAGAAGGACTTTCCGGAACCCGGCACACCGAATACGAATCCGTTACCATTGATAAGCTTCTTACGGTTTCCTACATTGATGTTCTTACTGATCTGGTTGATACCATAGTAATTGCCACCGCTGTCATTCAGTTCCTGCACATTAAAAGGCATAAGTACCGCAAGGGACTGGGTGAGCATGGTTCTCATTGTCTCCACCTGTCTTACACCAATCGGAAGTGCTGTATTAAGTGCCTCCCTCTGTTTCAGGAAATGAGTATCAATAGTGCAGCTGTTACGCTTTCCAATGGTTTCGATTGTCTCACAGATACTCTCCAGTTCTTTCTTACTCTCTGCCATTACAATAATGGTAACAGCCACGTAGAATAAGCACTGGTCATTTTCCCTGACATCATCCATAATCGCCTCAATTTCCCTTTTCTCTGTTCTCTTTGCATAAGAGATTTCAGTGGAAAAATCATTGTTCTTATTACGGACTCTCTGCTGCTTGATGATATCTGATTCAATGCCGAGATATTTCTTCTGTAATGTCTTTGTTGTCAAATCCTTTGGCACAGGCACTACATCAATACTGGTAATGGAATGAACCGGAAGGGATGTGATTTCATTAATGAAACGATCCGATAAGCTGCTCGGATACTTCTTAATAAACAGTGCCCTGCAAAACTTATTCTCATCCTCAAAGTGATCCGGATAAAACTTAATCATTCCGTTGCACAAATCATTCTTAAAATCTGCTCCCACCTTCTTTGCTTCCTTCAGACTGAAATTGAAGCTGTTTTCATCCCCAAGGTGGTAATAATCATAAAGCACCTTGATTCTTTCATCGCCGGATAACGGAACAATCTCTGCCCCCAGCTCGATAAATGCCTTATGAATGGTTGCCTCCAGTGTTGCAAACTGCGCTTTTGCCTCCTCAAAGTTCTTACGTTCAATCGTGATGGTTAAGTATCTCTCCTGCTCGATACCCTGTCTGCCCTCACGAATCTTCTCCTCAATAATGTCATTATAAATCTTACGGAAATTGTCATAGCCATCATCACAATAGGCAAGTAGCACCTTTTCTCTTAAATCAATCATGTTCTTATTCTTGTTATTCACCGTAATCTTGAAATTACAGTCCAGAGAGTTTAAGAACTTGCAATATCTCTCAAAGATACCGATCTGCTCATCCTCTGTTGCTGTTGTGTAATTGATATCCTGAAAACGATAGCATTTACTGTACTTGTTTCTTGCCACCTCAAAGATACCATTTTCTGCTACTGCCATGATTTCTATGGTTTCCTGAATGGATTTCGGAGTCTTGTAAAGCGGCTCGCTTGCCTTTTTAAGCTCCTTAAATCCGTCTGCAAATAAACCCATATCTATTTACCTTCCTTTCTGCGTTACGCTTTCCTTATGGATTTACGCACCACACCGGGAACAACCCGGCTGGTGCCCGAATTGCTCCCTAAAAGGAAGTCAATCAACTCTTGTTACTATCTTGTTGCCTTAAAGATGGCAATTCCTGCCACCGCACCAACTACTGCTGCAATCATTCCAAACAGAATGTTTCTCGTCTTTTTCTTCATAGCCTCAAATTCCTCCTTATTCTTAGTCTGGTCAGAAGCATTTGTATCAGCATCCGCTTTGCCCTTTTTCTTCTTACCCGTATTGTTCATCTCAAACTCATACGCTTTAATTGCCGGCTCCCCTTCCGTTGATACATAAGTCAATGCCTTATTGCCAAACATATAGTGAAACTTCCTTCCCATATACTCATAAAAGCTCATGCCGTTATAGGAATAAAAACCGCCAAGGGCAATGGGTGCCACACAAGGTATTGCCACATAGGCTGCTCCCGTAAGTCCGATATACTTATAAAGCAGAAGAACAAGCCCTCCGCCAACTACCACACTGGCTGCCGAAAATAACAGCTGCTTTGCGGTAAGTCCCATTGCCACCGACTCCTGATAACGGTCAATGTCCTTATTGATTTCAATTACCAATTACCTCACCTCGCCTTCTCCTTTACTTTTTCATCCTTTACTCTGCCGATCAGTGTTTCATATGCCTGCATTCCATCCGGGCAAAGTTCCCTGAGCTTATCCACATTAAACAGATAAAGTGGATATTCACAAAAGCCGCTTCTCTTTGTCAGTCCCGTAAACTCCCCTAAATCATTGTCCTTAATAAACTCTTCCAGTTCCGGCATGTTATTCATATCCACATAACCGCAGTAAGCCGGCACTTTTCCCAGATTCACCGTAATATCCCCATATGGCTCCGGACCCATTTCCGACACATCGGTAAGTCCGATATAGAGATTCTGGTTATTCAGATAACTGTTTATCTCAAGCTTAACCGGAAACGGCATATGGGTCAGATAGGATTCAAATTCCAGTGTTTTTTCCATCACGATCTCCTTTCTACAATCCTAATGCTTTGCTTGTAAGTGACTGTGCTCCCTTCACACTTCCCACGGTCATTGCTATGGTAAATGTCATTTCACACAGATAAATCAGTGTCTTTGCCCAGTCTGCATAACTTCCCGTAAACGATGGAAGTCCCGCATTGACAAATGCATTGCACACGATAATGGCAAGTGCCATCGTGACTGCTTCCATTACGACGGATAAAAAGTATTTACAGTAAGTCACTACCGTATGGCTGACCATTCTGTTTCCGCCCATTGTGGAAAATGCAATGGCTCCAAGTGGCACAATAATCAGAATCTTTAAGAACCTGAAATACACCGTGTAAATGATGAAGAAGCCACAGATAATGACTATAATCGACAACAGTGCTGCCAGTATAAGCATTACCAGACTTTCTCCAAATCCAAGATTCTTAATGATATCCGCCTGTGTACTGTCAATGGTAAGCTGTACCGTTGTTCCTGCTGACAAAAGGTTTACCAGATTTCCGATGGATGTGAAAAACGCCTTCATAATCGTGACATTGTTTGCCACAAACCACTCTGCAAGTGCAAGTCTGATTAACATTCGCAGTATTGCCTCAAATCGCATCTCTTCCTTCACATCCACACTCTCCGAGCAGAAACCTATGACAAAGAATAAAACCACAAGGGAAGAACCAACCGCTACAAAGATTGGTTCTATTCCCTCAATGATTGCCCAGGGGCCGCCACCCTTAAAGCTTACCGGTGACTGCCCAAGCATTGAAAATACAAGTGATATCTGGTTATTCCAGAAACCAAACACCATCTCAAGCAAAGCAAGGATTTTGTCACCAAGTTTGAATATATCCATACTTGTTACATCTCCTTCCTGTTGTTTTGGGGATTACCCCTGTTCGTACCTCTCTCTTAGAAACCTAAGAAAGTAAGTACAGTGGAAATACCCGCCATCATGACACCTGCCACAATACCCTTAAGAGCTGAGTTCATGGTGGATGAATCCTGCTGCTGGTATGCCTGTGCAAACTCCATGACATTCTTTGCAAGGATAATGACACCCACTGCACCGATTACCGCAATAACCAGTGTCTTAAGGTTTTCCAAAGGCTGTGTTACCGCAGAAGTACCGGTTGATGCCGCAAAGCAGGTGGTTGTCATCTGGGACATCATCATTCCCACACCGCATAAAGCAGGTACTAATTTCTTCTTCATTCCTCTTAATCCCTTCATCTTGCTACCTCCATTCACATTGTTGTTAGTTGCTGTTACGTTTTCTCTCTTCATAATCAAAAATCTCCTTTTTCTTATAATTGGGCAGAAAATAAGCCGCATACCATAAGGCATACGGCTTCCTCCTGCATGTTCAGTTTCTATTCCAAACGGGATTGCTCCCGGTAATAAAGTTAGGTCAGGCTTTCCCTGACACGGTTTGCGATAACCACCTCCCCATTTCTATCTGTCCGCAATATACTGGCTGATAATCTTTTCCATCTCCCCTGCGGAAGTCTCCGGATAAAAGAATGAGAGTATTAAAGATTTCGGCAGCTTATTTGCCATTGCCCTCTGAACCTGATTTTTCTGCTCCTCCGAATAATCCCAGTGAAGCATTCGATTTGTGAGAGTATCTTCCCAATCAGGCTCTTTTCTTTTCTTATCCGTATTGACAGTCCCAACTTCCTCTGCCGGCTCCTGCGAATACTCCAGCTCGTTATCCTGCGAACGGTTTAACTTCTCCTTCTCACTTTCCTCCTCAAGTTCAGAAAATCTCCTGCTTAATTCCGAATCCCCAAGCAGCATAAACTCATCATAGGAAAGACTATCTATATAGATGTTTTCCCCCTTCTTCTGAAGCTTCTCATAATGCTCCACAGCCTTCTTTGACAAAATCTCAAAAGGCGGACCGATCAAATTACTTTCCTTTGCCACCTGATGTTCATAAGGCTTTCCCTTACCGTCTGCAGTCTGGTTAAACATCGGATGATTAAACGGAACATACTTGTTATCAAGGATTGGGTCAAATCCACGGATAAAGATAATACATTTCTTATTATCCAGCTTCCTGACCTCATCCGGCGTGAATATCTCACGACCAAGCACATCATAATTTCTTGAGGAACTGCCCTGTCTGCCCTTTGTTTCTCCGCTTGACTTCTTATCAATCGTTCCTTTTCCAAGAAGTTCCGAAACATATTTGTGGGTACTCTGCTCGTTACCTCCAAGATAAATGAAGGTATCGCAGTTACCGGGAATTGTCTCCCAGGTATCCTTAAACAGTGCCTTTAACTGGGCAAAGTTCTGAATGATGATAATGCTTGAAATCTCCCTGCTTCGCATGGTTGAAAGCAGAGAACAGTAGTCATCCGGCAATGCAACATTTGCGAACTCGTCTAACATAAAAGTCACATGAATCGGGAGTCTGCCGCCACAGTTAAAATCTGCCTGATAATACAGCTCCTGAAATATCTGTGTATATAACATACCGATAATAAAGTTGTAGGACTTGTCACTATCTGGTATGACACAGAATAATGCTGTCTTGGTTTCTCCATCCCCGTTTACACCGATACCGATATCCGCAAGATTGAGCTCATCCTTGGATAAAAGCCTTAACACTTGCTTATTTTCCAGAAAGGCAAGTCTTGAGTTGGCACTGATAATAATGGAACGGACTGTATCTCCGGCACCACGCATACACTTGTTATACTGCTTTACTGCCGGATGGTTTGCTCCAAGGGGCGAATTTTCTTCCAGAAACTTCATTCGCACATCAAGCCTTGACGGTTTCCCCTGCTCCGTAACTTCTGCCTCTCCAAGAAGCTTTAGAACGGTTTCAAAGTTTCTCTTTCCTGGCTTTTCCTCCAGCCATACATAATAAAAGATTGCCTGTAAGAACAGCCCCTCCGCTTTCTCCCAGAACGGGTCCGAAGGTGTTGCACCCTTTGGTGTGGTATTACTGATAAGGTTGGTAATCAGCTTTACCACATCCGTTTCCTCCCTGATATAAGAGAACGGATTATAGCAGTCTGACTTGTCCATCTCCAAGAGGTTGATAACCTTCACATTGTAGCCATTGTTCTTTAGCATCTCTCCGCAGCTTCTTAGGATTTCTCCCTTCGGGTCGGTACAGATAAAAGAACAGTTATGGGGCATCTGCATCAGGTTCGGCTTTACTTCATAGAAAGTCTTACCTGCACCGGAACCGCCACAGATTAAAATGTTTCCGTTAAGCTTCAGCCTTCTGAAATCAAGGGACATCTTCACATTCTGACTCAGGATTCGGTTGAAATTCTCATCCTTATCCATCAGAATCTTGTTTACCTTTGCCGGTGATTCTAACTTGGCTGTACCAAATTCCCTGCCGGGCATATAGTTTCTCTGACTGGTGTAATACATAACAACAGCCATAGCGTAGACTACTACAACTATGGCTATCATCTTAATCGTATTCTCATTGTAATAATTGGCAAAGGGAGCTTCACATACCTTACTGAACCTCTCCATAAAATCCATCAGGTTGATTCCCTTCTCCCATGCCCCGCCTATCAGATATCCCAAATACCCGGCAAGAACTGCACCAAGTAATAAAAACACCATGGACGGTTTCTTTTTACTTGTCTGCATAGGCATCTACCTCTTCTTTACTGTGGCAGATGTGGTTTTGGTATGGGTTGTCTTTGTTCTGGTTTCTGTCTTTGCCTGCGTTTTTTCATATCTCTCACGCACGGAAGCTTCCACCTTGTCATAATGCCTGTAAAGCTCATCCCCACGCTTCGTCTCTACCACACGGTTTTCTTCATCATACAGCTTGTAATCCTTACTGCTGTCAATGAAGGTAAGCATGGTCTTTCCACTGTGAATATCCATGATATTCTCTTTGTTAAGCCATACATATCTTGCATTCTCTCCCCAGGTTCCCGGAACCCTTGTCTTGACCGCATGATCATTCTCTTTCACAATCAGGGTCTTGCTTATGGTAACATCCGAAAGATTGGTATTCTTGGATGCGGATACTGCCATCATGCGTTCTGCAAGGTTCTGATAACCCCTGATACGGTTGATAAAAGCATCCTTATCCATAATAACCTTATGCTCTCCGCCTTCATTCTTCTCACCAAGCACACCGATTGTCTCAAGCTGCTTTAACACAGTTTCTGCCTGTGTACTGTCAATACTGAAGTTTTCCTTTACTGCGTCCACACTGATACTCTGCTTCTCCATTGCAAACAGACCAACCTTTTCAATCAGTCCGTCCATTGCCGCACTGGCTCTCGCCCCTTCCGCAGTGTGGACTTTCTCGTTTCCCATCTTCTGGCTTTTCAGGAAATCCATCAGCTTTCCAAGCTGCTTTTCATCCCCGTTTTTTAAGTAGTCATCAAATGTGGCAATGCGACCAAAGCTTAACTTCTGAATCATCATATTCACTCTTGGCACAGCCTCTGTATGAAAGATGACCTCACTCAGTCCGTCTTTCTTATTCACATCCGGCAGCACCGAATAGAGAATACCGTACTTTTTCGCCATCTTCTCCACTTTCTTCATATCCTTGGTTTCAAACTGCAATACCTGCAAATCTCCGCCTTTCATTAGGAGCTTTCTCATGGAAGTCTTACCAAGTGACTTTTCATAATCAAGCATTCCTTTTAGAAAGTCGATTGCCTTCTGCATGGCACCGATACCGCCACTGCCTACTTTCATTGCAATCTCAATCCCATCATATGCGACACGGATAATCTGCACCGCTTCCTGAATCTCTTCTGCCATCTGACATCCTCCTCTCTTACAATACTGGTTCTCTTAAAGAGCATCTTGGCACAAAACTCTGGGATGATTCATTCTCTTCACGAGTTTCTTCCTCATGAGCTTTCTCATTCTCAGCTTCCTGTTCCCTTCTGCTCTCATTGACCTTTTCCTTAATCTCTTCTGCATCAGCTCTTCTGACCTGCTCCTCTGTCACATCCACGCCGTATGCCGTAAGCACTTCTGCCAGACGGTTGATTGCCTTTTCCTCTTCGATACGGTACATCTCAATGGATACCAGAAGGTTTTCAATCTGACTTACCCATGGCGGCTTCATATCAATCATCTTTGCATACTGGTCCATTACCTTCTGTGATTCCTGTTCATCCTCACAATCAGCAATTTCATCAATCAGCTTTCCGGTCAATGTCTTATCCCCACTACGGAATGCAAACTGAACAACAAACTCCTTTTCCTTATCAGAAAAGCTGTGCTTTGTCTTACACAGTTCACTTACTGTCTCACTTATAATCGTTAAACCCATAGCTGCCTCCTAATAATCCATACTGTTTTCAAGCACCGCAATGTCGATGATTTCTTTCATCTTCTCTGCGGATACATTGTTATTGATAAGTTCCACAAGCTGACTCTCGGTAAGTCCCTTTTCGATTGCACTTCTTATCTGCACAAGCTGTGCCGGAACCAGATCACCACTTGCAAGCAGCTTTACAATGTCCTGTCTGGATTTCTTCATAAAGCCAAGCTTACCAAGAAGTCCTGTAAATGCTCCCTGATTGCCTTTTCTTATGGTTCTCTCCACCTGCACATGCTGCACAACTCTTCCGTTTGCATCCACAACAGGTAACTGGTAATACACAGGTATCTGATAAGAACTTCCCGCTACCGGTCTTTCCTCAAGTACAGTCTGTGACTGAACTGTCTCCTGCTGTTTCTCTGCTTCCTTTGGTGTTTCCTTCTTCTCAGACTTCATTTCCGCTTTCTCAAGCAGCTTGTCCTCTAAGGTATCAATTCGATTCTGCATCCTCTCCATCTCCTTTTTCTTATCTTCAATCTGCTCACGAAATCTTGCTATCGTGGCATTAGCTCTGTTTAACTGGTCCTGCTGACTGCTAAGTTCCGCTTCCGTATCTCCCAGCTTCTTAACAAGTTCGTCATGGACATCCTCATCCTTCTTGGAATTTTCAAATACCTTAAGCTTTTTGTTCAGCTCATCGTATCGCTCCTCCTGAAACTGGATTTTGGCTACTGCCTCCTCAATCTGCTTTACCAGTCCCAGCACATACTCCGGTGCCACCTCGGAAGAAGAACGCACCTGTTTTACCTTTTCAAGCATCTGCTCAAAGGATTTACGCATCATGGCTGGTTTCTCACCATTTGCCACAACCGTCTCAATGTTCTCAACAGATATCCCCTTCTCTAAAAACTCAATGGCTACCTGTATCTGGTGTCCTGACATATCATATTTGGTTAAGAGTTCCACAAATGCTTCATCTGCACCCTTACGAAGGCACTGTGACATCAGTTTCATCTGTGGCAGCTTAATATTCCTCTTTAAGTAAAGCTTCGTCTGCTCCTCTGTAAGCCCATACTCTATATCAGATTCCACAAGGTCAATAATCTCCGGGCTGTACTTTGCAGCACTTCTGAGATCATTGATATAGTTCCTATTCTTAATAGACTCTTCTATACTTCGTTCCATAAATACCTCCAAAAAAATACAGCCTATCGTTCAGGCTGCTTAGTAATTACTCTGTCTTGTGTTTTCTCATAGGTTTTATTCTTTTCCTCCCTGATTTCGGTATCATCACTGACCATATCCTTCCAGATGGACTTTCCAAGATTCAGTTCCTTCGTGGATGCCCTCTCTTTACTGCTTACATAAGCAATCTGTTCTTTGTAATACTCACGAAGCTTCTTTATTTCCTCATAAGTATATCCTTCATCCTCCAGCTGCTTTGCAAGCTCCATCCACAGGTTATGCTCCTCCAAAAAGAAGTTATCCCCATTTTGAAAACTGGTTTCCGCAGTCTGCAATTCGTCCATCTGATTTGCAATATCAAACAGACTTTTACACCTCTGCTTTGCTCGGTAAACCCTGCTCTTCTCTGCTGATGCTTCCTTTCTCTTATCTGTCAGATTAAGTACCGTCGAAGCAAGCTCCTCCATACTGTGAACATCATGTCTCACCAGAAATAGGTACTGCTGTTGCAGTTTCTCCATCTTTCTGATATCGTCCTTATACTTCCATACTTGCGAATACGGTTTCTTCTTCAGCTTTCCTATCCGGTACAGCTTCGCATAATACCGCTTCTGTAATCCGGTCAGCCTTGCCCTCTTGTACCTTCGCACATAACACTTTACTATCTCCGGCTTAAACTCCTTATTCGACTGATAAAAGGATAAGTCCTCTTCCACAATTCTCCGTCTTATGCTCTCCTCGGTATATTCATCTCCCAGAGTCTTGCACCTTCTGTACCTGCCCATTCCCGGCGGCTCTACTGCAAGATGCTTTCCCTGTTTGACTTCATATTCCTTATCCGCAAGCAGCTCCAGAAATCCGTCAAAATCATTTGCCTGCAATATGCAGGCATCCAAATCCCGCTTGATCATTTTGTCCCAGACAAATTTCCCATCCCGGTAATCATTGTGTTCCCTGTAATAATCACGGTCTTCTTCCTTTTCACTGCCTATATCAATGGTAGATAACCCGTATTCCTCGCAAAGCCGGTTCGTAATAGGCTGGATGTCCTTTGCCCAGTCACCTTTCTCATACCGATACTTTCTTCCGTCCACAAAGCTGACACTGTTATAAATAATGTGTGCGTGAATGTGGTCCGTATTATCATGAATACAGTAAATAGCCTCATACTGTGCCCCAAGATATTCCGCAACAAATTTCTGCGTTATCTCATAAGCAGTATCAGGAGTAACCTCCCCTTCCTTAAATGAAATAATGAGATGATACCCCTGACGTTTGTCCACCTTATTAAATTCCTTTTTGGTATCCATCATCTGCTTAAAGGCTGTATCCGGCTGACAGTTCATTCCGCCTATCAGTCTCCCATCCTGTGTCTTCTCAGGATTCATGACATACTCAAGTGCCTGCTTCAAATGCTTCCCGTGAAAGTGTCCACCGCAATCCTTCATATAAAGTATCTTACTGATTGCCAACCATATCCACCACCTTTGCCACCGCAACATTCAGCTTTCGCATATATGCCACCAGCCTGTCCTTATCCGCAATGGAATATAGCCCCGCATTATGGTTATGGGTAATCTGGTTGATATTAACACCGATTCGGTTTACCTCATTGATTAAATCACGAAGAAGCTGTCGCACCTCCGGGTAATCATTTGGCTTTTGGGAAATCATCAGTCGAAGATACTGGGATTCCGTCATACCGGCAGCTTTTGCTTTTTCATCCAAAAGCTTTGCTTCCTCTGGTGTCATTCTGAGAAGCTTACTGACACTATGCTGCCTCTTCTCCATGAAATCACCTGCTCCTTCCACTTATCGTAGGCTGCTTGATCTCTGAAACTAATGTGCTCACCGACTGCTCCACCCCATTCTTTTTTAGGTTTGCAATGAAATGATCTGCCAGTTCCTCGGCAAGCTTTTCTATACCCGCACGATACTTCGTCTGATCAAATAGTTTATCCAGTATGGCTTCCTCCCGTTTCAGGCTTTCATACTTACTCTGCTTATTCGCAAAATCCACCATATCCTTCGGGTCCTGTCTTGCAGCATCCATGTCCAGTATCAGTTCATAATTCCATTCACATACAGCATCAATTAAATCGTCTACCGAGAAATCATCCCAGACGATTTCTCCCGGAACATCATCCATGTCTCCTCTGAATAACCTGCCCTCAGCAAATCCGACCACATAGTCGTGACCTTCCATATAGCCAAGCAGCATCTCAGCCTCTTTATCCGTCATCACAATGCTGATGTCATTTTCCATGATAAAAGAAAGTAATGCTTCCGGCTGACTGATTTCTGTTATGCTTACATCTCCAATTCCCATCGCTTTAACCACACCTCCTTATCTGTGTTTTGAGAAATATTACAGAAGCCTTCAGAGTTCAGAGCATAGCCCTGTCCTCTGCCAGATACGCATTTTGGATATCCATCCGAAAATGCCTCTGGTTAGGGGAGAAATCCCCTAAAACCCCTGATATTTATATAGGTACTCCACTTTTTGGAGCACTTTATGAAAAGATACTCCACTTTTTGGAGCCACTTTCCCAAAGGTACTCCACTTTTTGACCCACCTTGTCAAAGAAAAAATTATCCGGCTTGTCATTTGCTCAATCGGGTGCTCCACTTTCTGGAGTCATTTTTCAAAAGGTACTCCACTTTTTGGAGCCATTTTCCGAAAGGTACTCCACTTTTTGACCCACCTTAAAATTCTGCTTTGCTGCCACCAGCCATTCATTGTAATCCTTATACCCTTCGGGTGGCGGACAATCCTCCACTTCATACCCCATACCATAGTATTTCTCCATTAGCTGGGCAGCCGCCTTTCTTCCCGGTTCATCCCCATCCAGACAAAACTTGATTGTTGAAATCTGCGGATGTTCCTTTAGAAAAGTGACAAGAGGAGCATCTGCAAGCATCCCAAGTGCCAGCTTGTTTGTCTCATAATCAGAGAAAATGTCCACATAACTCATCAGGTCGATTGCACCTTCAAACACTATAAGTTCCGAACTCTCGTCATTGACCACATTAAATCCATACTCTTTGTCATTGCCTGCCACATCGCACTTAAACGGCTTTCCCTCCTTATCAAACACACCTCTCATGCTTGCAAATCTGGTAACACCGCCCTTGTCATTTCCCTTAAATACAATGTTGTGGTAATGCCTGCTCTCATAAATCAAGCCCTGCGACACAAAGTAGTCGATAACCTCTTTGCTGATGCCCCGTTCTTCCTTCAGATAGGAATACAAAAAACTGTTATCCGGCGAAGGTACAGGTAACACGAAAATCTTTGGTTCCTGTTTTTTCTTTGCCTCCACCTGATATTTAAGCTCCGGCTTTTTTCCGGTATCTTCAATCCGGCGATACCCTGCAAAATCAAGTAGCCACCATACCGCCTCTTTTATCTCCATACCACAGAACACCCGTAGGAAATCAATCTGCGAACCGCCATTCTCACCCTTATCATATTGTCTCGACCATCGGAACCAGTGGCTCTTATCATAGATTCTGATGGAATCCATTTCCTTAAGAGTGTGATAATGACCAACTCTTTTTACCGTATATCCCAGATAAGATGCTACTGCTGTCAAGTCAACACTTTTAGCAATGGCAAGCTCTTCCTCTGTAAATCGTTCGTTCATCATTACCTTCCTTTCCCCCTCTCCGCCACAAGACTGTTATTAAAGCTGAAGTTCTTATAATCTGTCGAGTACGTAATATTAGGATTGTTAATCAGTCCTTTTTCCTTAAAACTGAAAAACTCCCTGTTATCACCGCCAACAATCACATGGTCAACTAACTGAATCCCAACCATCGAACATACTGCATTCATCCGGTCTGTTATCATGGTATCCATCTTACTGGGAAGCAGGTTCCCACTTGGATGTGAATGAATCAACATAATACTTGCAGCATTGGAAAGAATACTTGATTTCAGGATTTCCCTTGGATGCACTAAAGCTTCATTCAGTGAACCAATGCTTGCAAAAGTCACATTGATAGGTTTTAAATCTGATTGCAGATTTACTACACAGACAACTTCCCTGTCCATTTCACACAGAAGTTCTCCAATGGTAGCTGCTGCTTCATAGGGATTCTGCAAAGGAAGCTCCGAATAAAGGGGAGCCTCCTTCACAAGCTTCACTCTTACCACATCAAGCTTAAAGGCATTATCTGCATCCGTCACAAGTGTTTTCTCTTCTTTCATCCGCATCCTCCTTTATCTCAACCTGTATCATGAAGTCTCCATCCCAGGCATTTATAAGAGCAATCAGTTCCTTTTCGGTCATTTCCTGCTCCATAAGCTGCCTCCTATCTGGACTTTCCTGTATCGTAGATAAGCTGTGCCTCAGCGACGATACCATCAAGACGCTTGTTCGGTGTGTCAGTTGCAAGGGTAAGCCTTCTCGCATCCTTATCATAGTGATACACCTGATTGGATAAACGTTCCTCCAATGCCACCTGATCCATGTTGATTTCATTTACCATCGCTGCAAGCTCATAAGGATCACCCATATCTGTAGATACTGCAATACACTCATGCACAGAGGATGGTAAAATATAAAGGTCTGTTTCCAGTCTCTCCGCAAGCTTATGGAGATTGTCCTCATAAAGCATGGAAGCAGCACCATTGATTCCTCTGTCGTTACTAATAACCCACATCATCTTATCCTCCGGAATCTCGCCAATCATCATCTCTGCGATCTCAATAGGCATACCATCAGCAATGAACATTTCCTTCATCACATCATTCATGGATTTTACAGTAGGCGGCAAAATTCTTCTGGTATTCTCTACAGCACACTTGAATAACTGCTCCTCTGTCATTCCAAGCTGATTTGCAAGGCTGTTTTTCACCACAGAACTCTGGATTCCCTTCTCATCCAAATTCACTACCCAGCGATAGATAATGGATAAGTCCTGAAACTCTCTGTGTGGCATATCTCTTAACATATCTTCATTCTGCAGCGTATTGACAACCTGGAACACAATGTTGTCCTTTGCACTTTCAAAATCAAGTTTTCCTACCTCCGGAACTCTGTCAAATGCCTTTTCCATGGTCTTTGCTGCACTCTGCAATACCTCCTGCAGATTCTCCGTATTAAGATAATGCTCGTACATGTCATTGATATAAATGGTAGGCGATACATTTCTGCCTGCCTCATTACTTACCAGAGTAAGTCCGTCCAAATTCTTGTTTACCTTATTCACCGGCTCTACACGAAGAGCCATATCCTGAAACTGTGGCGGTAAATAATCCTTAAACTTCTCTGCCACTACTTCCTTAAAAATCTCGTAATTCATCATATAAACTGTTCCTCCTTAATCCAAATTGTCATAGAGAATCCCTTCATCGTCCGGGTCCTCATATACTTTTCTTTCTGCTTCATATCCGGGATCATCTTCCAGATGGATAAGCACCTTCTTTTTAAAAGGACATTCTCTGCATGGCACCGGGCACAGAACTTCTAATGGTACAGATAATGCCTCCGCTACCTTTTTCAACTTCTCAAGGTCAGGAAAACCTTCGTCCCGTTCAAATGCTTCGATGATTCTTTCTCCATCGCAGCCGAAACCACATCTTCTTCCCAGTTCCTCCCGGCTGAAACCTCTCCTCTCCCGATATTCTTTGATTGCTTCACCAATCAAAAGCTCTCACCTCCAGTTTTCAAAAAAATGAGATGCAAGCACATACGGCCTACACCTCATAAAGATGATACTTATTCAGTTACTTCATCGTCTTCCTTCTTTTTCCAAAAGAAAGCTCCCACACCTGCCAACAGTGCAGTTAAACCAAGTCCAGCCCAGAGCCAAGGATTGAAATTATCCCCGGTCTGTGGAAGCTTAGGTTCTGTAGGTTTGTTAGTAAGTGATAACGTATATTCCACACACTCAGGTGCGTTATCATCATACTGTAACACTACCTCATGAACTGTTTCATCCAGAATATATCCTTCCGCTGCTTTTGTCTCTACAACAAAGTAATGGATATCTTCCTTGAAGCTGCCATCCTCATTGTAAATACAGATAGGAAGTTCCTTGGATTCTGCATGACCATCTTTGTCAGTTACAACAGTTTCAATGACCTTGCCATCCTTATCACGGATTTCAAACTCAACTCCTGCAATAGGCTTCTTGGTCACTTCATCTGTTTTTTCGATGATAATCTTACCGACAGCATACTCATCCTTCATTGTTACTTTCTGGATTTCCTCTGTCTCTGTCACTTCAAATTCCACATCGTTTGCAATCTTGTAGCCATAAGGTGCTGTCTCCTCACGAAGGATATACTTTCCTGCCGGAAGTCTCTCGATAAGGTGTGACTTTCCTGCCTCGGAAGTCCAACTCTCGATAACCGTTCCTTCTGAATCAATGATAGAAAGTTTTGCACCTGCAAGCTCCTTCTCTCCTGTGATATCAGTCTTTGAAAATTCTACCTTAATTGGTCTATTCTCAAACTCTGCCTCAAACTCGATAACAGCAACACCTTCCTGGTATTCTGCTTCCACATCAAATACTTCATCGGACTTCACATATCCCTTTGGAGCTTCAATCTCCTTCACATAGTAGTTTCCAAGTGGAAGGTCCGAGATAAATGTTGCTGTGCCATCCTCGCCTGTTACAGCCTTTTCAATCAGCGTATCAGCCTTAACGATGACTCTGCCATCCACATCCACGATATCCTCTTTCGCATACAATCCGAAGATTGCACCGGAAAGCACTTCATCTGTCTCAGAATCTTTCTTGATAACCGAAATCTCTACCTTCTGTCTTTCGTTTGTTACATCCATACCTGCATATACAATCTCTGTATTCTGGTCGATATAGGAAAGATCGGCTTCGATTGGTGTACTGTCAAGGACGAAACCTTCCAGAGTCTCTGTTTCTACAAGATAGTATTTGCCAAGCGGAAGGTCAGAAACCATCGCAATTCCATCATCATTTGTAACGATGGTTGCCACAAGCTCATCTGCCTCATAATAAACAGTATCCAATCCGTCAGGACTTACAATGTCCTCTTTTGCATATACCTCAAAAGTAACTCCTGCAATTGACTTCTTGAAATAATCAAATATGAAATCGTACCAGTGACCTTTTACAAGGTTAATGTCTGTAAGGAACTCACCATCTTTATTGATGATAATTGTTCCGGTAGGCACTTCATCCTTCATAACAACACTCTGGATTTCATCGGTATCAACTACGGTAAATGCTACATCTGTTGCCTTGAGATATCCGTATGGAGCAAACTCTTCACGAAGAATATAAGTTTCTCCCACATGGAGTCTTTGAATTACATGTGCTTCTCCTGCCTCAGATGTCCATGTCTCGATTACTTTTCCATCCTTGTCGATTACGGAAAGTGTTGCACCTGAAAGCTCTGCACCACTTGTGATATCTTCCTTTGTAAATTCAAAGGATGTAGGGAAGTTATGGTATATTGCAGTATCCGTACTATACCTGATATCCTGTCCCTTATAAGTTGCATCAAACTCTACAATTTCATCAGAAGAAGCATAACCAAGAGGTGCCTTGATTTCCTTTGCATAGTAGTTACCAAGAGGAAAATCCTTCACAAAGAAAATATCTCCGTTTTCATCAGAAACAGCTACCTCAAGCAGGGTATCTTTCTCTACGATTACATCTCCATCCATATTTTCGATATCCTCAGATGCATATAAACCAAACTCTGCACCTGCAATACCTTTTCCGGTTTCTCCATCCATTTTATCAATGGATAAGTCAACCTTCTGTCTTTCATTTGCAAATGTCATGCTCTCCTTAATTACCGGAGTCTTATCATCCACATAGACAAAAGTGACAACCTGCTCTTCCTTGTTCAGTACATATCCGTAAGGAGCTTCCACTTCCACTACTCTGTACTTTCCAAGAGGAAGGTCAGATACTACAGCTTTTCCGTTTTTGTCAGTAACAACAGTTGCTACCAAATCACCGTCACTGTAATACTTGGTTCTGTTTCCGTCAGCATCGCACTGCATGTCAGCAGTATAAATGTCCTCCGCAGCATAAACCTCAAACTTGGCACCAGAAAGGCTGCCTTCCTTATAGACAAATTCCTTATCTTCGGAATCTGCAAACAGACCGCCCTTATAGGCATCCAGAACTTCGCCCTTTTTCTCAATGGTAAGCTCACCAACCGCAGGAGCATCTTCATACTCTACTGTGATGATTGCTTCGTAAGTGTCAGGGTCAACCTCATAGAAAGTATCTGTATCCACTTTTACTTCCACGAAGTTTTCATTTACCACATAGCCAAAAGGAGCCTTTACTTCCTCAATACGATAATTACCAAGTTTTAATGCTTCCGGTAAAATCAAATCGCCGTCTTCATCCGTGAAGAATGAAGTATGCACTTTCTTTGACGGATATGTGGTAATCATCTCCACATACTCATTGGTATCCATATTGAAAATCTTAAACTCCGTATTCGGAATAAGAACTGTCTGCTTTGTGTCAGCATCCTTCTTAATCACACGAAGCTTTGCGGTAAATTCCCTGTCGATAAACACTCTCCATACCTGTGGCTCTGTCGGATGGTTTTCTACAATCTTAACCTCAAAAGGCTTGATGGTTTCCATATTGTGAGGAGTTGTAGATTCAACCACCACATAGGTTCCATAAGGAATTGCAATGGATACTGCATGACCCTTTGCATCAGTGAAAATCTCTGTCTTGCCATCATTACCGATAACTACCGGTGTTGCCTTGTCAAAATCATAGCTTCCGTCTTTCTTTACAGGTAAAGAAGATTTCAAATATGCTGTAAATCCTGCTCCTGCAAGAAGTGGTGCTTCTGTATCAT
>CAZYYO010000037.1:0-24766 GCA_964650965.1 uncultured Lachnospiraceae bacterium | reverse complement strand
CTTCATCGTCGGGAACAACAGTACATCCCTAATCGCTGCAGAATCTGTCAGCAGCATAACCAGTCGATCAATTCCGTATCCGATACCGCCTGTTGGTGGCATACCAATTTCCAGGGAGTTTAAGAAGTCTTCATCGGTGTGCTGTGCTTCATCATCACCTGCTTCTGCGTTGGCATCCTGCTGTGCGAAACGTTCTCTCTGGTCGATTGGATCATTTAACTCGGAGTATGCATTACACATTTCCCATGTATTGATAAATAATTCGAAGCGTTCCACCTTGGTTGGGTCTTCTGGTTTCTTCTTGGTAAGTGGAGAAATGGACAATGGATGATCCATAATAAAGGTAGGCTGTACCAGATTCTCTTCACAGTATTCCTCGAAGAACAGGTTAATGATATCGCCCTTGGTGTGACGTTCTTCATATTCGATATGATGTTCCTTAGCAATGGCCTTGGCCTCTTCATCGGTTGCCACGGCGTCGAAATCAATGTTGGCATATTTCTTAATGGCATCATTCATAGTGAGACGTTCAAATGGCTTGCCCAGATCCAGTTCAATTCCGTTATAACTAATCTTGGTTGTGCCACATACGGTCTCTGCCAGATAACGGAACATGCTCTCTGTCAGCTCCATCATTCCTTCGTAATCTGTATATGCCTGATATAATTCCATCAGGGTAAACTCTGGGTTATGACGGGTATCTACACCTTCATTACGGTATACACGACCAATCTCATATACTCTCTCTAATCCACCTACAATTAATCTCTTCAAATACAGCTCAAGGGAAATACGCAGCTTAACGTCCTCACTTAAAGCATTGTAATGTGTCTCAAATGGTCTGGCAGCTGCTCCACCTGCATTGGATACCAATGTAGGAGTCTCTACCTCGATAAAGTCTCTTCCTGACAGGAAGTTACGAATCTCCTGGATAATCTTGGAACGCTTCAGGAATACTTCTCTGCTGTCGTCGTTCATAATCAAATCTACATATCTTTGACGATAACGTGTGTCTGTATCCGTTAAGCCATGGAATTTCTCTGGAAGAATCTGCAGACTCTTGGTAAGCAGAGTAATCTCCACTGCATGAATAGAAATCTCACCTGTCTTGGTTCTAAAGGCGTAGCCCTTAACACCATAAATGTCTCCAATATCTGATTTCTTAAAATCCTTATAGTTATCTTCACCAATAGCATCTCTTGCTACATAGACCTGAATGTTGCCCTTTAAATCCTTAATATTACAGAAGGATGCCTTACCCATAACACGCTTGAACATCATACGTCCTGCAATAGACACATTAATTGGACTTGCATCCATAATGGCTCTTCTCTGATTATAATCCTCATTGAGAACGTCCCTGGTCTGCTGCTCATCTAAGCCATCAACAACAGGTGCTTCTCTTCCTGCTAGAAGCTCAGCTTCCAATGCTGTATAGAGTTCCTTCACATCACTGGTATGATGTGTCTGGTCATATTTTGTAATCTGGAAAGGGTCTTTTCCACTGGACTGCAGCTCCTGCAGCTTTTCTCTACGAACCTTCAACAGCTGGTTGGTATCCTGCTGTGGTTGCTGCTTATTGTTGTTATTATCTCCCATTTTGCACCTCTATCTCTATTGTAACCTCTTATGTTAGTTGGACCGTTCGATTTCTAATACCTTATAGCTTAATTCTCCAACATGAGTCTCAACGGTTACGGTATCGCCAACCTTTGCTCCAATTAATGCCTTTCCTACTGGGGATTCATTGGAAATTTTTCCCTTTAAGCTATTTGCTTCGGTAGAGCCTACTACCTTGTAGTTCAGCTCTTCATTAAATTCGCAATCTAAGATTTTTACCTTACATCCAACGTTAATCTTATCTAAGTCTACTTCTTCTTCTACAACTACTTCTGCATTCTTTAAAATCTTCTCGATTTCTTCAATTCTTGCTTCAATGTCGCGCTGCTCATCTTTGGCTGCATCATATTCTGCATTCTCAGATAAATCGCCCTGTTCTCTGGCCTCTTTTATTTTCTGTGCTACTTCTTTACGTTTTACGACTTTCAGGTTCTGTACTTCGTCCTCTAATTTCTTAAGTCCTTCGTAAGTTAAGAGATTTTTCTTTTCCATGGTTTACTGCCCTTTCTGATTTAATTCTTATATCCGCAATTAATGTATTATAGTCGAAATGTACCTCTATGTCAAGGCTGGCAAGGCTTTCCGCCAGGTGTCACCCCAATACATTTTCTCTCAGTACCTGTGTAAATAATGCCTCTAATTCCTGGTAATTATTCACCTCATTAATTCGTCCCCGCAATTTGGAAGAATTCTTATATCCGGCGGTATACCAGGCTGCATGTTTTCGAATTTCTCGAATGCCGGTATACTCTCCCTTGTATTCAATCTGCAGTCTGGCATGACGAAGCATGGTCTCTATCATTTCATCAATGGGTGGCTTTCCAATCAACTCTCCTGTTTCAAAATAGTGAAGAATCTGGTGAAAAATCCAGGGATTTCCCTGTGCTCCACGGCCAATCATAAATCCATCACAGTTGGTTTGCTCCTTCATGGCAATCACATCCTTAGCATCTAGAATGTCTCCATTTCCAATGACCGGTATATTTACCGCTTCCTTGACCTGACGAATAATATCCCAGTCTGCCTTGCCTGCATAGAACTGCTCTCTGGTCCTTCCATGAATCGCAATGGCTGCTGCACCACTTTCCTGGGCAATGTGAGCCATCTCTACTGCATTAATATGCTCCTCATCAAAGCCCCGGCGTATCTTCACTGTTACCGGCTTGCTAATTGCCTTCACTGTTTTCTCTATAATCTCCCCTGCTAGCAGCGGATTCTTCATTAATGCAGAGCCATCCCCGTTATTTACCACCTTGGGTACCGGGCATCCCATATTAATATCTAAGATATCAAAGGGGCGTTCTTCGATTCGCTTGGCCATCTCGCTGATGCATTCCGGGTCCGAACCAAATAGTTGAAGGGACACTGGTCGCTCCCTTTCATCAATCTTCAACAGGTCAATAGTGTTCCTGTTGTTGTAATAAATTGCCTTGGCACTTACCATTTCCATACAGATGAGCCCCGCTCCCTGTTCCTTGCATAACAAGCGAAAAGGCAGGTCTGTCACTCCTGCCATTGGTGCTAATATGAGGTTATTGTCTAAGGTTACATTTCCAATCTGAAGCTTCGTTAACATATCTGTTACTTATCCCTGTTCTGTTTCTTATAGATTGCCAGCATTCCTTCTAAGGTCAGGTTCGCATTATAAATGTCGATACATTTTGTTTCCTTGGCGATAATATTTCCCAGTCCACCGGTTGCCACAACCTTAACCTGACCATAACCTGATTCTTCAATCATGTGGCGAACAATGTATTCGGTCTGACCAATCTGTCCATACATTAATCCTGCCTGCATAGAGCTGATAGTCTCCTTAGCCAGAATGCTGTCTGGCTTACGAATCTCAATCTCCGGCAGCTTGGCTGTGTCTTCCCACAATGCCTTGGCACTGATACGGATTCCCGGTGCAGTAACTCCTGAGATAAATGCACCTTCCTTATCAATCAAATCATAAGTGGTTGCAGTGCCAAAATCCAGCACCAGTACAGGACCACCATATAATTCAAAGGCTCCTGCCGCATCTACAATTCGATCGGCTCCTATTTGTCTGGGGTTCTCGGTAATCACCTTGATTCCCGTCTTAATTCCCGCCTCAATAATCACAGGATTAATATCAAAATATTTAATAATTCCGCTTACCAGAGAATGCATAACATTAGGAACTACACTGGCCACAATGGCATCATCGATCTTATCCTGATCAATTCCGTTTTGTGTTAGAATCTCTCTAATTGTTATACCGTATTCATCAGATGTACGAGATATTCCTGTCGTTATACGAAAGGTTCCTGCTAATTCATTCCCCTGAAATACACCCATGGTAATATTTGTATTTCCAACATCTACTGCTAACAGCATATTTATTCCTCCTCGAATGCTTCTCCCAGACAGAACACTTTATAGTACATTTCCAATGACTCAAATAGTTCTTCGTTCTCTCTTTGAAGCTCTTTTACCTTCAAGACACTTCCAATTTCATCAAAAAGGAGGTCTCCTTCTTCTACATTGGTACGAATGCTTAGTTCCCCTTCTTCATCGAATACCATCTGGATGGTTCCGCCTACATCTTCTGTATATAGAACACACATGATTTTCAATTCATTTTGGATTCCTTCCGGAAGCCCTGAAAACAATTCATTCAGATAATATTTCTTGGTGTAAGCACTAGCTCCGCATAATACGACTTCTTCCTGAAACATTTCTCTATCCTTTCCTGGTGCATCTATACATAATGATACATGCCTCTTACCGATACCTCGCCAGAATTCACAGCCCGGATTCCTGCCTTCGTCTCCACTAACAGCTCCCCTCTGGGATTAATTCCTCTGGCAATTCCCTCATAGTCTCCCATAGGGTCCAGGACACGTACCTGCTTGTCCTGATTCACCAGCAGCTGATGATATTCCTCCAGACAAAAGGACATATCTTCCCATTGCTGAAAGTGCTCATAATACTGGGCGAACTGCTGCCAGATTTCCTCTACCAGCTGCTTTCTGGAGATATGGGAATTGTAGCCTTGCTCCTTCTGAACCAAATCCAGTGATGTGGCTTTCTCTCTGATTTCTTCCGGGAAGGTGCGATTATGTACATTTACACCTATTCCAAGTACCACATATTCTGCCTTGCCACTTACGGCTGACATTTCGGTTAAGATACCACATATTTTTTTATTTTTCAATACAATATCATTGGGCCACTTAATCAAAGGGGTAAATCCGCAGGGAAGTGACTCGATTGCCCTGGCCACTGCTATCGCTGCAAGCAGTGTAACTGTCCCGATTTTATCCGGTGACATTTTAGGATACAGCACCATGCTGGTTGCAATGGAATCCTGACTGGGAGATTCCCAGCTTCGTCCCCGTCTGCCTCTTCCTGCCGCTTGGTATCCGGCAGACACAATGGTTCCTTCCGGGCAGCCCTCCTTTGCCAGCTCCTTGGCTTTCAGATTGGTGGAATCAATGGTTTCATAATAATAATGATTATTTAAGTGTAGCATACATAATCGCCTTAATAGAATGCATACGGTTCTCTGCTTCGTCAAATACTACGGACTGGCTGCCTTCGAATACCCCGTCTGTTACTTCCATTTCATTTAGCCCAAATTGCTCATGAATCTCCTGTCCGATTTTGGTATCCAGGTCATGGAAAGCGGGAAGGCAATGCATAAAGATTGCAGTATCCTTAGCATATCCAAATGCCTTCTCATTCACCTGGTAAGGCATTAAATCATGGATTCTCTCTTCCCAAACCTCCGTAGGCTCTCCCATAGAAACCCACACATCAGTATAAATAACATCTGCATCCTTGCAGCCCAAGGCAACATCCTCTGTCAGTGTAATGGATGCCCCTGTCTCCTTAGCAACTTCTTTACAATAATCCACCAGCTTCTGGTCTGGGAAATATTTCTCATTGGTGCATGCCACGAAATCCATTCCCAGCTTTGCACAGGTTACCATAAGGGAATTTCCCATATTATAGCGGGCATCTCCCATATATACGAATTTAATTCCCTTCAGCTGTCCAAACTTCTCCTGAACAGTCAGCATGTCTGCTATCATCTGGGTTGGATGAAATTCGTTGGTTAGCCCGTTCCACACAGGAACGCCTGCATATTCTGCCAGTTCTTCCACAATATCCTGTCCAAATCCACGATATTCAATGCCATCGAACATTCTTCCCAGCACTCTCGCTGTGTCCTTAATACTTTCCTTCTTACCAATCTGAGAACCGGAGGGATCCAAATAGGTTACATGCATTCCCAGGTCATGGGCTGCCACTTCAAAGGAGCAACGGGTTCTGGTACTGGTCTTTTCAAATATTAATGCAATATTTTTGCCCTTCAGCTCATCATGGGCAATTCCATTTTTCTTCTTGCTTTTCAGCTCTGCTGATAACTCAATGAGATATTTTATCTCTTCTGGTGTATAGTCCATTAATTTCAGGAAATTACGTCCTTTTAAATTCACAATCTTTTCCTCCTGTATGGTAATCTTTTCTAATGTTTTGATAATATCACATTATCCTGGTTTTGTGGATAGATAACATGATTTTTTATGGTAAAAGACCGCACCCCGAAGGATGCGGTCCATTAGCTTTATTCTTACTTTTTTCCGGATTAGGATTCCTTACCAACCTCAGTGAGAGATTTTACTAATCCTGCCATCCCCTGAATTTCTGATGGGATGATAATCTTGGTAGCCTTGCCATCTGCTGCTTTTGCAAATGCTTCCAGGCTCTTTAACTGGAGTACTGCTGCATCTGGTGCAGATTCCTTCAGCATCTTCAGACCATCTGCATTTGCCTGCTGAATCTTCAGAATAGCATCTGCCTGACCTTCTGCCTCGCGGATGGTTGCTTCCTTCTTAGCCTCAGCACGAAGGATTGCTGCCTGCTTCTCAGCTTCTGCATCTAAGATTGCGGACTCCTTCTTACCTTCTGCGATTAAGACGGTGGATTTCTTCTCACCTTCTGCAATCAGAATAGCCTCACGACGTTCACGCTCTGCCTTCATCTGTTTCTCCATGGCATCTCTGATGGCGGTAGGAGGAATGATATTCTTCAGCTCTACTCGGTTCACCTTAATACCCCAAGGATCTGTTGCCACATCAAGGCTGGCTCTCATCTTGGTATTAATGGTCTCTCTGGAGGTTAATGTCTCATCTAACTCCAAATCACCAATAACATTACGAAGTGTGGTTGCGGTTAAGTTCTCAATTGCCATAATTGGATTCTCAACACCGTAGCTATACAGTCTTGGATCTGTAATCTGATAATACACAACGGTATCAATCTGCATGGTTACATTATCCTTTGTGATAACAGGCTGTGGTGGGAAATCAACTACCTGCTCTTTTAAATTTACATTTTTAGCAATCCGATCAATAAATGGGATTTTAAAATGTAAGCCAACTGGCCAGGTTGTTAAATAAGCCCCTAATCTCTCTACAACAACTGCATGCGCCTGTGGCACAATCTTGATGCAGGAGATAACTAAGACAAGTACTACAAGAATTAAAATAATTGCTGCTATCATAACTTCTACCTCCATAGGATTTTTGTTGAATAACTTCTTTTATCTTACTATATTTAATAAACAAATACAATGATTATCAATGAGTTTATCCACAATTTACATTTTATTGTGTTAAATGCCATAAAAAGAAGCCTCCCATTGGAGACTTCCTTTAACCATAAAGCTTATATTCTTTGCTTTCTATCTAGTAGAACACATGATTTCCAATCACAATACCACCGACACTGCCTGCCCGCTTAAAGCATTTGGCTCCACCAGTATTATCTGCTCCTGCAATGGCTTCCTGGGCTGCCTGAACACATGAGCTTCTGGGACCACTAGCTGCAACACTTGATACCTTACCACTGGCTGCTGGTGAGAACTGACCGCTCTGGTAGATAACTCCGGAGATAGAAGAGGGATATCCACCACTTCTTACGCGGTTCATTACCACGGCTCCAACTGCCAGCTGTCCTTCATAGCTTTCCGAACCTGCTTCACACTGAATCAATGCTGCCAGCAGAGTTACATCATCATAGCTTGCTGCTACTGCTTCCCGCTGTACCGTTGCTGCCTTGGCTGCCGCCTTGGCTTTTGCTGCTTCCTCTGCTGCCTTAGCTGCTGCAATGGCTTCCTGCTCTTCCTGGATTGTAATTCCAGTTCCCAGCTCTAATTCCACTGTCACATACTGGCTGCTTACATATCCTGTGGTTCCGTCGCAATCTACTGCTACCCAGCCTTCTACTGCCGGTATATCAGTAACAACTCTAAGCTTCTCTCCCTGAGAGATTGCTTCTATTACAGAAGCTTCCGGACCAGCCTCCCGGCGAACTCGTAGACCACCGGTATTACTGGTAGCATATGTCTGGCATACACTATTGGCATAGCCTTCTGTATCTGCACCTATTACACAAAATTCGTTCTTGACATATCCGTTTACATTTCCGGATGTAATCTGTGTCCATTCTTCTCCGGCTGCAACAATTTCTGCCACATCACCTTTGTAGAGCTTACCAACGATTCCACCTTCTTCGCTTGCAGAATCACGGACATACAGGAATTCCTCCACATTTGCCATCAATCGATTGGCCCATGGAGACACCTCTTCTGGTGCTGCAACCACACTGACACCTGACTCTTCCACTTCCACGGAAGCTGTCATAGCATTTACCTGCATGGTATTCAGGCTCCAGATAATACCTGCTGTTCGGCTTGTGCTGATATCCTCTCCAGTACAGGCGGTAGAAGCACTTGATAATGCCACCTCTCCAGCCATTGCTGTAAAAGTCAGTACAATCGCCAAGCTAGATATTGCCCGTCTCTTGAACTTCATATTCATATTCGTTTTTCCTCCATATACATATAATACCAACTGTTATAAGTATTACACTTCTATGTTATTTTATGCACAAATATTACATTTGTTACAAATTTGTTACAGTTGGCATTATAGCAATGGTTATTCTTTTTGTCAAGTTTTCCACTTTTTCCCACTTTTTAGAGGAACTGTTCTAAGAACGCAAGGCTCTCTGTCAGGCACATTTGCGCTGCTTCTTCCTCTAAATTCATCTGATATTCGTGGTTAACCTGTCCTTTCGCAATATCAAAGAAATGTTCCTGAACATTTACACCCTTTTCCCTTAAGCTGGCTGCTAATGCTTTGCCCTGCCGGTCAAAGGATACATGATTTCCATCAGTAATATAACAGGGCACACAGGATGAGCTGATATAATTCATGGGATTCATGGTGTGATAGTATCTGCCCTTTCTCACATCCTTCTTACCTACCAGGCTCCACCCGATACGACTGATAAACAGTGCCAGAATTCCCTTCTTATGCTCCATCATCTCCATTAGGTCATAGGGTCCGCAATATAACAGCATGCATTTCAGTGCACCCTGGGATAATGGTGATTCCAGCTGAAGCTCTTGTGCCAGATGAGCATTCCCATGAGCCAAAGCAAACTGAATCCCATAATAGGCTCCTGCAGAATCCCCTGCAATGGCTACCCGATTCATGTCCAGCTGATATTCTTCTGATTGCTTGTCCAATGTCACGAATGCATCCCGCATTTGATAAAGCTGTGCCGGATATTTTCCCTCTGGTGCCCATACATAATTCATCGCTGCTACTGCATAGCCCTGGCTGGCCAGAAGTGTTCCCCAGTTTTTAATACCACATTTATCCCCTGCCACGAAGGCTCCTCCATGAACCCATAGAATAACAGGATGCCTGCCTTCCTTCTTAGGAAGGTATAAATCCATTGTGTTTTGCTGATATTGGGATGGGTACGTAAGGTTCTCTATGATTTGAACCTGCTCCATTGCCTTTTGATATTTCTCCGGCAGAATCTGCTCTTCATCCTGCCCCCTGCGAAGCAGACGCACCACCGGCATGGGACTTACCATAAAATATAGCAGTCCAAGCAGTATCAGCACGCCAATAACTGCTGCAATTATTATAAATATCATTACTTGTCATCTCCTTGTGTTGACAGCAAAAGCTGCTGTATTCCCTGCTGTAAACCGCTTTCCTTGTTTCGCATTCTCCACAGCTTTTGGTGTTGTTGGATGATTTCTTCTATCTTTCCTGCCCCTGCCTCTGTGGTTCTTCTACATCGGGTATAGTATTCCACCATATGAAATGCATTCTCATATTCTTCCTGAATGAGACTGGCATCCTCACACTCCATACGCGTGTTCTTCAGCTTCTGTTCTAATGTATGGAGCAGTGCCAGCACCTGGTTCACAGCTTCCGATTCCTCTCTTATGGGTTCCATGGGATAGGCTTCGTACACCTCTTTGGGCGTTAACAGCTTCATCACGACTTTTAGAAATGCTATCTGAGGCTGGAATTCCTCCATGCTTTTGATACCTCCTGCGTAAAAGCTGTGTGCTATGGTTTTACAGGGCATCTGGAATTCTTCCAGCTGATAATAGTTGCCAGCTGCCAGGGCAATCTGTCCCATACAGCTACTTTGATCCTGATACACTAGTTCATTTAAAGCCTGTGCCAGCATGGTCTCTGACAACCTGTGACTGCTGTTCCAGCTTCCTGCACCGCAATAGACAATGGCAGGGTAGCTTATGGGCAGATATTGCATATGGTTACAGTCTCCCCAGTCAGTAAGCAGAATCCCCTCTGCTTTGCAGCTGCAGCCTGCATCAATAGCCTGGTCAATATTCTCCATCATATTATCTGTCATACCGGTAAAGGACAACCAGCTATTAGTTCCAGGGCATACATAAAATCTACATCCCTTATCCCGAAGCTCACTGCATCGTTGCTGGAAGGGGTGTTCCTTCTCATATCCCCATTCCAGGTAGATAACATCCTTGGGAAGCTGTGACTCTTTTGCCATATATTTATGAACCGAATCCGCCCATACCATGAGTTCCCTGCCTCGCATCTTGCTTTGAGCGTTTAGCTGATTCAAATAGTGTAAGAACAGCTTTCCAAGATCCTTACCCTTACTCTTCCCCTGCCCCAATTCAAAGGGTTCATCTAATCCACCATGAAATTGATTGGATGTAAAATGTATGAGTAAATCATCCATCATCCGGGCAATCAGCTGCATGCTTCCCTGGTTGGATGGGTCTAATGTAGTGGGTGGCAGTGTCACGCCCTGTGTTTGAAATCCCCCTTCGCACTCTGCCAAAGATGCAAATTCCGGTTTTGCCAGCCAGGGTGCCATATGTCCCAGCGAATTCTGGTTGGGAACCAGTTCTATTCCACAGGCCATGGCATACTGATTGATTTCTTCCAATTCCTCTCCTGTAAGAGAAGCATTGCGATCGCAGTACTGGGAGAAGGATGGATAATAAAAGGAAAATCCCTCAATATATAGCTGAAGCTGGTTATACTGCATCATCCCCAGAAGACGAATCAGCCTCTTACAGGTAGCTACCGTTGGCACCTTTCCTCGACTGATATCCATCATAAATCCACGATGCGGGATATCCGGTTCATCCCATATACTGCAGCAGAGTATCTCTGATGGGGACATGAGAATCTGCGACAGGGTTATCAATCCATAGCGTGCTCCCTGTTCATGGCTATATCCAATCACTGCTTTATCCTTCTCAACTTCCACTTCGTAAGCCTGTACCGACAGCTGGGGACGATATGAGAACTCTACCTGAGAAAGGCTGTCTCCTGTTTGTTCAAATACATGGAAGCATAAATCTTGTACTGTTATATCCAGTCCCGAAAGCTCCTTGGGAAGCTGTAAGGAAACGGGAACCGTTAAATCTGTTTTCTCATCTCTTCCATTTATTTTCTTTGGAACGGGTATTAGCTGCATCATAAACCATTTCCTTTCCTTAGCGATAGGTGCGAGACATTTTCTCTAATGCTTCTTCCCTGGTAATCTTCCCCTGGTTCGCATCACTCATGAGCTGTACATCCTGATCTCTCAGCTTGTAGGCGAAGAGGAAGCCAAGCCCCAGCAGAATGCCGGCACAGGGAATTAACAGTGTGCATCTCCAGATGGTGGTGATTGTTTCCTGGGGCTGCACTGCTGCCTGAGCATCATAATGGAGAAAATGTAGAATCAATGCTGCATTTGCTGATGCGAAAGCAGAAACCACTTTGGACACGAAGCTTTGAAGGGCAAAGGTAATGCCTTCCTTTCGAATTCCTGTCTTAAAGGTTCCATACTCGATACAATCCTGAGGCAGAGCTCCCATCATAATCGAAGGAAGAATCGCCAATGCAGCAATCACTGCCATAGACCAGATAACGGCAGTGGTATTTTTATAACCTACAAAGAAGGTTATGGCATACATCACCATAGTAAGAATCATGCAGGTTCGATAGATTACAATTTTATCGAATTTCTTCATGATAAATGGAGACAAAAGATATACCACCAGTATCATAGGCATGGAATATACTGCAATAAGAGATACCTTGGTAACATCTCCCAGACAATATTTCGCCATATAGGTAAGCATGGATACGGATACAATGCCTGATACCAGGCGGTATCCATAGAACAGCTGCAGATAATGATTTCCCTTCAGATATTCCCAGGTCTCCCGCAGGGAGGGTGCGTTCGTGGCAGCCGATGCCTGCACATGATATTTTTCTCTACAGAAAAGAGTCACCACGCTCATCATTAGAAAGGATGCCAGTCCAACAATTACGCCTGTAACGAAAAATCCATATTTTACGTAAATCAATGGAATGAAAATTGCACAGATTGCCATGGATACTGCTCCACCAATTCCGGCAAAGGTCATAAAGGTTCCCCTGTCCTTTACATTTCCTGTCATAGCAGTCGGCAATGCCATAATAGGTGCATCCGATACGGTATAGCACAGGTCCCAAATCACGTATGTAATCACTGCTGCTGCAATTCTTAGTCCCAGATGGTCAATGTCTTCTATGGAAAACAACAGAATGGTTGCAATGGGAATGGAAATCATAGAAATACGAATCCATGGGATAAAACGCTTACCGCTTTTGAATCTTACCTTGTCCATAATCAATCCAAACAGGGTATCATTTACCCCATCCCATATCTTCCCTGCAAACATTAATACAGATATGGCCAGGGCCGAAAGCAGGGCATAATCCGTATAGTAAAACATAAGAAACTGTGACACCAGTGTATATACCAGTCCCTGTCCAAAATAATACATTCCATATGAAATTTTCTCTTTTAATGATGATTTGTACTCCTGTGTGCTCATAGAAATCCCCCTGTATCTATTTGATACTATGATGATACCATGACCCAGGAATTAAATGAATGACATATTTTCTCTAATAATATCGGTATTATATTAGATTCTTTTTTATGTGTGTGATATGATGCTGATATGATAGAAAATATAAAATAAGCGAATGCAAATATTGCAGGGAGTACTCCTATGAATATTAAAGAAACTTACCGTTCTCTCCTGGAGCTGGAGATGGAAGAAGAAATTGGATATGCCTATTATCAGCATACTGGCAGTTATCTGGACTATATTGATCTAAGATACCTGCTGCATCAAGCCAACCCCTATGACTTCACCCTTCTTGATACGGTGGAAGCAGAGGATTTTCATAAGCTTCAGCTGGCACAGTATTATACCGATTATTCTGGTATCCTACCAGCAAAGCTGTATATGCAGCCAGATTTAAATGTAGAGATTCAGCATCTTCCCCGGTATATTCATATTCCAGCTCATCTTCATGATTTTTTTGAAATTGTATGTATTCTGGAAGGATGCTGTCTGCACAAAATCGAGGGTATTCAGGAAATCATGGGAATAGGAGATATTACCATCATTCCGCCAAATGTTGAACACTATCTTAAGGCTCAGGAAGATTGTATGACCGTCACCATTAAAATTCGCAGCAGCTCCTTTAACAATGTGTTTTCCTTCCTGATGCAAAATCACTCCACCTTATCCTCATATCTGATACAGACCCTGTATTCCAGACACTATCAGAACTCCCTTACCTTCCGTACGGGCAAGGATCAGTTTCTGAGAGAATTACTATTGTATATGATGGCTCAGCAGACACAGCACCTGCCCTATTACAATCAGGTACTAGAGGGTCTGCTTGCCACCTTCTTTCCCTATCTGGTGCAAAACTATGAGGATACTGTAGAATTTTCCAAAGGCGACCACGTCCTAAATGAACGCATGGCTGCCATTGATAATTATATACGACAGCATTACCAATCTATTACTTTGCCGGAATGTGCCCGGCACTTCTATCTTAGCCCATCCTACCTTAGCACCATGATTAAAAAACAGACCGGGCAGACCTTCTCCGGACTGCTGCAGCAAATTCGAATGGAGAACGCTGCCGAGCTGCTAAAGCAGACCGATATGAAGGTGGAGCAGGTCTGCGATAAAATCGGCTACCAGGATACAACCCAGTTCATTCGTACCTTCCGAAAATATTATGGGATTACTCCGGGGAAATTCCGTCTGCTATAATTTCCCGCCTTCTTCAGGACAATGCTAGGAGGTGAACAGCTCTCCTAGTACTTGTCCAAGGATTTCTTCCTTTTCCCGCATTTCTTTTTGCCTGCTTTGCTCCTTCTCCTCTTCCTGGTCATTTAAAATATAGTTTAAATAGGTCTGTATATTGCTTACCACATGGTTAAAGTTCTCATTTAACCGCTGGAATTTTATCATATGAATAACAAGTAATACTAATGTTGCTACATTGGTACATACCAATACCATTGCAATAATGAACCACTGACTCATTCTTCTCCTCCTGAATATTTGCAGATACTGTTTTGTTGTGTTCCTTCTTATTATAAAAATACTTGCCTGGATTTAAAAGAAAAAGTAACCGACACTTTCCTACCTGCTTCGACTTATATCAGCCATATCCCTTGACTTTTTATAAAGTTGGGTAATATTATGGAAAGAAAAGAAATATACTATGACAGATAAGGAGTCTTGTTTATTATGAAGAAAATCGTTATGACCGGTGGCGGTACCGCTGGACATGTAACTCCAAATATTGCCCTTTTCCCGGGATTAAAGGAACGGGGATATGAAATCTCTTACATAGGTTCTTATCATGGGATTGAAAAGGGATTAATTGAGCATCAGAAAATTGACTATTATGGAATTTCCTCTGGTAAGCTTCGTCGCTACCTTGATATAAAGAATTTTTCCGACCCATTTAAAGTAATCAAAGGCTTCTTTCAAGCCCGACGACTGCTGGGAAAACTGAAGCCTGATATTGTATTCTCTAAAGGTGGCTTTGTATCTGTTCCTGTTATCCTGGCTGCGAAAACCAGACATATCCCTGCCATCATTCACGAGTCTGACCTTACTCCTGGTCTTGCCAACAAACTGGCCATTCCTGCTGCCTCTAAGGTATGCTGTAATTTTCCTGAGACCTTGAAATATTTGCCGAAGGACAAAGCTGTATTAACCGGCTCTCCGATTCGAAAGGAGCTGTTAAATGGAAACAAGCTAGCAGCTCTGGATGCATGCCATTTCACCTCACAAAAGCCTGTGCTTCTGGTCATTGGTGGAAGCATTGGGTCCGTTTTCATTAACAATGCAGTAAGAAATTCCTTAGATCAGCTTCTCATGGAGTTTCAGGTGGTACATCTGTGTGGAAAAGGAAACTTAGACCAAAAATATGCGAATCGCGAAGGATATGTGCAATTCGAGTATATCAGTGAAGAGCTCCCAGATTTTTTTGCTATGGCTGATTTGGTCATCTCCCGCGCCGGAGCAAATTCTATCTGTGAGCTGTTAGCTCTTCATAAACCAAATATTCTCATTCCCCTTTCTGCTGCTGCAAGCCGAGGCGATCAAATTTTGAATGCGAAATCCTTTGAAAAACAAGGGTTTTCCTATGTAATAGAAGAAGAGACCTTAACAAGCGATGTGCTATTTCACGCCATCGAGCATGTAAGGTCTCATCAAAACGACTATCGGAATGCTATGGAAGCAAGTGGACAGCTAGACTCTATTGCAACTATCCTAGATCTCATCGATTCTATTGCAAAATAGTCCTTATAATGCCAGCGAATCACGGATTTCCTTCATTTCCTCTGGAGTGAATGTATCATGCGTCCAGCTTAAAATCCGTGAATTGTCTGCATCCTTATATCTTGGTATTAAGTGCATATGGAAATGAAACACTGTCTGGCCGGAAACCTCTCCGTTATTCTGCATAATATTGAATCCATCACAATGAAGAACCTGGGTCATATGGGTTGCCAGCTTCTTCGCTAATGGGAATATTTTGGCAGCTGTGCCCTCATCCAAATCGTATACATCATCACAATGATTCTTAGGAAGAATCAATGCATGTCCCTTCTGTGCAGGACTGGCATCTAAGATGACCTTAAAATCATCATCCTCATAAATGGTGTTTGATGGAATTTCTCCTGCAATAATTTTGCAGAAAATGCAATCGTTCTTTCTCATGTTGTTTTCTCTCCTTTTCTTTCATCCACATATATTATTTTGCTATTCTATATCTATATTTGATAGCATGTGTCAGCTTTTGTAAATTAGAAGTATTTGTTATTTTGTTATTTTTATGATAGAATTGATACATTCTTGTTGCTCATTCATGGTTTTACGTGAGGTGATTTTATGATTGATAGTGATGACTATGGTTCACTGTATCATGAACTCAAAAACTATATATCCTTTCTGAACAGTACCTTACAGCTATATGAGCTGCGACATGAGAATCTCTCTAACGATCCTCAGTGGGCTGAGACGAAGCATATTTCCAAGCGTATTTTAAATATTTCTAACGCACTTCCTATGTGTGATTTAGAATCTAATTTTTATCCTACGCTTACTAATGTTATGTCATTTTTTCATAAATTTCTCCGCGATTTTGAAACAAACTATGAAGATGATGAGTTTCGTCTAACCATTTCTGCAGAGGACGATCTACCTGATATGTTCTTCGACCCAACACAACTGCGTCTTGCTTTAAATCTTTTAGTAGATAACGCCTATGATGCCATTGACTGCTGTGGTGATATCTTCTTAAAAGCATTCTCTAAGGACAACCATCTAATTATTACCTTAAAGGATTTTGGCTGCGGACTTCCCTGTGAAGATGTTGAGCGCATTTTCAAACCCGGTTTTACAACTAAGGAAGATTCCCTGGGACTTGGACTTACTATTGCCCGCTCTGCCATTCAACTACTGGGGGGAACCATTACTGCTAGGAATAATAATACTTGTGGGTCTATGTTCATCATTCGTTTCCCCATTCGCACCTGCTAAAATGGGAATAGATTGTCTAGCATTCTTAACGTCTTAAAGTTCCCCTTTGCTGTCATTTCGCCAACACTAAAGGCTCGCTGAAATGTAATTCTGCCAGCAACTAGCTTATCCATAATTTCTGAGGTCAGCTTGCAATACACATCGATATTTTGTCCCTGTCCATAATGGCAGTTAATCTCCTCTTTATCCACGCCCACATACAATGGTTTCTTCTTTCCTTCAATCATAAATAAATAATTTGCAGCGAAGCCCTCCTGGGGTGCGAAATGAGACTGAAAATCCATAATGTATTCTGTAGCCTCGTCACCTTGATCACTTTGTCCTAACATATCTCGGAACATAGATGATAATTCCTCTATATCCTCTTTTTGTTTTTTCACGTAGGTATCATCAGATACATATTGGGACAGCTGTTCACTTTCCTGTGGCGTGAGTTCCATGCTTTGTGAACGGAGAACACTTCTGGTTACCGCCTGATTACTGGTTGGCAGTCCCTTTGCCTTTTGAGATATGGTGCGGTACAGATTCTCTGCCTTTTTCTCAATAATATGGGAATACTCTTGATTCATTTCAAAAGCAACCATGTCCTCTACATATCCACACAGTCCAGCGCAAGGCAATCCACCAAGAATCTCCCATGCATTTTCTAAGGTAAGGACACCTTCTCGCTCCCCATAGGTGGTAGACATGACCACCGGCTGCATATAGATTTCTGCCATCCTCTCCTTATCACCATACAACCAACAGGCATCCAAAAACTGGTTCATAAATCCACCGATTCCCAGCCATTCTACCGTTGTAGCAAGAATAATGCCATCCACATCCTTCAAGGTCTGAGGCAAGGTAGCAATGGCATTCTTCTGTTCAAATATATTATACCTATGTACCTCTACCCGAAGCTCTACCAGAACCTGTTCCATCTTATTAATCACATAAAGGGTCGGATCGTCTAATACACCTCGTCCACCATAATAAATGTTTATTTTCATATTAAGAATTCTATCCTTTCCTGACAATCATGTGCCAGCTAAATACGTCGTTAAATAACTATATTCAGTATAAAAGGTTTACCTGTGAAAATCAAATATAATATCAGGATGAAGCAGGATATTTCTATTATATAAATGTATATGGAACATCTGCAAACTGGATTTGATCATTTGCCGAAAGCTTGACAGCCTGGTGATAGCTAAGAAGTTCACCATTAAGGAAGGTACCGTTGGTAGAATTAAGATCCTCCAGGTAGTATCCATCTTCCCTCCTGGTAATCTTGCCATGGTGGCGGCTTACTGCTTCTGATTGCAAATTGGCATCATTATGCTGGTCTCTGCTTCCGATACGGAATACATCCTGTTGAATCACATAGCTATCTTCTTCCTTGTCTCCCACATACTGCAATCTGCCAACACATCTAATATCCCCTTCCCGTAATAGTGTGGTTGGTTCTATTTCCTTTGGTTTTGGTTCAAATACCAACGCTTCTTTTTTTACTTCCTGATGTATTTCCCCATACCAGGATTTAAAATAGCTGATAATCTTTCTCCAAATCTCTTGCAATCCGCTTATATAATCCGCCTTTGGAACCTGCGATAATTCCTCTTCTTTTGTCATCTCATCCTCTACGACATTGTGGCAGGCAGAATCCATCTGCAGCAGATCCTCTGATACCTCTGCCTGGTGTTCTGGCTCTAAGAGCGCTGCAATTCCCTGAAGATTATAATCTTCTAAAACAGATTGTTCGTACATTTCATAGCACACCCTGGTCAATTGCTCCTCCTGGTGATCTACGATACTGATAATATATTCCATTACCTGGCGAAACTGGGTGCAAAATGCTTCCTGCTGCATGGGGCAATAGCATAATTTTAATTCCAACTTCTTTTGACTTCTTTCTATGTAAATCGTTTCCGGATTTAAATAAATATGCTGCTGTTTTAATAAGTAGCTGCTTATTTCCTGATATGCGATGGCAAGATATGTAATAATCTCATCTAACAGCTCCATTGTTAAGGGCTGTTGCTCTAGATAATCTTTTAAGGATTCTTTACCTGTAATTTCATACCATAATTGATATTTTCCCTCTACTTCCATGGAATAGAAGGTTAATAGACTTTGTATTTGATTTCTTCGAAGCATTTCCTCCTCATATTCTGCCTCTGGTGCCTCTCCCTCAAGAATCATATAGCTCTCATTGAAATTTCTCTGATAGAATACTTCCATAGCTCCTCCTTACTGTACCCATTGTTTCAAAATATCTTTGCCAAAGGAAATCTCACGAAAAATAGTCACGGTATCCATTTCTTTTACCTGGCATTGCTGCATCAAGTAGGCCAGCCCTCTTTCATACAGCTGAAAACTGATACTTATTGTTAAAAAAACTACGAAAATTGTTATAGAAACAATCCATGTAGCTTCTACGGTATAGCTTCCTTTTCTCTTCATAACAGTCCTCCTGCCAATAATGAAATTACATACGACAGCAGAACAAAAGGCGCAAATGGTATCTCCGTGCTGCGTTCCTTTTTAAAAAAAAGTAAAAGAATGACTCCAAAAACACCTGCTAGAAGTGTAGCTCCCCACAACACAATAAAGTTTTGCCAAAATCCCAGGTATATTCCAGTTACCATTATAAGGAAGGCATCCCCCTGTCCAATGCGCTCCCTGGAAATGAGACTAATAATCCATAACCCACCTCCAACAGCCATTCCCCCCAATAAATCCTGGATAGACCGACTAGGATGAATGATATGACATATAACGCCCACTGCACCAAAGAAGCTGAGGATTGCCATATGAATTTGTTTTTCCTGAATATCCTCCATTGTGCAGATTCCTAATAATCCTAATAAAGTTACTGCTTCCATTTCTAATTCCCCACATTTGTTGTATCCACACATTTACTGCATGGTGTATATCCATCCGCATCCTGCATATGAATGCGATAGATGGTTCTTTTTAAGCCACTGCAATCTAGTTTACAGTGGTATACACTTCCATAGTTGGTTACATACACATATTCTTTATGATTTTTAGCACTTTTGCAGGAAGGACAGCCGCTGTATTTTCCCCCACTTTCGCTTCGCTCCTGTTCTAATTGTTCGAAGGGAACACTGCGAATGGTAGGATTCAGATAAGCGCAGCTTAACGTACTGTGATATGCTGTTCCTCGAGCTGTGATGTACACATAATCCTGCTCCCCCTCTGCTTCGCTTGGGTCCCATCCCACCCATTTCCTACTGCTGACCTGGTCTGTAAGCACCAGCCGCTTTGTTCCTAAAATCCCCAGGGGTATCTCCATCGCATAGGATACTTTTAGATGAATATCATTACCTGTTATATTTTCTAATTCATAATGAATGCCCGCGACTCCCCCATATATTTTATGTGCAGGTACCCCCTTAGATAAAATCATTCCATTACAAATAGCGATAGCTGTTGCAGATGATAATGCCTTGTCTTGTTCTTCTGCAGAGGCTCCATACAATGCCATTGTTCTGGCTGTTGTTTCTAATGAGCTTCTGACCCCTGCGCTAACCATTAATATTGGAACGAATGACATCACTGCAATCATGCTCCACAGAAACACCGGCAGAGCAATTGCCGCTTCTACCGTATAGCTTCCCCGATAGGAGGTGCACAGAGGTGCCTCTTTAGAATTATTTCTTAGAATAGGTTTATACTTACAATGATGTTTCGTTGTAAGGAGAGAGATTTTTTGCTTGATTAATAGGTTCATAGATTGTGTTTTGTCACCCCTGCAATGACATGATTTTTTAGAAAGAGACACCTCTGTACACCTCCTTTCCATTTTCACTGGATATACTTTTACCTAGTTTCAATGATCCAAATAGGAAAGTTTTTTCTCTTGATGAAACTGATAAAGTTCTTGGGATATATTCATTCCATTCATATAGGAGAAGAATATTGGTTTACCGGTAAAACCACTGTCAGACTTGGCAACATAATACAATTGATCCATTTTTAGATTGACATATTCCTCTTGATGATTCAGCTCATTCTCCATAAGATCCATGGAGCGAAACACCAATTCTCGTTGTGAAATCAAACACAGTAAGCTAAAGAGATAGGTTTGATAATCTAATCCTCTATCGCATTCTTTTGCTTTTATACTCACATCCAAATATACAGGAAGCTGCAACAGTTCACTGGTCCATTGGGATGGTTCTTTTATAAATGCTACTTTTCCCCCTGTAAGAAGCAAACGGATATCTAAAATACTCTCCATATATGCCCATGCTGCTGCAATTCCCAGTTGAACTGCCTTAATAATAGCGGCATTTCCACTTGCCCCTGCAAAATGAATTGCCAGATCCATTGCCTGTGTCATTTTTCCGGAATCCTTTAGAATTGCCAGATAATTCTCAATCTCCCGAATCCCCAATAATCGGTTCACAATTGCCTGCAGATTTTCCTGATCTGATTTTTGCCCACATAAGACATATTCCAACTCATACGCTAACCCTTCATGTTCCATCGATTTTTGATAGTTCTGAAAATATAAAAGTAAATATAATTGAAACCAAAGGCGATCACTTACTGTAATTTCCCCATCATTCGTTCCTGTACCCTGGGAGAGCACACGCTGAGACACTTTTTCTCTGGTCTCAATTACGCGGGATGAGATTTCCTGACTATCGTCTACTACCAGGTTTAAAATACCCTTTTCTCTCCATTGCTTTACTACCTCTATGGGATTTGGTGTGTTTTCTGGTATTACTGTGGAGGCGCTTGGTTTCTCCTCTTCGTCCTGTGGGGCACTATCCGCCTGCTGCATTGCCTCTTCCCCCTGAGAGAGCAGTTCTGATACATTGATACTCTCGTTATTAAAATGTTCCATTTGTTTCATCTGCTCTTCCCACTGGCTTACCATTTCATTCGCAAGCTTTCCCTTCGCCGCCGCTGCCCCCTGTTTAACAAATCCTATTCCTTCCTGATCTGTAATCAAACAGTACTCTGAAATCTGGGTTTCTTTTGTTCCAAGGGCATATAAATCCAGCGCGGAAATGGCTCCTATTTTCTGGTACTCTGTCTGGGCATCCGTATGTTTTCTCAGGCTGTTCTCTCCTCGGGTTATGTCGGCTGCAAGGATTCCATATTTTTCCCACAATGGTACATTATACTCAGAAAACACATTTTCCATGGCCATGGTTGCTATCCGATCTCCTTGTATCCGTAATCCATACCAGTGTATAACCTCAACCAGAGAGAATTCTAGCGAGAGCATAACAGTCAATATCATACTGAGAAACACGGTGACGCTCCCCCGCTGTTTCATTACACCTCTCCCGCCTGGTCCGTAATTGTTTTAAATATATTGTTCACTAATTGTGTAATTTGCTTTTTGAATATCAGCACAAGGCCGATAATTACCACCAATATCAAAATCACCTCAACCACTCCTGCACCATCTTCTTCTGTTAAAAATTCTTTCCATCTCATATGTTTTTACCTCCTAAATGTTCATTTGCATCATTGCCGGAACAATAAGAATCATTAAGACAACTGCCAAAAGCATCATCATAGGAATCAGCAGTTTGGTACTCGCCTGTTCCCCCATTCTTCTGGCTCTATTCTTCCTTTCTTCCATGGCTGTCTCTTCTTCCCTTTCAAACTGCTCCTTGAGCTGTTGCATTCCTTTTGTCATATTTTGAATTAAAATCATAGATAACTTGCGATACTCTCGAACTGAGACTCTCTTTCCAAGATTCTCATATGCCCTTAGCTCACTAACTCCGTCCTCCATTTCATAGCACATTCGTAACACCTCCTCATATCCAGGCCGACCATCCCGATGTGTTAGGTACTGGTTGGCGATTCGCTTCCAGGCACCTTTGGTACTGATTCCTGCTGATATTAGAAGCGATAAGCTGCTAATAATCTGAGGATAATCCAGCAGCAGCTGTTCTCTTTCCCTTGCTCTTTTTTGTTTTTTCTCCTGGCGTTCTCCTACATACATGCCTAACCCTGCCAGGACTCCAAGCATCATAAGCTGTTCCCCCATATGTTGGGATGGAGTAATCCACTGAACAGCCTCCTCTCCAATCTGATTCGGAAGTGTCAGTATCTGCTTTGTTTTACTCTCCTGATCTGCCTGGTCTACCGCCTGTTGTAGTTGCACCATCATTGCCTCTATCGATGAGGCGCTGGGTTTACACACCATAAAAGATATCTGCTTTACACTTTGATACTCCCCCACCTTTAACGTAGCTGTTGCATTTACCATATTTTGCTCCTGCTGTATGTTCTGGTACAAAATACTGCCGTCTTCATCCACCAGCTGGGGCTGATCCACACTCCAGCTTACCTTTACCTTGCCTTCTGCAACTGTTTTGGGAAATGTCAGGCTCTGTGTAACTTCCTGATAGGATGCATTTCCCCCTAAAATAACTTTCTCAATTTCCTGCTCCCCTTGATGAAGAAGTGCCATAGCTTCCTTCTTGGAATATTCTTCCTCTGTTACTGTTACAGAAAACTCTTGGGGTGCATGGAAGCCTTCTATCTGCACTTGCATATTTGTTTCGTAATCCCCTCCACCTGTTGGATTTCGTTCCAGCTGATTACCTGTCCAATACCGGTGATCAAGATTCTCATATATTCCTGTCATCATTCCCATGGCTTCCAATAGAACTACAGCAATCATAATCTTCCGATTGATATGGATTTTCTTTTTCTTAAGAAGGTAATATCCGATTCCGGTACCTACGGCAATGCATAAACATATCAACAAGTGAATCCCCCCTCCCTGGTGTATTCTATCGATTACACCTTAATGTGAACCAGTCGATTTCCTATATAGATAGCAAGACCATATAGAAACAGTGCAAATGTCATTACAATAATTCCTGCCAGATTGTGGTACAGTCCATCCAAGAAAGCCGGCGATGTTATTTGTATATATAGCAAAATTCCCACTGGCATTAGACTCATGATTTTCATTTCCAACTGTTTTGCCGTAATCATGGTTTGTATTTCTTCCTCCACTTCAATGTTCTGCTGCATCCGAATCGCGGTTTTTCGAATATTTTCACCGTAATCACCGCCAGCTCTTTTTGCAAATCGAAAGATTTCTGCAAAGCTCTCAGCTTCCTGCAGCCTGCTTCTTTGGGCAAATTCTCCAAACGCCTTTTCTAACGGAACATTTAAAATAACCTGCCCATTGATTTTTTTCAGCTCTCCTAGGAAAACACTTTGTCCTTCCGTCATCGTCCTTAAATCTTTCTCCGCCTCACGAAATGCATTTTCCACAGAATATCCGGCCTGCAGTGCTGTGCTTATCATCAGCAATGCTTCTTTAAATTCACTTCTCAATTGATTCTGGTATACTTCCTCTGCTCTTTTTCTTTCCTGCCTAGAAACAATGGGACCAAAGACAAAAATAAGAATTGCTCCCCACCAGGATTTATAAAATAAAAATACCACAAGACTGGTTAATCCAATGGTTTTTAGTGCAATGATACCAATCCGGCTCTTTGGATTTTTTCCTGATGATGTAATGATTGCATTCTTCTCCATTGCCCCTCTACCCTTCCTTTTGTTTCACCGGTGATATTGTACTCATATAGTGTACTTAGCTTTACCTCGCCCTTGCACATTCCTTCCACTTCAGATATTTTCTGCACCTTTCGTGTTCCGTCTCGCATTCTCTCCAAATGCACAAAAATATCGATTCCTGAAGCAATCTGCTTGCGTATCGCCTCTATGGGAAGGTCCATTCCAAGTAACACCATGGTTTCTAAGCGACTGATCATATCCTCTGGGGAATTGGCATGACCACTGGATAATCCGCCATCATGTCCTGTATTAGCTGCCTGTAAAACTTCCAGTGCTTCTGCGCCTCTGCATTCACCTACGATAATGCGATCTGGGCGCATGCGAAGAGAC
>CAZYYO010000036.1:0-25005 GCA_964650965.1 uncultured Lachnospiraceae bacterium | reverse complement strand
TGACAGACTTGGACATTTTTTCGCTGGATTTTTGTCTTATGAGCTCGCCCTGTTCGTCCAAGGTTTGACAGTTTCTCAGGAGTGTCCGTCTGGCACAGACCCCTTATTTACGCTCCGGAATTTCTCTTAGGGGGTGGACGTGGAAACCTCAGGCCGCTCTTCCACTGTTCGAGCACAGGATACTGCAAGCTTGCTCTGTGTATGGTGCGAGTTTGGAAGGGCGGCCTGAAATCAGGATTTCCTAAGGACACCCCCTTAGAGAAATGCGGAGTAGGAAATAGGGGTCTGTGCCAGACGGACACTCCTGAGAAACTGTCAAACCGTGTCCGTACATGTCGAATAAGACAAAAATCCATCTTCAAACTGTAGCCAAGTCTGTCAATTCGCAACGGTGACAGAGAACAGCCAGCACAAATCCGGTGTGTTTAAAAATATTATACGGTCAAACCGCAACTTTTGCAATGTTTATCACAACTTTTGTAATTGGAAACAAGGTGAAATCGTTATAGATTAGAATTATCAAAAGACGAGGAGGTTTTACAATATGAAATTATCATTCCGTTGGTATGGAGAAGACGACAAGGTAACCCTGGAGAACATCAGACAGATTCCGGGAATGCAGTCCATTGTTACAGCTGTATATGACGTACCTGTTGGGGAAGTATGGAGCAGAGAATCTATCGCCAAATTAAAGAAAGAGACAGAAGATGCAGGATTAGGCTTTGATGTTATCGAGAGTATTCCTGTACATGAGGACATAAAGCTTGGTAAACCAACCAGAGAGAAGTATATCGAGAACTATTGTGAGAATATCAGAAGAGTAGCAGAAGCAGGAGTAAAATGCATATGCTACAACTTCATGCCAGTATTTGACTGGACCAGAACACAGTTAGACCATGAGCTGGCTGATGGCTCTACATCTCTGGTATATTATCAGGAGCAGGTAGACAAGGTAAATCCATTGGAAAGTGAAAGCGACCTTACTCTTCCAGGATGGGATGCCAGCTATTCCAGAGAAGAATTAAAGGAAATCGTAGCAGAATATCATAAGCTGACAGAGGATGACCTGTGGAATAATTTACAGTATTTCCTGGAGAAAATCATTCCGGTAGCAGCAGAGTGTGATGTTAATATGGCAATTCACGAGGATGATCCATGCTGGAGCATTTTTGGACTTCCAAGAATCATTACCTGTGAAGAGAATCTGGACCGCTTCTTAAAGCTGGTAGATGATAAGCATAACGGAATTACCTTATGTACCGGTTCTCTGGGCTGCTCTGCTAAGAATGACGTAGTAAGAATGGCAGAGAAATATGCAAAGATGGGAAGAATTCATTTTGCACATCTTAGAAATGTAGAAGTATTAGACAATGGCTTTGAAGAGAGAGCACACCTGTCTTGCTGCGGAAGCCTGGATATGTATGCAATCGTTAAAGCATTACACGACAATGGTTTTGACGGCTATGTAAGACCGGATCACGGAAGAATGATCTGGGGCGAAACCGGACGTGCAGGCTATGGATTATATGACCGAGCACTGGGAGCAACTTATATTAACGGTTTGTTTGAAGCAGTAGAGAAAGCATCCAAATAATAATATTCAGATAAAAGAAGGAGATCATCATGATGAATTTACCATTAAACACAGACTTATCAGGAAAAGTAGCAGTTGTAACCGGAGCAGGCGGCGTATTATGCGGTATGTTTGCAAAAGCATTAGCACAGGCTGGAGCAAAGGTTGCAGTATTAGATTTAAATGAAGAAGCAGCACAGACAGTAGCAGATGACATTACCAAAGAGGGTGGTGTTGCCAAAGCATACAAGACCAATGTATTAGAGAAAGAAAGCTTAATCAGTGTTCATGAAGCTGTAGTAGCAGACCTGGGAACCTGTGATATCTTAATCAATGGAGCAGGCGGAAATAACCCACGTGCTACCACAACCAAGGAATATTTTGAAGCAGGGGACATTGATGCAGATACCGTTTCTTTCTTTGACTTAGACCCAAGTGGAGTAGAGTTCGTGTTTAACTTAAACTTCATCGGAACCTTACTTCCAACACAGATTTTTGCACAGGATATGGTAGAGAAGGAAGGATGCAATATTTTAAATATTTCTTCTATGAATGCATTCACTCCATTAACCAAGATTCCAGCATATTCAGGAGCAAAAGCAGCCATCAGCAATTTCACACAGTGGTTAGCAGTACATTTCTCCAAATCAGGAATTCGTGTTAACGCTATTGCTCCTGGATTTTTCTCAACAAAGCAGAATGCAAAATTATTATTCAATGAGGATGGAACACCTACCCCTCGTACAGGTAAGATTTTAGCAGCTACTCCAATGGGAAGATTCGGTGAATCAGAAGAACTGATCGGAAGCTTACTGTTCTTATTAAATAATGACGCAGCAGGATTTATCACCGGTGTTGTACTCCCAGTAGATGGCGGTTTTTCAGCATACTCTGGAGTCTAGTCAGACGTCTATAGAACACAACATTAAAAGAAGAAAGAGGTAATCCAATATGATGGAAGAAATGTTAAAACAGATTGAAGAATTAAAAATCGTACCAGTTGTTGTATTAGAAGATGCAAAGGATGCACTTCCTTTGGCAAATGCATTAGTAAAGGGTGGACTTCCAGTTGCAGAGGTAACCTTTAGAACAGCAGCTGCACCAGAAGTAATTAAGATTATGAGCCAGCAGTGCCCAGAGATGTTAGTTGGTGCCGGAACGGTATTAAATGTAGAGCAGTGTAAGCAGGCACTTGATGCAGGAGCAAAATTCATTGTTACTCCAGGATTCTCAGAAGAGGTTACTGCATACTGTGTAGAGAACCAGATTCCAATCTTACCAGGAATTTGCACTCCAACAGAATTAATGAGAGTGGTACATTACGGACTTCCTGTTGCTAAGTTCTTCCCAGCAGCACAGTTTGGTGGATTAAATACTATTAAAGCCTTAGCAGCACCTTTCCCACAGATGCGTTTTATGCCTACTGGCGGTGTAAGCGAAGCAAATGTATTAGAATATCTTGCAAGTCCTAAGATTATTGCAGCCGGCGGAAGCTGGATGGTAAAGGGCGATTTGGTAAAAGCTGGTAAGTTTGACGAAATCGAAGCTATGACAAGAAGTGCTGTTGAATTAGTGAAAAACGCATAGAACGGAGTAGAACACATGAAGAAATTTATGGATGAAGATTTCCTGCTGTCTACAGAGACAGCAAAGAAGCTCTACTACCAGTATGCAGCAGAACTGCCAATTATTGATTATCATTGCCATATTAATCCTCAGGAGATTGCAGAGGATAAGAAGTTTAAGAATATTACAGAAGTATGGCTAGGTGGAGATCACTATAAATGGCGTCAGATGCGCTCTAATGGTGTAGAGGAGAAATATATCACCGGAGATGCAACAGACCGGGAGAAATTCCAGAAATGGGCTGAGACCTTAGAGATGGCAGTGGGAAATCCCCTGTATCATTGGAGTCACTTAGAGCTTCAGAGATATTTTGGATATACCGGAGCATTAAATGGGGAAACAGCAGAAGAAGTATGGAATCTATGTAACGAGAAGCTGGCACACACATCTGCAAGACAGTTAATTCTAGATTCCAACGTAGAAATGCTTGCAACAACAGATGATCCGATTGATTCTCTGGAGTACCATAAGCAAATTGCAGATGACAAGACATTTCAGGTGAAGGTGCTTCCAGCATGGAGACCGGACAAGGCCGTTGCTATTGAGAAGGATACTTTTTGCGATTACATGGAGCAGTTAGCCGTTGCAGCAGATCTTGATATTACAAGCTTTGCAGATGTGAAGCTGGCACTTCATAAGAGAATGGAATTCTTTCATGAGAGAGGCTGCTGCATTAGTGATCATGGATTGGAATATGTAGCATATGCACCGGCAACAGAAGCACAGGTGGAGCAGATTTTCGCCAAGAAGATGGCAGGAGATACCCTTACGAAGCAAGAAGAGAACCAATACAAAATGGCACTTCTTACTTATTTAGGACAGGAATATCATAGATTAAACTGGGTTATGCAGCTTCACTACGGAGTGAAACGGGATAATAACCAGAAGAAATTTGAAGCTTTAGGACCAGATACCGGATTTGACAGCATTTCCACAAGTGCACCAATCAATGAGCTGGCGGATTTCTTAAATGTTTTGGCTTATACTGATGAATTACCTAAGACGATCATTTATTCCCTGAATCCGATTGACAATGCCGCTATTGGAACAATTATTGGATGTTTCCAAAGCCCAGAGTGTGTTGGCAAGATTCAGCAGGGCAGTGCATGGTGGTTTAATGACAACAAGACGGGAATGATGGAGCAGATGACAAGCCTTGCAAATCTGGGACTGTTAGGTAATTTTGTGGGAATGCTTACAGATTCTAGAAGCTTCTTATCCTACACCAGACATGAATATTTCAGACGGATTGCCTGTGAATTAATTGGTGGATGGGTAGAAAATGGAGAATATCCGGCAGATGAGAAATCTTTACAGAAGATTATTGAAGGAATCTCTTATAGAAATGCAAAGCGTTATTTTGAAATTTAAGGAGGATATAAAATGGCAAAGAAAGTAGTTACATTTGGAGAATTAATGTTAAGACTGGCACCAGAGGGATATTATCGTTTCGTTCAGGCTGAGACCTTTGGAGCAACCTATGGTGGTGGAGAGGCAAATGTTGCTGTATCTCTGGCAAATTACGGATTTGATGCAGCATTCGTAACCAAGCTTCCAGCACATGAAATTGGACAGGCAGCAGTAAATTCTCTTAGAAAATATGGCGTAGATACCACCAAGATTGTACGTGGTGGCGATAGAGTAGGTATTTATTACTTAGAGAAGGGCGCTTCTCAGAGACCATCCAAGGTTATTTATGACCGTGCAGGCTCTGCAATTGCCACAGCTACCAAGAGTGACTTTGACTGGAAGAGCATTTTTGAAGGCGTTGAATGGTTCCATTTTACAGGAATTACTCCAGCATTAAATGATGAGGTGGCAGCAATCTGTTTAGAAGCTTGTAAGGCAGCAAAAGATATGGGCATTACAATTTCCTGTGACTTAAACTACAGAAATAAGCTGTGGTCTAAGGAAAAGGCTGGTCAGGTAATGGCAGAATTATGCCAGTACGTAGATGTATGTATTGCAAATGAAGAGGATGCAGCAGATGTCTTCGGAATTAAGGCAGCAGATACGGATGTTACCACCGGAACAGTAAACCATGAAGGTTACAAGGACGTTGCAAAACAGTTAGCAGAACGCTTTGGATTCTCCAAGGTTGCAATTACCCTTCGTGAGTCTCTTTCTGCAAATGACAATAACTGGTCTGCTATGTTATATGACGGAGCTGACTATTACTTTAGTAAAAAATATAAAATGCACATCGTTGACCGTGTTGGCGGCGGCGACAGCTTTGGCGGCGGCTTAATTGCTGCATGCTTAAACGGATATGATGCTCAAAACACCATTGAGTTTGCAGTAGCAGCATCCTGTCTGAAACACTCTGTAGAAGGCGATTACAATATGGTTTCTATGGATGAAGTACTGAAACTGGCTGGTGGAGATGGTTCCGGCCGAGTTCAGAGATAGTAATTTGTTAATTCCTAATTTATCCTAAAAATATAGAGCAAAAAAGACCCTTTCCCCCGACTGGGTCTTTTTTGATTATGGGATAAAAAACTTTATTATAAAAGTGGCTTGCTTAACACATTTTTAATGGAAACATTTTACGATTGGTGGTAGAATAAATTCTAGTGAGAAATTTTCAAGATTCAAGTAGGAGATGGGATAAATGAAAGAAAAATTAAAGAATATGAAAATTGATGTTACCTTGTCCGCAGTACTTAGTATTGCAATTGGTGTATTATTTGTATTTTGGCCGGCACAGGTTACCATTTTGTTCGCCCGGGTGTTAGCAGTTATCTTAATTGATGCTGGGGCAATTAACTTTATTAGTAAATTAATCACTCCTACTGGAAAATATATGGGAATGGTTGTATCTCTTGTTATCGCCCTGATTGGTGTATGGATTTTTGTAAGCCCTACCATTGTAGCACAGATTATTCCCATTGCCATTGGTGTTCTTCTGGTGGTTCATGGCGTGCAGGATGTGGCTTTGGCATTAGAGGCAAAAGCAAACCAGGCGAACAATTGGTGGAGCATTTTACTTATGGCGGCATTGAATCTGATTTGTGGTGTTATTTGCATCTGCAATGCCTTTGGTTTGGTAGTGATTGGCATGATTGTCATTGGCATTATGATGATTTATGATGGCCTGTCAGATATGTTTATTGTGCACAAGGTAACCAGGGCTGCAAAGGATGTGGTGGTAGATTCTCAAATCCTCCACGAAGAAGACGTAGAAGATTATCAATAGAGGCGCTGGTGACAGGGAATGAGACAAATGGAATTTAAAATGGAACGGACAGGTCTTCTGAAAGAGGGGGATGTTCTTCCAGTAACAGAGGGGAAATTACCCAACTCCTATTATTATACATTAGGTAAGGCATATGCCATGTCTGGAAACTACAGTACACTGCAGCGGTTAACATCCAGAGAAGGAAAAGTCGTAGATGTGAAGGAAACACAAAAGGGTTTTTTTGTAACGGTAGAATTTGATGAGTAAGCCATGAGAATTTTTTAAAAAGTATTTACCCAGATGGGTATTTATGCTATATTGTTCTCTTAAGGTATTAGATACCAAGTGGATAAGGAGTTAACCAATGAGATACATTCCCGTTGACCAGTTGAAAAATGGAATGATACTGGGACAGGATATTCACGACGCTGCTGGAAGAATGCTTTTAGCTAAGCGTCTGTTACTGTCGGAAGAAAATATTTCTTATATTGCATTTCTTGGAATTCCAGGAGTATATATTGATGACGAGTTCTCAAAGGACATCCAGATTCAGGAGGTTGTCCGGCCAGAGGTGAAGAAGACAGCAGTTACGCTTGTTCGAGAAATCTTCATGAGGGCTCAGGAGCAGGAGCTGCCTTCGGAAGAAGAGCATATCTGCAATATTGTAAATAAAGTTGTAAATGACGTGTTAGATCATGATGATGTTATGTATAATCTAGTAGAGTTAAAGACCTATGATGGATATACATATTTTCATTCTGTTAATGTTGCCATTCTTGCTGGAGTAATAGGAGCAAAATGCTCTCTGGGCGAGAGTGAGCTGCAGTATTTGGTTACTTCCGGATTTCTTCATGATATTGGTAAGGTGTTTATTGACCCTAAGTTGATCAATGCACCACGAAAATTAAATGAGGAAGAACGAATCCGTATGATGGAGCACCCAAAAGAAGGGTACGAATTTCTGAAGAAAAATTATCATTTCCCTGAAACTGTGCTAAGAGCGGTGTATGAGCACCACGAATGGTACAACGGTTATGGATATCCCATGCATAAGACGGGACGGGAATTGATACGTAATTCCAAGATTTTAAAGGCTGCAGATGTATATGATGCTATGACATCAAAGCGTCCGTATCATGCACCATACCTTCCATCAGAGGTTATGGAGTATATTATGGGAAGAAGCGGCATGGAGTTTGACCCATATATTGTGAAGGTAATGGCAAATGAGCTGTGCGTATATCCGGTTGGATGTGAAGTGGAGTTATCAGACGGCAGACGGGCCATTGTTACCAAAAATCACATGGGATTTATCTTAAGACCCACTGTGAAAATATTAGAAACAGGAGAGTCTCTTAATCTGAAAACAGATCGAGACGCACTCCATTTAACAATCGTAAGACTTATGATGTAGGTGAATGTATGACAAGTCAGGGGAAGAATGCAATTGACATCCTTTTGGCAGAAAGCTTTAAGGAACTGGCAATTACCAGACCAATTGACAAAATCACAATTAAAGAAATAACAGACAAGGCCGGAGTAATCCGGCCAACCTTTTATAATCACTTCCAAGATAAATATGAGCTCTTGGAGTGGATTGTACAAAAGGAATTAATGGAGCCAATTATCCCTCTGGTAGAAACCGGTTTGGTGAAGGAGGGCGTGACCTTTGTTCTTACAGCAATGGAGAAGGAAAAAGAATTCTATATGAAGGCCATTCGTCTAGAAGGCCAGAATTCCTTTGTGGAGGTTCTGAAAAATTGCGTGGCTGATATTTTGCTGAATCATTTAGCGGAGTATGATAAGGCACAAGGAAAGAAATATCCATGGCTGACTCCTGAGCTGGTAGCAGACTTTTATGCACAGTCGTTATGCTATGCCAGTGTACAGTGGATTCAAAGTGGAATGGAAGTTCCAGTAAATGAGGTTGTGGATGTATACATCCTCATCATTAACCGTTCGATTTCCGATATTTTAAAAGATTTAAAGTAGCAGGATATACAAAAGAATAGAAATGTATACTAATTTAATACAGTTAAAAAAAATTGCATATGTATACATTTGAAAAGCTTTTCTATACTAAGATTGCTGTATTACATTACATAAGATATCAGTTTAGGAGGAAACATGAGCTGGTTTGAAAATATATTAATTATTGCCGGAATCAGTCTGGATATATTCGCGGCTATGGAGATAGAAGGGGCAATGCTTGCAGAGGTGAAGCGTAAGTCTCTGATTATTGCCTGCACATTAATTACATTATTGCAGATGGTGACATTTTATATTGGATATTTTGTATGTATGATTGTCTCTAATTATGGATATTTGGATGATGCTCAATGGCTTGGCTATGTGATAGCAGTTGTTATTTTTGGATTGTTGGGAATACGATTAATCGTGAAAGCAATTCGAAGAGAATTTGTTCAGGAGAAGCGAAGAGAAAATATAGAGGTTAAGCAATACATTCGTATTATTGCCGTTACCAGCTTTTATACCCTGTGTGCCGGCTGTGCCTGCGGATTAATAGGAACAAATGCGATTCTCATGGCGGTGGTCATTCTGATTTGTTCTATTTTGGTGGTAATTGGAGGATTGTATACCGGATATCATTTCGGATTTGAATCCAAAACCATTGCTTATGTGGCAGGAGCATTAATGCTGTGGATTGCAGGAGTAGAAATCTTATTACACAGTGTGCTACAATTGTTTTAGGAATGATAGAAGCCTTCGGAGAATTCCGAGGGCTTTTTTTCATTCGGTGCATATTACGTTATCGTGAAGAAGGAGCAGAACGGTATGAATACGCTATTAGTTGCAGTGAATGCAAAGTATATACACTCCAATCTGGCTGTATACAGCCTGGAAGGCTACGCCGCAAAGTGCGGTTATCCTGTGGAAATACAGGAATTTACCATTAATCAGAATGTTGACTATGCGATTTCGGAGATTTATAAGAAGCAGCCTGAGCTGTTATGCTTATCCTGTTATATTTGGAATATTTCCTTTATGGAGCAGGTGATTACTGAATTGCATAAGCTTATGCCTCATCTTCCAATCTGGGTGGGAGGACCTGAGGTGTCATATGAGAAGGAGATATTTCTCAGGCATCATCCTGGTGTAACCGGTATTATGTATGGAGAGGGAGAACAGACCTTTGTGCAGCTGCTGGAATACTATCAGGAGCGGACGAAGGTACCTGCTGGAGACAAGCTGACCTTAGGGGATATTTTAGGGATTTCCTTCCTGGAGGAGGAAAGCTATTGGGACACGGGAGTGCGACCGGCTATGAATATGGATGATATTCCCTTTCCTTATGATAATATGGAAGCGTTTAAGAACCGTATTGTATATTACGAAAGCAGCAGAGGTTGTCCGTTTCGCTGCAGCTATTGTTTGTCTTCCCTAGAGAAATCCCTACGATTTCGCAGTGTTTCACTGGTGAAAAAAGAGCTTCAGTTCTTTATTGACCATCAGGTTCCCCAGGTGAAGTTCGTAGACAGAACCTTTAACTGTGACCATGAGCATGCTATGGCAGTGTGGAAATATATCAGGGAAGCGGATCAGGGCATCACCAATTTCCATTTTGAAATTGCTGCTGATTTGCTGACAGCAGAGGAAATCACATTTCTTAACAGTCTGCGACCGGGACTGATTCAATTGGAGATTGGTGTCCAGTCTACCAATGAGAAGACCATTACGGAAATAAGAAGAACCATGGATTTAAAACGGTTGGAGAATACAACCAAGGCTGTTTTGCAGGGGGAAAACATTCACCAGCATTTAGACTTAATTGCCGGACTGCCCTTTGAGGATATTAACAGCTTTGCCAACTCCTTTGATACCATTTATGCCTTGAAGCCCAATCAGCTGCAAATGGGCTTCTTGAAGGTCTTAAAAGGGTCCTATATGTATGATATGAGAGAAGAATATGGATTGATTTACAAAAGTACACCTCAATATGAGGTATTAAGTACCCGGTGGCTGTCCTATTCTGATGTTATTCGCCTGAAACGGATAGAAGAAATGCTGGAGGTATATTATAACAGTGGACAGTTTCTGATGGCCATTAAAGTGTTAGAAACAGCCTATGACAGTGCGTTTCTTATGTTTGATGCATTGGGAGATTATTATGAGAAGCAGGGGTTATTTCTAAAAAGCCACAATCGCAACCAGCGGGGTCAGATTCTAATGGATTTTGTGGATGCCCAAGGTATGCTGGAGCATCAGCTGATGGCAGAAGCATTAACCTTTGATATTTATTGGCGGGAAAATGCAAAATCCAGACCCACGTTTGCTCCTTTCGATATCATAAGTAAGGAAGCAAAACGACGATTGGAAACCAAAGGGAAGCTGATGCATGTAGAGACCTTTTCCTATTTATTCCCAGGAAAAGAGGTGGCTACCTTAGCACAGGCACCGGTAAAGGGAAAACCATATTATGTGAGATTTGACTATGAACACAGAAATCCTTTAGATCATCAGGCAAGATATGAGATATTACAAATTTCGGAGGTGGACTCATGAAGAAACGGACAGGAGAGATTTTAAATATTTTAGATAAAACTTATGGAACGGAATATGTGTGCTATTTGCATTATGAGACACCATGGCAGCTGTTGATTGCGGTAATGCTCAGTGCCCAGTGTACAGACGCAAGGGTTAATATTGTAACCCGGGACTTATTTGTGAAATATCCAACCTTAGAAGCCTTCGCCCAGGCTGACCTTAAGGAAATGGAGCAGGATATTCACTCTATCGGCTTTTATCATAGTAAGGCGAAAAATGTAATTCTTACTGCCCGAAGACTGGTTCAGCAGTATGACGGCATTGTTCCTGACAGGCTGGAGGATTTGATTACCCTTCCAGGAGTAGGAAGGAAGACAGCAAATGTGATTCGAGGGAACATTTACCATGAACCAAGTATTGTAGTTGATACACATGTAAAGCGAATCTCCAGAAGGCTGGGATTTACCAGGGAGGAAGACCCGGAGAAGATTGAATATGAGCTGATGAAGGTGCTGCCCAAGGATCACTGGATTTTATATAATATTCAGATTATTGCCTTTGGCCGTAATATTTGCTTCGCCAGAAGTCCTAAGTGTGACCAGTGTCCATTATATTCTTTGTGTAAATCTAAGGACAAGGTGTGCTAATGGAGAATTATGTTGTAGTAGATATGGAGATGACAGGTTTAAATCTTGCATCAGATGAGGTAATAGAAATTGGTGCCTGGAAGGTGAAGGATCACCGGATTGCACAGTTCCATACATTGCTTCAGCCAGTAAGGCGGCAGTTGGATTCTCAGGTGGAGGAACTTACAGGCATTACAGAAAAGATGCTGGAAAATGCAGTAAGTCAGGAGCAGGGGATGAGAGATTTTCTCACGTTTTCTGAAGACCTGCCTCTGGTAGGACATCGGATTTCCTGGGATTATACATTTCTAAAACGTTGGGGCAAGGAGCAGGGGATTGCCATAGAACGGCAGGGAGTGGATACCTTAGAGCTGGCAAGAAGATTTCTGCCCCAGCTGGAGCATCGCTCTTTGGATTATCTGTGCCAATATTATGGGATTGAAAGGACCAGGAATCATAGAGCCTTGGAGGATGCATGGGCTACGTTAATTCTATTTCGTACATTAGAGACAGAATTTATGGAAGAAGGGGAGAAGTATTTCATTCCTAAGAAAATTGCCTATCATTTAAAAAAATCAAAAAAAGCCTCTCCAAAAGAATTGGAACGATTAAAAAAGCTGTTACAGTATCATAATATAAAGGAAGAAATAGAATGGGAGACCTTAACCCAAAGTGAAGCCTCCCGAAAAATAGATTTGATTCTTTCAGCTTATGGTAGAATTCCCCAGGGAATCCAGGTGACGAAGGATGGAGGGCTTTAAAATAAGATCAGAAACCTCAATCTGTTCTCTCAGATATCCCAATTTGCGGCTCTGTCCCAGCTCATAATAGCAATCGGCCAGTAACGTATAATTACGGCTTACATCTGTATGAATCCCTGCACCGAATTCTAATACGCTGACGGCAGCAGCTTTTTTGCCCTCTGATATCAGTGCTTCTGCATAAGCTACCAGCAGTGTGGATAATTCATCAAAACGCTCTCCAATCATGGACATCTCTGCAAGGTTAGGAACACCGTATTGTTCCTTTAGCTGGGTATTGGTTACACCGGTGAGATTAAGGATTCGTTGGGTGGAAAGCTCTCTTAGCTTTTGCTCTATTTCCAGAATTTCAGGATTATCGCTGGAATCCATTGGAAATTTATCCAGGGGAATGGTAATATAAGGTAGATTCGAAATATCCTTAGCCGGAGTTGCGTTAGCACGAAGCTCACGCTCCCAAAAGGATTCCTTACTGTCACTGGTCTGCTGACTCAGTTTTCGATAGCGATAGAATAGAAATAGTAGAAATAAAATAAAAATTGTTAAAAACGGAAATGCCATAATGTTTCCTTTCCATAGACACAGGAGGTGATAAGCGTGTCATATTATAAAAATTCAAAAAAGAAAAGAACCACAGCTGCAGTCATTGTGATTATCCTGGTACTGTGCATGCTGGCCACAATGATCATTCCCTTTTTCATCTAAAATATACTAAAACATCTGCTTTTCTGTCAATGATATTCGTGGATATTCATCTTGAAAATGCAGTGAGTTATGATAAAATACATAGTAAATGTGAAAATGGACTTTTTAAGAGGGAAAAAAATGAATTTATTCAAAAAAATAGTACCTACTGCAGTGGGAATCCTTGCAGCAGCGTTACTTTTTACCAATCCAATACAGGCAGAGGCCAAAGAAGAGACGCAGGTGATTCCTGACCATATTAGCATATGTGGTGAGGACGTATCTGGTATGACAGAGGAAGAAGCCAATCAGGTAGTATCTGATTATCTGAAACAGTATGCAGATGTAACCTTTAAGCTGCAGGCGGATGATAGATCTGTGGAGGCTTCTGGAGAAGATTTGTCCCTGATGGCCAGAAATGGAGATGTTGCTACACGAGCTTTGCATTATGGAAAAGAAGGCAGCGTAATCTCTCGATACAAGGCTAATAAGGATATGGAAAATGGTACCGGAAAGGATTTTCAGATATCCATTACGGTAGATGAAGCAACAACACAAAGCTATCTAGAAAAGCATAGCGAAAAATTAGATATTAAGCCGGTGAATAACACTGTTAAGAAAAATGGCAGCTCCTTTGACTATGTAGAGGGAAGCGAGGGCATTGTTGTTCAGACAGAAAAATCCGCAGTAGCCATTGCTGATTATGTTAGTACAGACTGGGATGGCAAGGATACGACCATTGATTTGATCACGCAGGTTGTAGAGCCTCAGGGAACCAAAGAGGAATTGGCGAAGATTAAGGACTTGCTGGGTACCTATCACACAGATTTCAGTACTTCTAGTGCATCTAGATCTACCAATGTGAAAAATGGAGCTAGTAAAATCAATGGTTCTGTAATTTATCCGGGAGAGGAATTCTCAGTATACGAAGCAGTAAGTCCATTTGATGCAGAGAATGGCTACGCTTTAGCAGGCTCTTACGAAAACGGAACAACGGTGGAGACCTATGGTGGAGGAATCTGTCAGGTATCTACTACCTTATATAATGCAGTGATGCGAGCTGAGCTGGAAATTGTTACCCGCTCCTGTCACTCTATGATTGTAAATTATGTAGACCCATCTATGGATGCGGCAATTGCCGGAACAGCCAAGGATTTTCAATTTAAGAATAATCAGAAGAGCCCGGTATATATTGAAGGCTATACCAGTGGTGGTATTATATATTTTAATGTGTACGGGGAAGAAACCAGACCCTCCAATCGTAAAGTGGATTTTGTAAGTGAGGTTACCAGTCAGACAGATGCAGGTGTGAAGTTCGTAGCTGCACCTGAGTTACCGGTTGGTACTGTGAATAAGACCCAATCTGCACACACCGGATATACAGCAAGACTTTGGAAGATTGTTACCGTAGATGGTGTGGAGGAAAGCCGTAAGGTATATAATAACAGCACCTATAAGCCCAGCGATATGATATATTCTGTAGGAACAGCCTCCGATAATGCTGAGGCTGTGGCAGCAATCAATGCGGCAATTGCCAGCAATGATGAAGCTACCATCCGTGGAGCAGCAGCTCAGTGGTCGGCAGAAGGAATTGCTGCGGCAAATGCAGCAAAGGCACAGCAGGAACAGGATGCAGCAGCCCAGGCGGCACAGCAGACCCAGTCTACCCAGCAAACGCCAGCTACACAGCCAACGACCTAATGGCGAACGAAATATAGGATAAATGGTATACAAAGGCTGTCTCTGTCTCAGAGTCAGCCTTTAGGTACATGTAATGAGGATGAAATAGATGAAGATAGGGAAAGTACCCGAGAGCGTATTAAAGAGATCCGTAATGAAACAGATTCAAAATCAAAGAGATGAAGTAATTCTGGGTGCAGGGATAGGAGAAGACTGTGCTGCGATTCAGCTGGCTGAGGATGAAGTTTTGGTGATGTCAACAGATCCCATTACAGGAACTGCTACAGATATTGGTGAACTATCTATTATGGTTACCGTCAATGACCTGGCCAGTTCTGGAGCGGAGCCGGTAGGGGTAATGCTGACAATTCTTCTTCCGGAAGGAACGGAAGAGTCAGAATTAAAGACAATCATGCAGCAGGTGGAGCATGCCTGCGCCCGTGCGAATATACAGGTTATGGGAGGACATACAGAGGTGACTCGGGTAGTGAATCAGCCAGTGATCAATGTAGCCGGCGTTGGTAAGGTGAAGAAGGGTTGTCTTGTATCTACCGCAGGGGCAAAGCCTGGAATGGACCTTATCTTTACGAAGTGGATTGGCATCGAAGGCACCAGTATTATTGCCAAGGAGAGGGAACAGGAGCTAAAGCAGAAGTTCCCGGCACACCTGGTTGATACAGCCAAGGACTTTGACCAATATATCAGTGTACTTTCAGAGGCTGCAGTCGCCACAAAGTCTGGCGTCGCAGCAATGCATGATGTCACAGAGGGCGGAGCATTCGGAGCACTTTGGGAGATAGCAGAAGCTTCCGGCGTTGGACTTGAGATTGATCTTAAGAAGATACCGGTTCGTCAGGAGACAATTGAGATTTGCGAATATTACCATATTAATCCCTATGAGTTGATATCCAGTGGCTGTATGCTTATGGCCGCTTGGGATGGAAATGCATTGGTTATGGCATTAGAGAAGGAAAATATTCCGGCAACTGTAGTTGGGAAGGCAACCCAGGGAAATGATCGGATTCTCTATAATGATGGAGAAAAGAGATTTCTAGAGCCGCCAAAGATTGACGAACTATATAAAGTTTTATAAATATTAGCAGTATGGCAAAGGAGTATATTATGTTTGAAAAAATATTAAATTATATAGAAAAAAACAGCAGAATCGATATCCATGATCTGGCGATTATGTTGGATGAGGATGAAACGACCGTAATGAATACCTTAGAGGAAATGGAGCAGAAGCATATTATCTGTGGCTATCATACTCTGATTAATTGGGATAAAGCAGGTATCGAAAAGGTTACTGCTATGATTGAAGTTCGTGTTACCCCACAAAGAGGCATGGGATTTGATAAGGTGGCTGAGCGTATCTATAATTATCCAGAGGTAAATTCTGTCTATCTGATTTCTGGAGGCTTTGACTTCATGGTGACTTTAGAGGGAAGAACCTTACGTGAGGTGGCTGAATTTGTTTCTGACAAATTATCACCATTAGATTCTGTCCTTAGTACAAAAACAAATTTTATTTTAAAGAAATACAAAGACCACGGCACTGTAATGGCAGAGCAGCCTAAGGATGAAAGGATGTTGATGATACCATGAGAAACCCATTATCTAAAACCATCGTAACCATTCAGCCATCTGGAATCCGTAAGTTTTTTGACATTGTAAGCGAGATGGAGGATGCAATTTCTCTTGGCGTTGGAGAACCTGACTTTGATACACCCTGGCGTGTGCGGGATGAGGCAATTTATTCCCTGGAGAAGGGACGTACCTTCTATACCTCCAATTCCGGATTGAAGGAGCTGAAGGAAGAGATTGCCTTATATTTAGAAAGAAGATATCACCTTAGCTATGACCCCTACAAGGAAATGCTGATTACCGTAGGAGGCAGTGAAGCCATTGATATTGCACTTCGGGCAATGCTGGATCCGGGAGATGAGGTCTTAATTCCTCAGCCCAGCTATGTATCCTATTTACCATGTACCGTTCTGGCAAATGGAACACCAGTGGTTATTAATCTAAAGGAAGAAAATGAATTCCGTTTAACCCCACAGGAGTTAGAAGAAGCCATCACAGACAAAACCAAGATTCTTGTATTGCCATACCCTAATAATCCTACCGGAGCCATTATGGAGCAAAAGGATTTAGAGGCAATCGCAAAGGTGATTATTGACCGTGATCTTTTTGTGCTAAGTGATGAAATATATTCTGAGCTTACATATTTAGAGAACCATGTGTCCATAGGTTCCCTTCCGGGAATGAAGGAAAGAACTATCACCATTAACGGCTTTTCCAAATCACATGCCATGACCGGTTGGAGATTAGGATATGTATGTGCACCGGAGATTATCATCAGTCAGATGCTGAAGATTCATCAGTATGCAATTATGTGTGCTCCCACCACCAGTCAGTACGCTGCAGTGGAAGCTATTAAGAATTGTGATGAAGAAGTGGCTGATATGAGAGAGCAGTATAATGCCAGAAGAAGATACCTGGTTCATCGATTTGAAGAAATGGGATTACAGTGCTTTGAACCCTTTGGAGCATTTTATATGTTTCCATCCATCAAGGAATTTGGCATGACCAGCGATGAATTTGCCACTCGGTTTTTAAAGGAAAAGAAAGTTGCAGTGGTACCCGGAACAGCCTTTGGAGATTGCGGCGAGGGATTCCTTCGGATTTCCTATGCATATTCTCTGGATAATTTAAAAGAGGCGTTAGACCGTTTGGAAGAATTTGTTACACAGTTAAGAACGGAGAAATAAATGGCAGCATTAAATATTGTATTATATGAACCGGAGATTCCAGCTAATACCGGAAATATTGGACGTACCTGCGTAGCTACCGGGACCAGACTGCATTTAATTGAACCACTGGGCTTTAAGTTAAACGATAAGACGGTGAAGCGTGCCGGAATGGATTATTGGGAGCAGCTAGATGTTACAAGATATGATGACTGGACGGACTTTATGGAGCGAAATCCCAAAGCGAAAATTTACATGGCTACTACCAAAGGAAAGCATGTATATTCGGATGTGAAGTATGAGCCGGATTGTTATATTATGTTTGGCAAGGAAAGCGCAGGAATACCGGAAGAAATTTTGATTCAGCATCCAGAGGAATGTATTCGGATTCCCATGATTGGGGAAACCCGGTCATTGAATTTATCTAATTCCGTAGCAATTGTATTATATGAAGCACTAAGACAGAATGATTTTGACCATATGAAGCTGGAAGGAGAATTACACCATCTTCATTGGTAATCGAAAGGGACCTCATGGGAATTGTAGAAGCTAAGAAATTATTTTTTGAATATATTCGACGGGATGAAGAGGGAAATGTTGAGGGAATCAATACCGCATTAGACCATGTGGATTTCCAGGTGGAGCCAGGGCAGTTCATCTCTGTGCTGGGACACAACGGCTCTGGAAAATCCACCCTGGCGAAGCATATCAATGCACTATTGACTCCGGCTGGCGGAACGCTTGTTGTAGATGGTAAGGATGCCACAGATGAAGATAATATATTTGCGGTTCGTCAAAGTGCAGGAATGGTATTTCAAAATCCGGACAACCAGATAATAGCCAGCATTGTAGAAGAGGATGTAGGCTTTGGCCCTGAGAATATTGGCGTTCCCACAGAGGAGATATGGCAGCGGGTAGAGAAAAGCTTGAAATCCGTTGGTATGCTAAAGTATAGAGCACATTCTCCTAATAAATTATCTGGCGGGCAGAAGCAAAGAGTTGCTATTGCCGGAGTTATGGCAATGGAACCAAAGTGTATTATCTTGGACGAACCTACAGCCATGCTGGACCCGGATGGACGAAAAGAAGTGCTGAAGGCAGTGCATGCCTTAAATAAAGAAAAACATGTGACGATTATTTTGATTACTCATTACATGGAAGAAGTAGTTGATTCCGATTATGTATACGTTATGGACAAGGGACAAGTGGTTATGCAGGGCGTGCCACGGGAAATCTTTTCCCAGGTGCAGGAGTTAAAGAAGCATCGCCTGGATGTTCCACAAATCACCTTGTTGGCACATGAACTTCGGGAAGCTGGATTGGATATTCCGCAGGGAATTCTTACCCGAGAAGAATTAGTGGAGGAGCTGGAGAAAATATGTCATTGATTTTAGATAAAATAACCTATCGATATAGCCCAGATACATCATATGAAATTACAGCACTCCAGAATGTGAGCCTAACCATAGAGGACGGAGAATTTATCGGAATCATTGGACACACTGGCTCTGGAAAATCCACTTTGATACAGCACCTGAATGGATTATTAAAGGCTATAGAGGGTTGTATTTATTTTAATGGAGAAGATATTTATGCATCGGATTATAATCTTCGAGACTTAAGAACTCAGGTGGGAATGGTATTTCAGTATCCGGAGCATCAGTTATTTGAAACAACCGTTTTTGAGGATGTGTGCTTTGGACCCAAGAATCAGGGCTTAACCAAGGAAGAAGCTACCTTAAGAGCATTTGAAGCCTTACAAAGCGTGGGACTTCCAGAAGAGCTGTATGACCAGTCTCCCTTTGAATTATCAGGAGGACAGAAGCGTCGGGTGGCAATTGCAGGTGTTCTTGCCATGAAGCCTGCAGTATTAATCTTAGATGAACCTACAGCAGGACTGGACCCTCAGGGAAGAGATGAGATTCTAGATCTTATTGCAGATATGCATCGAAGATATGGCAATACCGTTATTTTAGTGTCTCATAGCATGGAGGATGTGGCGAAATATGTAGGTCGCATTATCGTAATGAATCAGGGAAGTGTCTTGCTGGATGGAACGCCCAGGGAGGTATTTCATCACTACAAGGAATTAGAAGCGGTGGGCCTTGCAGCCCCTCAGGTTACCTACCTTATGCATGAGCTGGCAGATTGCGGCTGGAATGTTTCAAAGGATGCAACCACAGTAGAAGAAGCAAAACAGGAAATATTAAGGGCACTGGGAAAATAACACAATAAGGAATGAAACAACTATGTTAAGAGATATCACACTTGGACAATATTATCCGGCGGATTCCGTCATTCATAAGCTTGACCCTAGGGTAAAGCTTTTTGGAACGCTGATTTTTATTATCAGCCTGTTCACCTTTGACAGCATTTGGGGTGTAGTGCTTGTGACAGCATTTATGATTTTCTTCATTAAGCTAAGTAAGGTTCCGTTTTCTTACATGGTGAAGGGTCTGAAAGCGATTGTGATACTGCTGATTATCGCAGGTGTGTTCAATTTATTTCTAACTCCTGGAAATGAGCTGGTATCTTTTTGGATTTTTCATATTACAGATGCTGGATTGAAGAATGCGGTTATGATGACCATACGAATGATATTCCTGATTATTGGAACCTCGGTTATGACCTTAACTACCACGCCGAATCAATTGACGGATGGGCTGGAGAAATCTCTTAAGCCCTTAACGAAGCTCCATGTTCCCGTGCATGAGATTGCAATGATGATGTCGATTGCCCTGCGTTTTATCCCTATACTCATTGAAGAAACGGATAAGATTATGAAGGCACAGATGGCCAGAGGAGCAGATTTTGAATCCGGTGGATTATTAAAGAAAGCCAAGAATATGGTACCGCTATTAGTACCTCTGTTTGTGTCTGCTTTTCGGAGAGCCAATGATTTGGCATTGGCAATGGAAGCCCGGTGCTATAATGGTGGCGAAGGAAGAACCAAGATGAAACCATTGGTATATGAGAACGTAGATAAGAAAGCATACCTGGTGATTTTGGCTTTTCTGGCACTGGTGGTTTTAATAAAGGTATTATTGTAGTATGAGAGTAAAGTTAATTGTAGCGTATGATGGCACCAATTATCAGGGATGGCAGATACAGCCCAATGGTGTAACAATTGAGGAAAAGCTAAATGAGGCATTAACCCAGCTGTTAGGGGAAGAAATTCGTGTCACAGGGGCCAGTAGAACAGATACAGGTGTGCATTCTCTGGGAAATGTTGCAATCTTTGACACCACAACCAGAATGCCAGCAGATAAGATTAGCTATGCACTGAATCAGCGCCTCCCGAAGGATATTGTTGTTCAGGATTCCTGCCAGGTACCGGAGGACTATCATCCCAGATATCAAAAGAGCCGAAAGACGTATGAATATCGTATTTTAAATCGTACCTTCCCAATGCCTACCAGAAGGCTGGATACTTATTTCTACCATTATCCCCTGGATGCAGATCAGATGCAGCAGGCTGCAAACTTTTTGGTAGGAGAGCATGATTTTACAAGCTTTGCATCTATTCATGCCCAGGTGAAGTCCTTTGTGCGGGAGATTTATGAACTTCATGTCACCAGAGAAGATGATGTTATCAACATTTCCATCACAGGAAGTGGATTCTTGTATAATATGGTACGTATTATTGCGGGAACCTTAATTCAGGTTGGTGCCGGAATCATTTCACCAGAGGATGTAAAGGGGATACTGGAAGGACATGACAGGTCACTGGCCGGACCCACTGCTCCGGCTCATGGGCTTACCATGATAGGTATTCAGTTCCAAGATGAGAAAGAAAACGAAAAGTAAAACGAAATAAAGAAAATATGAAAGCCCAAAAGATGATTCTGGGTTATAAATATCCTAAGACGATTTAACAGTACTTCTGTTAATGTGACTTAGGATATTTTTGTGTAAAGGAGAATAGGATGAAAGCAGTTAGATTAAGAACAGAACAAATGAAAAATCCAATGGGAATTGACGTGAGCCGACCATATTTATCATGGGTATGCGAAGATGGCATCAAGCAGACCGCTTATGAAATTGAAGCAAAGGTGGATGGTCAGGTAGTATGGAATAGTGGTAAAGTTGCTTCTGCAAGAATGAATGCAGGACTTGACCAACAGCTAAAGAGCCGCCAGCACGTTACCTGGCAGGTTCGGGTATGGGATGAAAATGATACAGCTTCCCAGTGGAGTGAAGAAGCATTTTTCGAAATGGGCTTATTACATACAGAAGAATTTGTGGCACAATGGATTAATCCGGAGCTAGAGATTCAAAAGGATGTAAAGGCACCGGCAGCATATTTACGGAAGAGTTTTACTCTGGAGAAAATGGGAACAGGAAGATTATACATTACAGCCCACGGACTTTATGAAGCTGAGATTAATGGTACACGGGTTGGAAGCTTTGTTCTGGCTCCTGGAACAGGAAGCTATGATAAGAAAATTGCATATCAGACCTATGACGTTACCTCATTACTTCAGGAGGGAACCAATGAAGTCCAGGTAGTATTGGGAGATGGCTGGTATCGAAGCTGCTCTGGAGTAGATGGAGAGAGAAATCTCTTTGGAGAAGATATTGCATTATTCTTCCAGCTGGAAGTGGACGGCAAGGCAGTCTGTGTATCGGATGATAGCTGGGAAGCTACACAGGAGGGACCAATTCGTGAGAACGATATGCAGCAGGGCGAGGTTTATGACGCATCCTATGAGGAGCTGACAGGCTGGCATCCGGTTAAGGTAGAAGATGATTCCAAAGAAGTACTGGCATGCTCTAATAGTGTGGCAATTATTGAGGCAGAACGATTCCCGGGAAAATTAATTACGACACCAAATGGAGAAACGGTTGTTGATTATGGACAGAATCTGGCAGGCTATATTGAATTTACAGTGGATGCTCATGCTGGAGAAAAGATTGTAATTCATCATGGTGAGACCTTAGATGAGAATGGTAATTTCACCAACGAGAATTTCCAGGATCGGAAGCGTCATAAGGAAAATGGAATTGAGCAGAGGGTAGAATATATCTGTAAGGAAGGTAAAAATCACTATAAGTCCAAATTTACTATCTGGGGATTTCAGTATGGCAAAATTGAGACCAATGTGGATCTTAGCACCGCAGAATTTACTTCTATTGCTGTATATTCACAGATGGATCAAATTGGCAGCTTTACCTGCTCTGATGCCAATGTAAATCAGTTGTTTAAAAACAGCATATGGAGCATGAAGGGGAATTTCTGTGATATTCCTACAGATTGCCCTACCAGAGAGCGTGCAGGATGGACAGGAGATGCTGGGGTATTTGTAGATACCGGAATCTTCTTAGAGGATTGCTACAGTGTATTCCGCAAGTGGTTAGGTGAATGTCGCTTAATTCAGCAGAAGGATGGTAAGGTATATAACATCGCTCCCCCCAATGGAAAGCCAAGCATGTTTACCAATTTGCTAAGTGGTTCTGTAGGCTGGGGAGATGCAAGCATTATTGTTCCTTATGCGTTGTATAAGAGATATGATAATGTGGCAATCTTAGAAGAGAACTATGAGATGATGAAGCAGTGGTACGCTTTCCTGGAAAGCCGTGCCAAGAAGAAGGATTTAAAGTCTATCTTTAAAAAGAAAAATCCATACAGTGATTACACCATTGAAACTGGGATTGATTACGGTGAATGGTGTGAACCGGATGTGGATGGTCAGATGGCTATGAGAAATCCATCTGCCATTGTTGCTACTGCATACTTTGCAAGATCCGGTGAGATGCTAAGCGAGATTGCTCATATTTTGGGACAGGAAGAGGACGCAGCACGCTATCAGAATATTGCAGAGAATGCCAAGAAAGCATTTCATTATATTGCTACAGAGGACGGTAGAATTCACTCTGATCGTCAGTGTCAGTATGTTCGTGCCATCAGCTTTGGATTGCTTAGCGAAGAAGAGATGAAGGTGGCTGCGGCAGATTTGAACCAGATGGTAGTAGATAATGGATATCATTTAAATACTGGTTTCTTATCTACACCATTCCTTTGCCAGGTGCTGGCAGATTATGGTTATCTGGAGACAGCCTATAAATTATTGCTGCAGGACACCATGCCAAGCTGGCTATATGAGGTGAAGAAGGGTGCCAACACCATCTGGGAGACATGGGATGGTATTAATGAAGAAAACGTACCTCACGCATCACTGAATCATTATTCCTATGGTGCAATCAGCGGATGGCTGATGAGTGGTATCTGTGGCATTCATTTAGAAAATGGTGCATTGTCCTTTGCTCCATTGCCATACCCGGCCTTAGACCATGCCAAAGCTACATACGAATCCCCAGTAGGACGCATTGAAAGCAGCTGGAAATATGAAGGAGACAAGGTAGTATATGAATTCCTGGTACCAGCTAATGTAACAGCAACAGTGAAGCTGTTAGATGGCAGAGAAGAAACATTGACAGCAGGACGCCATACATTGTAGAATAAGCAAGCTGATTACAAAGACACTGTGATACAGTGTCTTTGTTTATGGTCAGATTACGCGAGAAAAAGACCTGGGGAAACATGAGAAAATGGAAAAATGAGGGTTGACACACACCGAAACGTGTAATATAATGTTAAGGCTGATGTAGTGAAAGAATACAACTCCCTTAGCCCCGGAGTGTATTTTGACTATAAACAAAGGAAGGCTGGTATTACGGACATTGTACCAGTTGACCGCGCATGATGTTATGTATGATTATCAAGGAGGAAAACCCAAATGAACACTTATATGCCAAACCCAACTTTAGTTGAAAGAAAATGGTATGTAGTCGATGCAGAAGGACAGACCTTAGGTCGTCTTGCTTCTGAAATCGCTAAAGTATTAAGAGGAAAAAATAAAGCAATCTTCACACCACACGCTGACACCGGTGATTTTGTAATCGTTGTGAATGCTGAGAAGATTAAAGTGACTGGTAAGAAATTAGACCAGAAAATGTACTATCACCACTCAGAATATGTTGGTGGAATGAAAGAAACCACTTTAAAAGAAATGTTAGAGAAACACCCAGAAAGAGTTATTGAATTCGCTGTTAAGGGTATGCTTCCAAAGGGACCTTTAGGAAGAGAAATGTATAAGAAGTTATTCGTATACGCAGGTCCAGATCACAAGCACGAAGCTCAGAAGCCTGAAGCTTTAACATTTTAATAGGAGGTAAAGAACATTGGCTAATAACAAAAATTACGGAACTGGAAGAAGAAAATCTTCTGTTGCAAGAGTATATTTAGTACCCGGAACTGGTAAAATCACAATTAACAAAAGAGATATTGATGAATATCTTGGATTAGAGACTTTAAAAGTTATCGTTCGTCAGCCATTAGTAGCTACTGACAACTTAGATAAGTTTGATGTATTAGTAAACGTAAAGGGCGGCGGATACACCGGTCAGGCTGGTGCTATCAGACACGGTATTGCAAGAGCATTACTTACTGTAGATGCTGATTACAGACCAGTATTAAAATCTGCTGGATACTTAACCAGAGATCCACGTATGAAAGAAAGAAAGAAATACGGACTCAAAGCAGCACGTCGTGCTCCTCAGTTCAGTAAGAGATAGTCTGTGCCGTATATGGAATCGTGCAAAACCGCATATTTACTGGCTT
>CAZYYO010000035.1:0-25216 GCA_964650965.1 uncultured Lachnospiraceae bacterium | reverse complement strand
GCATCAGTTCTAACCGTTTCTTCTGGTTGCTGGCATGAAGAGACAATGCCAAAGTGATTTGCAGCTGTTTTTGCGCCAGTTCCCGAATTTTTGGAACAATGCCGCAGGTGGATACCGTGATATTTCGCTGACTGATATTACATCCGTTTTCATCGGATAACAGCTCTATGAACTTAAGCAGATGATCATAATTATCCATCGGCTCCCCTGTTCCCATAACAACCAGGTTATGAACCCGCTGTCCACTGTCCCTCTCAATGCGATATACCTGATCTAGCATTTCAGAAGGCAGGAGATTTCGAACCAGACCTCCCAGGGTTGAGGCACAGAAGCGACATCCCATGCGGCACCCCACCTGAGATGAAATACATACAGAATTTCCGTGCTTATATTTCATCAGTACGCTTTCCACCATATTTCCATCCGATAAGGCAAACAGGTATTTTCTGGTGCCATCCAGCTGGGATATCTGACAATCTATCTGCTGTAAGCTTACATAGCTTGCCTTGTTAATCAAATCTTCTTTTAATTTATTTGGTATATTTGTCATTTCATCATAGGACGCAGCTTTATTGACGTGCATCCACTGATACAACTGCTTTGCCCGAAACTTCTTTTCTCCCAGGCTCTCTATGTAAGCTGTCAGCTCCTGTAAATTCATTGACTTAATATCCACTTTATCCATAAGCTTTCTATTCCTTCTGTAAAACTGAAATGAAGAACCCATCACTTACTGATACGGTGTCTGTATCCGCTCCTGCCTTTGGCAGCAGCTGTTCCATACTGATACATTGAAATTCTTTATGGGTCTGTAGGAATTTTGCTACATTTTCTTCATTCTCTTGTCTGTTAATGGTACAGGTGGAAAAGACCATTCTTCCCCCAGGCTTAACATAAGCACATACCACCTGCAATATGGATTGCTGTAATACAGCAAGCTCCTGCAAGCTTTCTGGGGTGGCATGCAGCTTAATATCCGGTTTCTTACCTATAACTCCCAGTCCGGAACAGGGCAGGTCTGCAATGACAATATCGGCCTTCTCGGTCCACTCCGGGTCTGGAATCGTGGCATCCCATTTTTTTGCAGTAATATTATTAAGTCCACTTTTAACAATATTTTCATTGATGAATCCAACCTTATAGTCAGACACATCCCTGGCTTCTACCTTGCCGGTTCCCTGAAGCAGTTCTGCCATATGAAGGCTCTTACCTCCTGGGGCTGCACACACATCCAGGCAAATGTCACCCGGCTGAATCCCGGCACGCTCTGCCACCATCATAGAGCTGATATCCTGTACGTAGAACAATCCCTTCTGAAAGGATGGAAGTGCCATAAGATAATCATAATCATCTATAAAGAAGGCATAGTCAACCTCTGGTACGGGATATACCGTGACTCCTTCCTTCTCTAATCTCAGACGCAGCTCTGCTCCACTGATTCTGCTTAGATTGGTACGAATGCAGGTTCTGGCTTCCTGATAAAAGGCCTGAAGGATTTCCTCAGTACGTGCCTTGCCATATTCCTTCTCCCACATGGCAACAATCCACTGGGGCATGGAATATTTTACAGACAGATCCGGATATTCTATTTCTCCTATATTTCTTGCAATATTTCGAAGCACTCCATTGACAAATCCTTTGAGCTGGGAAAAGCCCCGCTTATTGGCCAGCTTCACAGCTTCATTACACACTGCAGAATCCGGTACGGCATCCATGTATTTTAATTGATATACGCTCATGCGAAGGAGATTACGAATCAGTGGTTTCATCTTCTTCACAGGAGTCTTGGAATAGGAGTTAATGATATAATCCAGTTCTATCATGTGTTCTACAGTTCCATGAGTAACTCTGGATAGAAAGGACCTTTGCTGCTTATCCAAATACTGGTACTTGGATAAGGTTTGCTGAAGCACAAGATGAGAATATTTTCCCTCTCTTGTAATATCTAACAGCATATCCAATACAATTTCCCGAACATTGACATTAGTCACGGTCTCTTCCTCCAAATAGCAGAACCAGTCTTAATAACTGAAGAATGGCTACTGCGGCACTGGCAACGTAGGTTAATGCTGCTGCCTTCAATACTCTTTTTGTATATTTCAATTCATCCTGATTTAAGATTCCTGTCTCATCTAAGATTCCCACGGCTCTTCTTGATGCATTAAATTCCACCGGCAGGGTAATTAGTTGAAACAATACTGCCAGAGAGAAGCACCAGATACCAATGGTTATTAATGTGGAACCGGTATTGGTGGTGAAGAACAGACCAATAATAATCAAAGGCCATGCTAAGGTACTTCCAATATTGGCAACCGGTACAAAAGCACTTCTCAAGGTTAATGGCAGGTAGTTCTTCTGATGCTGAATGGCATGCCCACACTCATGGGCTGCTACCCCAATGGCCGCCACGCTGCATGCACCATAGGTACTGTCTGATAGATTTAACGTATGGGTTTTGGGATTGTAATTATCGGACAGCTTTCCAGATACATGCTGAATGGTCACATCCGAAATTCCTGCACTACGAAGAATCCGCTCAGCTGCCTGTGCTCCTGTCATTCCTGAATTGCTTCGATATTTTGAGTATTTATTAAATGTAGAATTAACTCTTGCAGATGCAATGAGACAAATCACTGCACCAATCAGTACCAGCCAATAGGTTGGGTCCCACATCATTCCAAATCCATATAATCCATAACCGTACATTACAGTAACACCTCTCCTTCTGAAATTTCATGACCTCTTAAAAAGTCCTGAATTCTCATTCGTTTCTTTCCTTCTAGCTGCACTTCTAATAAATCAATGCAGCCCTCTTTTGCCTGTATTCTAAGGGTATCTTTATCTACAAAGCATACCGTTCCCGGCTCTACACTGGAATTTTCACACACCACTGCTGCCTTCCAGATTTTCAATGTCTTACCTCGAAAATGTGCAAAGGCGCTGGGCCATGGATTTAATCCTCTAACCAAACGCTCTATCTCTGTAGCACTTTGCTGAAAATTAATCTCTCCCAGGCTCTTCTTTATCATTCCCACATGAGTAGCTTCTGATTCATCCTGGGGAATGCTTGTAATGGTTCCGGCTTCTATGCCTTCCATGGTTCTAACACATAATTCGCCACCAACCACTGCCAGCTTATCAAAGAGACTGCCTCCTGTTTCATCTTCTGCAAGGGTTACTTCTTCTCGCAGCAGCATATCTCCATCATCTAATCCCACCCCCATCTGCATGGTAGTGACACCACTGACGGGATCTCCATTAATTACAGCCCATTGAATAGGGGCTGCGCCACGGTATTTTGGTAACAAGGATGCATGAACATTCACACATCCATACTTTGGCATCTCTAATATTTCTTTTGGAAGAATTTGTCCGAAGGCTGCAACAATCATAATCTCCGCCGGATATTTCCGTAGTTCCTCAATGCAGGAAGCCTCTCGAATCTTCACTGGCTGAAATACAGGTATATTATGCTCCATTGCCCATTCTTTTACTGGCGGACACTGCATATTCTTTCCTCTGCCCTTGGGCTTATCCGGTTGGGTAACTACAAGAAGAATCTCATGTCCTGCCTGACTGATTGCCTGTAAAGTTGTTACTGCAAAATCTGGAGTGCCCATAAATATTACTTTCATTCCATCACCTTCATCTCAATGCTTGTCAATGACTACGCTTCTTCCTCTTCATATTGAACCTCATGTACCGGACCTTCTGCCAGTTCTGTGTACATGTGTCCATCTAAATGATCTAATTCATGGCAGATTGCTCTTGCCAGTAATTCGGTTCCTTCAATCTCATATTCTTCCATATTCTCATTCCATGCACGGGCTATTACGTGGTTCGGTCTGGTTACCTGTGCTGCTTTTCCTGGAAGACTAAGACAGCCTTCATCCCCGGTCTGTTCCCCATCTGAACTTACAATAACCGGATTAATCATTACAATAGGGCCTTCTCCTACGTCAATAACTACAATTCTTCTAAGAACTCCCACCTGAGGTGCGGCTAAACCAACTCCGTTTGCTTCATACATGGTATCAAGCATGTCATCAATTAGGGTCTCTATTCTTGGGGTTACTTTTGTTACCGGGCGACAAACCTTCTCTAACACACTGTCTCCCTGAATACGAATTTCTCTGATTGCCATTTCTGCTTCCTCCTTCTAAAATCCGTTCATTGGATCAAAATCAAACCATACGGATACATTAGATAATTCTTTGGTATTTAATAAATATTCTTCTATTACATCTTTTATATCTATCAGCTGCTGATACTGGGGATGTCTTACATAAATTACTTTTTTATATACATCATTTACCCGGGCAATGGTAGCTTCTGTAGGTCCGGTAAACAATACATGAGGAGCCGCCTTTTGAATCAGGGCTGCAATCTGCTTTCCTCTTTCTAATGCGGCTGGCTCTGACATGGATGTAATCTGTATCACCAGCATATGTGCGGCTGGCGGATAATCCAAAAGCTCCCGGTAAGCGATTTCCTGCTGATAGAAGCTTTCGTAATCCTGTTTACTGGCAGCCACAATACTATAATTATCCGGCTGATAGGTCTGAATTACCACGGCTCCCGGCAGCTTTCCTCTTCCGGCACGGCCGGCAGCTTGTGTTAATAGCTGGAAGGTTCGCTCTCCTGCCCGGTAATCATTGGCATTTAAGGACAAATCAGCTGCCAGAACTCCCACTAAGGTAACCATGGGGAAATCATGTCCCTTCACAATCATCTGGGTTCCTACAAGAATATCTGCCTCCCGATTGGAAAATGCTGACAATATCTCCTGATGTCCATTTTTCCCTTTTGTGGTGTCCATGTCCATACGCAGCACCCGGGCTGTGGGAAATTGTTTCTTCACCACTTCTTCAATCATCTGGGTTCCTGCTTTAAAACCACCGATAAATTTAGAGCCGCACTGTGGACACACCTTGGGTTTTGCTGTGGTATAACCGCAATAATGACACTGAAGTCTTCCGTTATTATGAAGGCTCAAGGATACATCACAATGGGGACATTTTATCACATGACCACAAGCTCTGCAAGAAACGAAGCCCAAGAGCCCCCTGCGATTAATAAACAGCATGGTTTGCTGTCCCTTTCTTAGACGGTCCTCCATTAATGTAGATAATCTTCCACTTAGTATAGACCGATTTCCGGATTTCAATTCTTCCCGAAGATCAACTACCTCACACTCTGGCAGGGGTTTGGCTTCCACCCTCTGCTTTAGTTCAATCAGCTGATATTCTCCCTTCATAGCTCTTTGATAGCTTTCTATGGAAGGTGTGGCGGAGCCTAATACTACAGAGGCATTTGCCATCTTAGCTCTTTGGATTGCAGTTTCTCTGGCATGATACTTGGGAACTGTTTCACTTTTATAAGTAGCCTCATGCTCTTCATCAATAATAATCAATCCCAAATTGGAAAATGGCGTAAATAACGCACTTCTAGGACCAATCATAATTTTAATGTCACCCTTTTTCGCCCGTTCAAACTGATCGTATCGCTCTCCGGGAGATAATCTGGAATTAATAATAGAGACCTGATTGCCAAATCTTCCATAGAATCGCATTACCGTCTGGTAGGTCAATGCAATTTCAGGAATCAATACAATGGCTTCCCGCCCCTGGTCAATGACATGACTGATTAATTCCATATATACCTCTGTCTTGCCACTTCCTGTCACGCCATGAATCAGATAGGTTTTGTAAATGTTACGAAGATAATCTGCCATGACCGTATCCACTGCCTGCTGCTGCTCCTGATTTAAGGTAAGTGCATATGCTTTTGCCTCTACTTCCTTTACCGGATTTCGGTAATCCCGGCTGCTGGTGACGGTAATCCAGGCATTTTTCTCAAAGTCCCGAATGATAGAAGAAGCCACATTCAGCTTTCCTGTAATCATATTCCATTCTATGGTGCCGTGCTCCATTAATTCCCGCAGCAGCCGTTCCTTACCCTGACTATGATTCTTTCTGGCAAGCAATGCATTCAGCTCTATCCTGGCCTGCTTATCATCTAGCGTTAAGGTCACCATCTTCTTTTCCTTAATACCGGTTTTTTGCTTAATGGGAATCACCGTCTTTAAGGCATGATTCATAGTAGAACCATAATTTCTCTTCATCCATGCAGCCAAAGCAATCAGCTGAGACTCAATGGCGATACTGTCCCTTGCCACACCCAGTACCTCTTTGAGTCTGGCTGGGTCAATTTTGGGCTGGGACGTAATATCTACTACGTAGCCCTTGATTCTTCTGGAACCATTTCCAAAAGGAATAATAACCTGCATACCAATCTGGATTTTCTCCTCCTGGTCTGCAGGTATTATATATTGGAAGGTCTTATCTAATTTTTCATGGGAAATATCAATAATGATATCTGCATATAACATGCTATTCTCCTAATTCTTCAAGCACCTGGGCAATAAGCACCCGTTCATCCATGGGATACTTCTTCCCCTTTATCTCCTGGTAGTCCTCATGTCCCTTGCCAGCTAATACAATCACATCCCCTGGCTGTCCATGGGAAATGGCATAGCGGATGGCTTCCTTCCGGTCAATGATTTCCACATAGCTTCCGCTGGTTTTCGCGATACCAGTTTTAATGTCGTTAATAATATCCTGTGGTTCTTCATATCTGGGATTATCGGATGTAATAATGGTAAGGTCTGCTAATTCTCCAGACACCTCTCCCATTTCATAGCGACGCAGCTTGGAACGGTTGCCTCCACATCCAAAGACACACACCAAACGTCCCGGGTCGTATTCCTTTAATGTGGTAAGCAAACTCTTTAAGCTCATAGCATTATGGGCATAATCAATCATCAGGGTGAAATCAGGGGATACTGGAATCATTTCAATGCGTCCCTTCACCTTGGCTACCTTTAATGCCTTTTGCATATTCTCCACAGTAACGTTAAAGTGATGACAGATTGCAATCGCGGTTAGGGAATTATATACGCTGAATTTGCCTGGCACATCAATCTCTACTGGGAAATTCACCAGACCTGCCACCTGATAGGACACCCCAAGATATCCCGGCTTATGAACTAATTGTGTGTTAAGGGCATGAATATCTGCCTTCTCATCAAAACCATAGGTTTCAATTTCACAGGTATGCCCTGACAAAACCTGCTGGCAATGAGGATCATCTCCATTTACAATGCCAAGACGGCATTTCTGAAAAAGCAGTCCCTTGCATGCCATGTATTCCTCAAAGCTGGCATGCTCGTTAGGTCCAATATGATCTGGTTCAATATTGGTAAAGATACCAATTTCAAAGGTAAATCCATCTACACGATGCATCATTAAGCCCTGGGAGGACACCTCCATCACACAGATATCACAGCCTGCCTGCACCATATCATAGAAATACTTCTGTACCACATAGGATTCCGGTGTGGTATTGCTGGCAGGGATTACCTTGTCTCCAATAATGGCTTCAATGGTTCCAATTAATCCCACCTGGTATCCTGCACTTTCCAAAATGGATTTTACCATATAGGTGGTGGTTGTCTTTCCCTTCGTCCCGGTAACCCCAATCACCCGCAGCTTCTCTGCCGGATAATCAAAGTAGGCTGCAGAAAGCATAGCAAGGGCAACCCGGGTATCCTGCACCTTAATCACAGTAACCTCCTTGGGTACATCCACCGCTTCCTCTACCACTAAAACACTGGCTCCCTGGGCTGCCACCTGGGCTGCAAAGCTGTGTCCATCCACAGCTGTACCACGAATACATACAAACATTGTATGGTCTTCTACTTTTCTTGAATCATATACCAGTCCGGTAATACTTTGATTTATACTGCCCTGAAGAATCTCATAATCCAGACGCTGTAACATTTTATCTACTTGTTTCATTTTATCTTTCCTTCCTCTACCTTTTATTGCAGACACTTATCTGCCAGGAACTTGCGAAGAATCATTTGTAATTTTTTTACGTTTATAGGTTTCTCTAAATGTTCATTCATACCACTTGCCTTACAACGTTCCTTGTCCTCCCAAGAGGAGCTTGAGGAAAGGGCAATAATCGGCACATGCTTTGTATACTCTAATGGCAGCTCCCGGATCTTCACCGTTGCCTCATATCCGTCCATCAAAGGCATCACAATATCCATAATAACCATATGGAAGTAATTCTCCGGTTTTTGTTTGAGAATTTCCAGCGCTACCAAACCATTTTCTGCAACCCGGATATTACAGCCCACACTTTTTAACAGCTGCACCAGCACTTCCTGGTTCTGTTCATTGTCCTCCACAACCAGAATATTCGTATGCAGCATCCACAGTGGTTTCTCTTCTTCATCTTCCTTAGAAATAAGTCCTAGTGCCTGCTTTAATGCAATTCTTAAGGAACTGGCATAAAAAGGCTTCTTCAGATATGCGTCCATTCCCTCAATCTGTTCTAACGCATCCCACTCATAGGCAGTCAGAATCAGCTTCGGTGCATTCTCCTTCAGCTGTTGACGCATGTATGCTACGTGATCTAGGTTAATAATATCCCTAGGTACCATAATCACATCATATACCGCTAAGGAATCAAGTCGTTCCTGCATGGATAAATCCAAGAGTTCCTTAATATCCATTGTTTCCGCATAAATTTCCATCCGTCTTAGGATTTCCACTGCATCTTTGGCTAATAGAGCATCGTTGTTTAACAGAAGTAGTTTGATATGCTTTAGCTTATCCTCTACCTCATACGCTGATATGCCACGATACTCCCTTTCGCAGGTCACTGTAATCCTAGTACCAACATTCTCTTTGGTTTCCACCAGAAAATGTCCATCCATTAAAAGTGTCAATTCCTTAGCCAGAGGCAGCCCATAGCCTTCCCCTGCCACGCCCCAGCCTTCCTTCTTATCTGTCTTATAGAAGGGATTCTCCAAGCCCTCCACCAATGCTGGCTTCATGCCATATCCTTCATTTTCACAGGTGACCTGCATAATAATATTCTTTTTATTATAATAATCCAGCTGCCGAATAATGACTTTAATAATCGTTCCAGGATAGCTGTCTTTAATTGCATTTAATACAACATTTTTATAAATCTGATGAACCCGCTGGGTGTCCGCAATAATCCGCTCAAATCGAATATTATCCACATAAACACGGAGCTTCAGATCCTTCTCCTTCAGCTTCAGTGACAATTCACCAGCCACATCTTGGGTCATCTGCGCCATATTAATTAAATTGGGATGAAGATGCAATTGCTTTTCCGCAATACGGGACATATCAGCCACATCCTCCACCATATTCAGAATACGAAAGGACTCCTGCTGCACCTCGCCTACACAGTCGCTGAATACTCCGGTATGCTCTGTGATGGAAGTCATCTTACACATTCCAATAATATTATGAATTGGATTTCTAATATCCTTTGCCAGCTGATATAGAAGCTCCTCTTTATTTACCCCCTGGGATAGGTCCTCATTCTTGCGATGAATAATTTCATTGGCAAGCTGTCCACTGCGTGCTTCTATCAATGTTAAATTTTTCGTTGTAATTAAAGCAATTCTCTGCTTGCTACAAAAATATAAGCGCACCTGCACTTCAATATCCACAATGCTGCGATTATGATCAAAGGCGCGAAGAATATAGCATTCCTTCGTAGAACCAATATCGAACAAGTGTCTGAGGTTCATAAGCCCCAGCATCTCTGCTGCTTTCGGCTGATCTTCTTTGTATACCACATCTGAAATCTGTCTTGCTAACGCAGTAGAATAGTCCATGGTCATAATTCCATCCAGCATCCGCATATTCAGGAAGGTCATTCTACCTAGCTTTCCCGTATCAAGGTCTACTACTTCATAACAATCACCATAGTCAGAAAAAAATCTCACTATCCCTTGATCATTTTTCATGTTATCATCCTCTTTTTATTTTTTTGCCGATATGAAATTCTATTTTTCATTATATCAGACTTGAACTTACTATCGCAACTTTTTACCACTGATTTTGTCGTATTATGACGATTACAGGGATAATTTTGGAAATAAGAGATTACATATTTTCCATGTCCTTGGGTAATAATGTTTTTATGATGAAAAAGAATTTTCTTATATGTGGCATTGTGGGATGGTGTCTGGAAATCATTTTCACCTCCATGAACTGCCTGATAGATCACAACAGCAAATTGATTGGGCATACCTCCCTTTGGATGTTTCCCATTTATGGTATGGCGGCCATCATTTATCCCCTTTCAAAAAAACTTCGGAATGTTCCTATGCTGGTGCGTGGGCTTATATACGGCTTTGGTATCTTTTGTGGGGAATTTATTACCGGGACCCTCCTTCGCCTCATTGCATCCTGCCCCTGGGATTACACCGGCAGTCCATACAATATTCAAGGGTTAATTCGTCTGGATTATTTTCCCTTCTGGGTGGGAAGTGGTCTGCTCTTCGAACAGATTCTCACCCGGATAAATCAACAAAAAGACACATGATTCCTCTTGAATTCTTAAGATGCATATTATATGATAATGCTAGCAAATATTGATTACACCTTAAGGAGGAAAAGAATGCGTCATTTGATGAGTCCTCTGGATTTTACCGTCGATGAATTAGATCATCTTATGGATCTTGCTGATGATATCAAGGATCATCCAGACAAATATGCCCATGTATGCCAGGGCAAAAAACTGGCAACCTGTTTTTACGAGCCAAGCACCCGTACCCGATTAAGCTTTGAAGCCGCCATGCTAAATCTTGGTGGATCTGTATTGGGCTTTCACAGTGCAGACAGCAGTTCTGCTGCCAAAGGAGAAAGCGTTTCTGATACTATTCGTGTTATTTCCTGCTATGCAGACATCTGTGCCATGCGTCACCCAAAGGAAGGCGCACCACTGGTTGCATCCCAGCGTTCTAAAATTCCTGTGATTAATGCCGGCGATGGCGGTCACCAACATCCTACCCAGACCTTGACAGATTTATTTACCATTCGTTCTCTTCGTGGAGAAATTAAAGATTTGACCATTGGTCTGTGTGGCGATTTAAAATTCGGTCGTACGGTACACTCCCTCATCAACGCATTGGTACGTTATCCCAATGTTCGATTTGTACTGATTTCTCCCGAGGAGCTGCGTGTTCCTGAATATATTAGAGAGGATGTATTAGAGAAAAATCATATTCCTTTTCAAGAGGTAGAGAAGCTAGAGGATGCCATGCCTGCTTTGGACATTTTGTATATGACCCGCGTTCAAAGGGAACGTTTCTTCAATGAAGAGGATTATCTTCGTATGAAGGATTTCTACATATTAGATGAAACGAAAATGGGACTTGCCAAGGAAAGTATGATGGTGCTTCACCCACTGCCAAGAGTAAACGAAATCTCTGTGGAGGTAGATGATGACCCAAGAGCCTCCTATTTTAAGCAGGCACAATATGGTGTATACATTCGTATGGCACTGATTCTGACTTTACTGGAGGTAAGCGTATGTTAAATATAAGTGGAATTCATGAAGGTTTTGTTCTGGATCATATTCAGGCGGGAATGAGCCTTAAGATATATCATGATTTGAAATTAGACCGTTTCGACTGTACGGTAGCAGTGATTATGAATGCCAAAAGCAACAAGATGGGTGCCAAGGATATTATTAAGGTAGAATGTCCCATTGATGCATTGGACTTAGACATCCTTGGTTATATTGACCATAATATCACCGTAAATATCATTAAAGGAGACCGCATTGTGGAGAAGCGTGCCCTAAAGCTTCCTAAAATCATTAAAAATGTTATCTCCTGTAAGAATCCAAGATGCATTACCAGCATCGAACAGGGCTTGGATCAGATTTTTGTATTAACGGATGAAGAAAATGAGACCTACCGCTGTAAGTATTGTGAAGAAAAATCTTCCAAGCTAAAAGGGTAAGCCTACCTATATATCCTAAAACATTCTTGGTCCCCAGCAGCAACAGTTACAGAACAGATTCAGCAACACCAGGTTCAGGCACCACCGGGTAACACCAGAATATGGGCGTTCATATGCATCCCCACGACTGGTATACCATGTGTTACCATATTCCAGATGCTGCTGAAACTGCCGATACTGGAAATTACTGGGTTCTAATGCTACTGCCCGGTTGATAAACTCCTTGGCATTTACAAGATTGCCCATTCCTTCGCTGGCAAGGGCACTGTAGTAATACCATCTGCCTCCCCGTTCGCTTTCAGAAATACTTTGCAGTACATTCATCGCCTGATTATAATAATGGTTGGCAATATAATTGGCTGCCGCCCTCATTTCATTGGATTCTGTATTCTGGTTTCCAGCTTCCTGATAGAAGGAACCGCCATTTCCATAATGATATCCAAAATCTCCATAGCCTCCCCCCTGCTGTTTTTCCTTCATAATCTGATCATAGGCCTGCTGAACCTCTTTAAAGTGTTCTTCTGCCTGGTCTTTATTGGGATTATTCACATTCGCATCCGGATGATACTTACGGCTTAAATTCCGGTATGCTTTTTTTATTTCATCATCTGAAGCGTTTCTAGAGACGCCCAGCACCCGATAGGGGTCAGTCATTTTGTTGTTCCTCCTTGACCTTCTTCTTTCCTGTCTTAATCTGTAAATATTCGTACTTCGTCCATACGCCGGAATACAGGATATTACGTATAATATCCGCATGCATTAAAATCGGCATACGTTCAAAGGATTTTGCACACTCTGCCATTAATGTAGTTAATGTTAATCGGCAAAAGGTCTCATATTCTTCTGTATTCTCTTCCTTCATATAGCGAAGGGGATTATAATTTCCTGTTTTTAGATCCTTGTCCAAATCTTCATACGCATCCAGTAAATAGATGAATTTTCCCATATAAAATCCCAGATTTTTTAAATCCTTATTCCAGATATCTTCTTCTTTCCAGGCAAATAGCTGGGACAGCATCTCCCCGGTATATCCGGAAATAATATCCACATTTGTTTCCTTGCTTTTCTCCGCCTGGGCAAGCTGTTTCATATAATTTTCTACAGCAAGTACCTTACTGGGATATTTTGCACTGATTCTCTCATAATCCTTCCGAAGAGTGGATGCCAACGCCTTCTTGGGAATATTGCCATTATCTCTGTAATCATCCATTAAATTATGATAGCTTAACACAATATCCATTGCTGCTGCGTAAGCTGTGGCTTCATTTACATATGCCAATTGCTTTTTGGTTGGATGAACAGCACACACAAAGTTCTTCTCCTGTGGCTCTAACTCATATAGTCCCGTCAGAAGAATAATAAGAAACGTCATATCATAATTTAGCAGTGCCTGAGCTTTCATACCACCCTCGCATTTTAGCTGCTGACACAAGCCACAATAATACGCCTGATATTCCTTTATATTTTCCTTGGATAATTCCTTGCGATTTACATTAATATATCCAAACATGTTCCGTCACCTCTAGGTATGTTTTACGAACTCCATCTTGCATTTTGGACAGGTGATACAGATTTTGCCCTTCCCTCTGGGCGCCCGAATCTTCTGCTTGCAGGATGGGCAATAGAAAATCTTATACAGCTTTCTTTGTTCCCTGTCATATACAGCCTTGCTCTTCTGATAATTGGCCTTTTTGCCCATTCCTGTGAAGAAATTCTTCACCCGATATCCCAAGCCTACAAACTTCTGATTCTCAAGATATCGCTTGGATACATTCTTGGACATCATACGAAAATAGCTGTAAATCAATGCTGCCAGGGACAGAATATATATGATACTCTGATGGGTAAACATGGTAATTACCATCAAAACCAACGCCACACCCAGGGAGAACTTCCCCAACTGGTCTACTCCGTTTCTACCTATCATAAAATTCATTAATCTTTGTTTGATATTCATACAATCCACCTCTGTTAAAATCTATCTCCATTTAATCTAAAGCTTTCCGAGAGCAGTGTCAATAAGGTGGTCCTTCATTTAATAAACATTTTAGAAAGCGTTTCCATTTCCTTTAGGAACACAAGATAATGTTTGGAATCATTGCATATTTTGTAACATTTTCATGAAAAAAAGTTCTCAATTTCATATCATGAAATAAGAACTTTATTTACTACGGGAACATAACAATAAGCAGGACGATGAGCCGGGTTATGTCGTAAATGATCATCTATCTAGGACGACTGTCGCCAGCCGCCTCAAGCGACCAACCTGGAACTAGCGGGCCACGTCACTGCTCCTATTCGGTCTTGCTTCGGATGGGGTTTACATGGACCCCTGCTGTTACCAGCAGAGCGGTAGTCTCTTACACTGCCTTTCCACCCTTACCGGGAATCAAGATTCCCGGCGGTATATCTCTGTTGCACTGTCCTTGGAGTCACCTCCACCGGATGTTATCCGGCATCCTGCCCTATGAAGCCCGGACTTTCCTCACCTGCTGCCTTTCGGCAATTGCAGCCGCGATCATTTGTCCTACTTATTGTTATGCTCCCGTATGATATATTCATTAAACATTAAAACAGCTTCCACCAATAAATTCCCTCACAATGGAATTATTTCCAATATCATCTGATGGAATTGCCAGGAAATAATCTAAAAGCTTTAATAACCGCTTTGCTTCAGCATACTCTTTGCAGTCTGGTTCTATGGCAAAAAGCTGTGGCTGTGCGTACAATTTTAACACAGCCAGTTCATAAATCAAAGCCGAATTAAACATTTCATCTGCCATTTCCTGAAATGGGAAGATATTCTTCTCTTCTCCACGACGAACGGAATCCCACATGGCAATGGTTTCTCTTGCCGTGGTTCCTCGGGTTCTTGCATCTCTCACAATTCTGCGAATCAGACGACCATCTGTGGTGGGCAGTGGATTATGTTCATCAATACTAAGCTGTGTCAATGCGCTGATATAGATTTTATACTTGCTCTCCTTGGGAAGCGAATAGGAAAGCTTATCGTTTAATCCATGAATTCCTTCAATAACCAGAACATCATCTGGACCTAGCTGCATATATTTATCCTTATACTCCCGTTTGCCAGTCTTAAAATTAAATACCGGAAGGTTCACTTTCTTTCCTGCCAGCAATTCGTTCATGTCGTGATTAAACAGCTCCACATCCAGTGCTTCTAGACATTCAAAATCCTGCTGTCCGTACTCATCCAACGGAATCTGGTCACGATTCAAATAATAATCATCCAGTGGAAAGGGATGGGGACGTAATCCCTGGGCTCTCAGCTGGGTAGATAATCGATGAGAAAAGGTTGTTTTCCCTGACGAAGAAGGTCCGGCAATCATCACAAATTTCTTATCATGTCCCTGGGCAATGGTTTCCGCCAATTTACCAATTTTTCGTTCCATCAGCGCTTCCTGCATTAAGATAATTTCTCTTGTTTTGCCATGGGCAATGGCATCATTCAATGCACCTACCGTTGGAATCTCCATGGTAGCGCTCCATTGATTGGATTCCTCTAGGGTATGGAAGAGCTGTATCGCTGGCTTAAAGTCCGCCACTTCTCTGGTGTTCTTATCTGGGAATAAAAGCATAAAACCTTCCTGGAACTTCTTCAGATCAAAGTACTTTAAATATCCTGTGGAGGGCACCATATAGCCATAGAAATAATCCTTACAGCCATCCAGTTCGTAAATATTAATATTGGAGCTCATACGATATTTAAGCAAACGTTCCTTATTGGTCATTCCTGCCTGATTGAAAATATCCTTGGCTTCTCTGGTTTTAATGGTATATTTCTGCAACGGAAGATTCTTCTCTACAAGTCCCATCATTATTTTTCGCAGTTGAATCAGCTGGGTTGCCGTAAGCTGCTCTACGCCAGTCAATCTACAATAATACCCCTGTCCCAGGGAATGAAGCACCTGAATATCTGCCGTCTCATCCTGAAACATTTCCTCAATGGCCTTCTGCATAAGAAATACCACACTTCTTCGGTAGGCTCGTCTTCCATCCCGATCTCCGGTGGTAACAAAAGAAATCTCTCCATCTTCCTTTACTCGTTTATGAAGCTCGATGAGACGATGGTTATAAACAGCCAGTACAATATCATCCCCATACTGAGCCTGAAACTCCTGGGCAATGACCATCAACTGGGTTCCGTATTCGTATTCATGGGCTACACCGTTAATTATTATTTTACACATGCTAAGCCTCCAATTTCTTCTACTGTATCCAGAAGGGTTCCTGAAATGGTTCTGTCACAACTGTAAGTTCACCACAATGTGCTTGTAGATATGTTTTCATATAATCAATGAAAATATGCTCGATTCCATAATGTCCTGCATCAATTACAGTCAGCCCCTGTGCCACAGCGTCAATACCTGTATGGTGATCAATATCACCAGTAATAAGTACCTGCGCCCCACTGGCAATGGCTGGCAAAACCTCACTTTTTCCAGAGCCTGGACAGATAGCCACCCTGGTAACCATGTTTGTCGCATCACCAAAGACCTTCACATGAGATAAGCCAAAAGCAGTTTTGGTTTTCTCTGCTAATTCCTTGATACTTACTGCATCAGGAAGAATTCCAACCTTTCCAATCTTCTCTTCCTCATCCAAAATCCTGCCATGTTCTAAACCAATGCAGTCTGCTGCCAAATCCGCCATCTTCATTACATCGAAATTGGTGTGCATGGCGTAGCAGGCCATATGATGTTCTATCAGCTTCATAATTCTTCTTCCTGTAAAATCATCAAAACAAACCTGCTTCATGCCAGAAAAAATCATGGGATGATGGGTAATAATGAAATCTGCCTCACAGGAAATGGCATGTTCTATTACCTGCTCGGTGGCATCCAGTGCAATATATATTTTGTGAACCTGTGCCTCCTGGTTTCCTACCAGTAATCCCACATTATCCCATGTTAGCGCTTCCTGTTCTGGGATATCCTGATTTATCATATGAATCAATTCTTTTATCGTCATTGCTTCTACCTTTTCATCCCCGGTGCCATCTGGCTATGATATGATTTGCTGTGCCAGCTTTACCCGCTCTAATTCCTGGGTTAGTTCCTCATACCGATTTCGAATATGTACTTCGTCCATACTCTTTTTTGCCAGACCTGCCAAAATTCCTTCTTTGGTATGCTGTTCCTTTTCTAAAAACTCCTTTAAAACAGGATTTTTTTTCAAAAGCAGCAACGGACCGTATTCCATTGCTACCTGTGACAGCTTTTCTACTGGTTTTGAGGCATCATAGCGCACCTTCATCATTGGATAATATTTGCCATCCTCTGCAATCATTTCTTCCTGTAGAATTTGAAAATGTTCCTGACACAGAAAGCTTCGCACCAGAGCAATTTCTGACTGGGGCTGCAATATAAGTTCGCCAGCCTGCTGTGCCTTAATTAAATCCTGTTTTAAGATATGTAAAATAACGCCTCCGCCCATGCCAGCAATAAGAATTACATCTGCCTCCCCCTCCTGGAGTTGGGAAAGTCCATCGGACAAGCGAAGCTGAATTTTATCCTGCAATCCTTCCTGTATCACATGCTGTCTTGCCCGTTCCAGAGGACCTGCATTTATATCCATGGCAATGGCATGCTTCACCCTCTTTTGCTGGATGAGATAAATAGGAAGATATCCGTGGTCTGTTCCAATATCAGCAAAGGTTCCTGAAATTGTTACAAGCTGCGCTAAAGCTGTCATTCGATTTGATGATTTCATATTACTCCAAATAATCCTTCAGCTTACGGCTTCTGCTGGGGTGACGAAGCTTACGAAGTGCCTTGGCCTCAATCTGTCGAATACGTTCTCTGGTTACGTTAAATTCCTTACCAACCTCTTCTAGGGTTCTGGCACGTCCATCCTCTAATCCAAAACGAAGAATTAATACCTTCTGCTCCCTTTCCGTAAGGGTACCCAGCACTTCCTCTAACTGTTCCTTTAACAAGGTAAAGGTAGCTGCTTCTGCTGGAACCGGCACATTATCATCCTGAATAAAATCACCTAAGTGGCTGTCCTCTTCTTCTCCAATAGGAGTTTCCAGAGATACTGGTTCCTGGGAAATCTTTAAGATTTCACGCACTCGTTCTACCGGCATGTCCATTTCTTCTGCAATTTCTTCTGGAGTGGGTTCCCGGCCTAATTCCTGGAGTAACTGTCTGCTGACACGAATCAGCTTGTTAATGGTTTCTACCATATGCACAGGAATACGAATGGTTCTTGCCTGATCCGCAATGGCTCTTGTAATGGCCTGGCGAATCCACCAGGTTGCATAGGTGGAGAACTTATATCCCTTCCGATAATCAAATTTCTCTACAGCCTTAATAAGACCCAGGTTTCCTTCCTGAATTAAATCAAGAAACAGCATACCACGGCCAACATATCTTTTTGCAATGCTGACAACCAGACGAAGATTGGCTTCTGCCAGACGTTTCTTAGCCTCCTGATCTCCTAGTTCCATTCGCTTTGCCAGATCAATTTCCTCTTCTGCTGTAAGAAGCGGTACCTTTCCAATTTCCTTCAGATACATACGTACTGGGTCTTCAATGCTTACACCATCTGGAACAGAAAGATCAATTTTCTCTACTTCAATCTCATCTTCTTCATCTAAGATAATATCTTCTTCTTGTTCATGCATACGAAGCACATCAATATTATTGGCTTCCATATACTCTAATATCTTGTCAAACTGCTCTGCATTCAGCTGCATATCCTTGAAATAATCACTGATTTCCTGATATTCCAATACATTTTTCTTATCCTTTGCCACCTTAAGAAGCTCTGCTAGCTTTGCTTCAAACTGTGCTTTCTTTTTTGCAGGCTTGTCCTTTGCAGTATCCTCCACTGGAGCCTCTGCTACGGTATCCACTGTTTTTTTCATTTCCTCACTCTTTGCTTGCTTTGCCATATTTTCTACGTCCTCTCATAGTATTTTGTCCCTAATCAATTGAAATATGCAGTTGTTCCATTTCCTGAAGCTGCCGTTTACTTTCAATAATCCGCTTCAATCCATCCATATCGGTGGGAGATAAGTTCTTTTTCTCCCAATCCATGCTGTTTCTTTTGATTCGAAGTATGGTTTCTTTTAATGCTTTTTCCCGGTCCGCCTTGGATTCTATGGTTCCCACTGTGGTGTTGAATATCTGGGCAACCTGCCGCTGGGACTCTTCTTCGGGAAACATGCTGCAAATCTTAGCCGGATTTACATTTTCTTCCTCTTCAAACTGGCGATAAAGCTCTGTTGCCACCTTGCAATATATTTCCTCCGTAAAATCTCTGGGGGAAATGTATGGCTTAATAATGCGATACAGCTTGGTATCCTCTACCAGCCATGTAAGCAATAGCCTTTGGGACTGCTTCATCCCATCTTCCTTCTTCTTGTTCTCGTTGATTCCGGTTTTCAGCGGCTTTCGCTCTGCAGTGATTCCGCCTCTGGTTCCAAAGTGATTTACCAGCTGGCGCATATTTTCAAATCCCGTATGATAATGGGATGCTACTGCCTCAATATAATTATTTCTTTCGATTTCCTCCGGAAATTCTAAAATCTTCTTGGCCACCTCATTAAAGAAGGCGGTTTTCGATTCCGGGTCCTTCATATCATAGCCTGTTTCCATCATGCGAATGGTAAACATAAAGCTGTTCTCTGCCTGGTCAATGCGTTCTTGATATGCCTCTGCTCCCAAGGCTTTGATAAATTCATCCGGGTCCTTGTGGGGGCGCATATTAATAATTTTACAGGTAATTCCTGCTTCCTTTAATATGGGAATGGCTCGAAGGGCAGCCTTTACACCAGCTCCGTCGCTATCGTAGCTTAGATATACATCCTTAGCATACCGCTTCAGCATATTGGCATGTCCACTGGTCAGTGCTGTTCCAAGAGAAGCTACGGCGTTGTCAAAGCCTGCCTGGTGCAGCGCAATGACATCCATATAGCCTTCGCAGAGAATCATCTGCTGCCGCCTAGTCTTTCGTGCCAGCTGCAAACCATATAAGGTTCGACTTTTGTTGAAAATCATGGTTTCCGGAGAATTTAAATATTTTGGTTCTCCCTCTCCCATCACACGGCCTCCAAAGGCCACCACCTTGTTATTGGCATCCATTATGGGAAACATGGCACGGTTCCAGAACTTGTCATATCCTCCCCGTCGTTCATCAATGGTCACCAGACCGCTGTCCTTTAAAATATTATCGTCATACCCCTTCTTGCGAAGATAGGTGTACAAATCATTGCTGTATTTATCGGAATATCCCAGTCCGAATTTCTGCATGGTTTCCTGAGATAACTCTCTCTTGGTAAAATAATCCATAGCAGTCTGTCCCTTAGGACTGCGAAGCAGGCTGTAGAAATATTTGGCTGCTTCCTTATTCATTTCAAATAATCGACTGCGTTTATCTGCTTCCCGTCTGGCTTCCTGGTTCATTTCCTGCTTGGGCAGCTCTACACCACTGCGTTCTGCCAAATACTGCAGTGCTTCTGAAAATGTGAAATTCTCATATTCCATCAAAAAGGTGAATACATTTCCACCAGCTCCGCACCCAAAGCAGTAATACATCTGCTTTCCAGGAGTTACTGAAAAGGAACCTGTTTTCTCATTATGAAAAGGACAAAGCCCAAAATAGGAGCTGCCTTTTTTTTGTAAATGTACGTATTGGGAAATCACATCTACGATATCATTCCTGGAACGTACCTCTTCTATGATGTCATCAGAATAATAGGGCATCTCATATCCTTTCTCATTTAGTATCCATCTACCTGCCAGGCCAGGGGCATAAAGTATTCGTTAAACTTGGTCACGGCATACTGATCTGTCATACCTGCGATATAATCACACACTACCCGGTCCTTGGCTTCTCCCTGCTCTATCATACGTATATATTTCCCGGGAATCTCTGAAATATTTTCCATATAATATTCAAAAAGCTGTGCCAGCATTCGCTTTGCTTTCACTTCTTCCCCTTTTGCCACAGGATTCTTATATACATTTGCAAACATAAACCTCCGCAGCTCATGCATTGCCTGTTCTATTTCTTCCGACATATGAATCTCCGGCTGGTTCATACTGTTGGTAATCACATCATGAATCAGGGTATCTAATCTGGTTCTGGTGTCCATTCCCAATGTTTTCCGAAGCTCCATGGGAATATCCTCTTCTGCCAGAATCTGTCCGCGAATAGCATCATCAATATCATGATTTACATAAGCAATCTTATCTGACAATCTTACAATCTGTCCCTCTGGAGTGGCCGGCATGGTACTGGTCTGATGATTTCGAATGCCATCTCTTACCTCCCAGGTAAGGTTTAAGCCTTCTCCTGCCTTCTCCAAATGTTCCACAATTCTTACACTTTGCTCACTATGTACAAAGCCGCCTTCACACAGCTCATTTAACACATTTTCACCAGCATGCCCAAAGGGAGTATGACCCAGGTCATGTCCTAAGGCAATGGCTTCTACCAAATCTTCATTTAGTCGCAGAGCCTTTCCAATGGTTCTTGCATTCTGGGATACCTCTAAGGTATGGGATAGACGGGTTCTGTAGTGGTCACCTCTAGGCGTTAAAAATACCTGGGTTTTATTTTTCAATCTACGGAAGGATTTACAATGAAGGATGCGGTCCCGGTCTCTTTGAAATAATGGGCGGATATCACACTGAGGCTCTTCTCGGTCTCTGCCTCTGGAATTCTCATTCAATGTTGCATAGGGACTTAATGTCTCCCGTTCCATCGCCTCAATTGTTTCTCTGATTGTCATGAACTGCTCCCTTCTATATAATATGGTAATGTGTTTGATATACATTACATTTATCGTCTCAATTTACATATTCCGTGCTTTTTTTTGATTTCCTTTATTTTTTTATATGGTTTCTGCTTTATTCTCTCTACGAAATTCTGCAGGTGTTACTCCGAATTCCTTTCGAAACAATTCCCCAAAGCGACTTTGGGATGGGAAGCAGCAATATTCTGCAATTTGTGCATAAGAATAATCCGAGTACTGTAGCATGTTGCGGGCTCCTTTTAGACGTTCTCTGGTTAAATATGCCTTCATACTGATTCCCTTCTCCTCTCGAAATCTCCGGGATAGATAGGCTTCATTCATGCCCAATTGTCTGGCAATATCTCCAATTCGAATGGGTTCAAACATATGATTTAACAAATAATTTTCACTTTGTTCAATATAATAAATTCCATGACCCTTTTTCTTGGTTTCTGCTACCCGGGATGCAAAGTCCTTCATCATGGCTGCATGTACCTTCATGTAGTCCTCCATGGTTTTACATTGCTCTATCTTCTGGTGATACAAATCGCTGACATTATATGCGATGGAAGGATTCAGTCCCCCCTCCATAGCTGCTCTTGCTGCCAGTGTTAAAGCGGATAAGACCATATATTCTATCTGCTTTTCATTGTCCTTCGCCATAATACCAATGCGTTCAATATTATCCTTATTATCTCTTGTAGTGATTTTAAGAGCTTCCACATCTCCATTTCGAATGGGGTCAAACATTTTCCGCTCCTCTTCCAGGGAAAAATGCTGATGATTTTGTTCTGTTTTATCTAATTGATAAAACATCTCCGTCACCTCTGACAGCTTGGCTCCTTCTTCCATGGGCTCTAAGGCTTCATCCTCAAAGGCATCTACCCAATCTAATTTCTCCTGAGTCACAAGGTAATATAATATTTCCAGCATACGAAACAGATTGGAATAGCTGTACTTAGGTATAGGCACCTTATCTACCTTCAGTCCTGCCATACGACAGAAATTACGCATGGCTGTCACTGCGATTTCATTTACCAGAACCGGCCCTATCAGATACATGCTGCCGGCATCATTTACATAGGCATACTTTATCTGAGATTCTACCTGAGATTCAAAAATCCCACACCGACGCTTTTCGTTGTCCGTGTGGTTCTTATGAATCTCTGGGGTATTCCAAATTGCTCCATTTTCATATTCTTCGGATGGAAATATAATTTCCTGCTTCTCATTGTAAATATGAAAGGGAACGTGATTCATATATGCAATTCTTTCAAAGATATAGGCTACATCCAGCTTCATTTTCTACTTTGCTTTCCTTCCCACAATACATAAACAAAGGTATAGCAGGCCATGATTCCTGATACAAAGGGTGCAATTTTGCCAAGCATGCCCAGATTATCTCCATAATAGGTTCCGAAATAATATACCATAGGAATGCGAAGAACCAGTGCTCCAAAGCAGCAGCTAATCATGGTCCACACCGTCTTTTGTCTTCCATTTAAATATCCATTGAGACAAAATACCATTGCCACCATAAGATAATCATAGCTGCAGGATTTAAAAAATGGGATTCCTGCTTCAATGACCTTGCTGTCATCTGTAAACAAACCAATCATGGTTTCAGGACTGAGCTGTGCCCAAATCCAAAAGACCATAGAGACTCCAATGGCAACGGCCAGCCCATACCACAGGGATTTTCTGGCCCGCTCCAGCTTACCGGCTCCCATATTCTGTGCCGTAATTGCTGCAAGAGCACTGGCCATGGAGGTGGCTGTCAGCATGGCAAATACATCATATTTACTGCTGATTCCCACAACCGATGCTGCTGCCACACCACATCGGTTCATCACCGTCATCAGATACAGGAAAGATATTCTTACCATTAATTCCTGAAAGGAAATAGGAATGCCCACTGCTGCCAGACGTTTTACAATCTCTTTCTTAGGAAGAAAGCTTCTTGGCTTAAAGTCAAAGACAAAATCTCTTCTTTTAAGATAGATGATGGCAACCACCATGCTTAAGCCCTGGGAAATAATAGTAGCAAGTGCGGTACCTGCCACATCCATGGCAAAATATTTTACAAAAAGAAAATCCAATACAATGTTGGTAACACAAGACAGGGCCACAAAATACATGGGACTTTTCGAATCTCCATATCCCCGCAAAATGGCACTAATTGCATTATACCCGCAGATAAACAGATTTCCCAGGGAGCAAATTGCCACATAGGTCATGGTTCGTTCAAAAGCCTCTGGAGGAGTGTCCAAAACGGTAAGCAGCGGCCGCTCAAAAACCAGCATCGCCACTGACAACAGCACTGCCGTAATTGCAAATACGGTAAGGGTCGTTCCAATGGTTTGTTCCACTCGCTTGATATCTCCACTGCCCTTATACTGTCCAATCAGCACCGTGCTTCCTAACGTTAATCCGGTAATCAGACTGGTTACAATCTGGGTCACCTGGGTTCCGGTAGAGACTGCTGCCACACTGTCTGCGGAACAATAGCGTCCAATGACAAATAAATCAACCGCCCCATAAAGAGACTGCAAAACATTGGCGATTAAAAATGGGATTGCAAAAAGACATAATGTCTTAAGTATATTTCCTTCTGTAAGATTATTTTCCTTCATCTGATGGTGTCTTATCCTTCCTGTCATATTACTTTTGCTATTATATATGATTTTCAGGGAGATTGCACCATGTTATGTCTAAAACATTTCTCAAAAAAGCTCTGCATTTTAGCCAAGAAATACCACATCCTACGGAAGGACCTGATTACCAGCTTCGAAACAGCAGAGCATCTCATATTCTCTGGTTATACTCTGGGTATACTCTGGGCAAATGCAAAGCATGATAGAGCAATATTTTAAGTAATCACGATGTAAGGCTGTAGGAATATCCCTGGAAGGGGCAATATCTCATCTTTTTTCCGTCATTGCCCTTTTGACCTCTCTTTTTCTGATAGTGGCTGTATAATGGTGTAAATTCAATAAAATAAAAATGAGCACATAGCTCGATTTTCAGTTAAAATGTAATCACCACAAAAACATTACTGAAAGGAAAGCGAACTATGGCTCAATTACATTTTACACTAGACTATGATTTTTTTGTAGGACTTTTTTCAGAAACTAAGGATGAGGCTTTTGGAAAACTTATGGAGTCCATCCTCAATCAGGTTCTCCTAGCTGAGTCTACGGAACAGCTAGGGGCTGAAAACTATGAACGTTCAGGTGACAGATCTGACTATCGAAATGGCACCAGACTTGGCGCTTGGCACTTCGTACTTGGTACTTGGTACTTGGTGCTTGGTACTTGGAAGGATTCTTGGGATTTCTGGTCGAAATGATTCTTGGGATTTCTTATTGGAATGGCTCCCGCAGATTTCTTTTATACCGGCAGGCTATCCCGCACGCACAGTGCCCCCCAGCCCGCTTGTGTCAAGTTAATGTTACGAAAAAATTGAACTTTTTTTCATCCCAAAATCTCGACAAAGCGCATAACTTCGTTGGGCTTGTGTCACACTAATGTTATTCTTGAAATTATATTATTTTCATAAAACGAATATGCAACAAGAACAAGTGTA
>CAZYYO010000034.1:0-26424 GCA_964650965.1 uncultured Lachnospiraceae bacterium | reverse complement strand
ATATCCATAAATGCTCCATTCCTTGTTGACTAAATTGTTACTGTCTGACTCTCGCATCCATCTGCTGAGAATGTTACTGCAACAGGACCTCTGCTGGCATTGTGGCGGACAACTGCAAGAGCACGGCCGTGATAAACTTCAATTTCTGTATCATAGAAGTTCTCTTCCGTTTTTGGATTGGCAGTGCCAAATCCCTGAACAACGCCATCTCCTTCCAATTGAATTTGAAGCTTCTTGCAGGATGAAGCATTAAGAATATGCTTTTCATCACATAAACTGATTTCAATATAAGTAAGCTCTCTATTTTGATTGTTTAACTCTCTTTCATCAATGTACGTACAAATCACGTTATCATCCGATGCACTTTGAAGGACAAATTCCTGACCATTACTATCAACCGCTTTGATTTCTCCTGGGATATATTCGGTGGTAAATAATGCAACATACTGGAAGATTTCTCCGGTCTTTTGGGTTCCAATAGATTTACCGTTAATAAATAATTCTACTTCTAGTGCCCTGGAATATACCTCTATCTCAATAGGCTTTCCTTCATACCCATTCCAAGTCCAACTGCTGATGCAGTCAGAAATCCAGTTCCATTTTCCAGGATGTGTAGGTCTGTCATAGAACTCTGGCGGACGGACTGCAATATATGGAGCTGTACGGTTATTCCAAACTAATTCTCTCCAATATCCAATCGGTGTTTCATCACCAATCAAATCAAATACTCCTACTGACGCTGTTCTCCAAGGCCAATTTCCATAGAAGTCCATCGGTCCCTTTTCCTCGGCATTGTGGTCAATTTCACCGATTCCCGCTTCTCCTAAATAATCCCATGCGGTCCAGCAGAAGTCTCCCAGAACATAGGGGCTTCTCTCAATCACTTCCCAATTCTTAGCAAGGTATTTGGGATAGGTTTCAGAACCAAACATTACCTTATTGGGATATCGATTATGATTAATATCATACAATCCTGTGGCATAATTTAATCCAGTAATATCTACCTGTGCACTTGCCTCTTCTGTCAGAGATGAGGACAGTGGATGCTGCCATAGAAATTCCATTTCATCATTTAACTGATTCATGGTTGAGTTAATTTCTAATACTTCACCTTCTTCTGGCTGCACATCTAAAACGGGAGCAGTTTCTCCCGAAGGTTCTCCTGCTGCCTGTTCAGCCCACATTGTAAGATCAGCTACGACCTCACCCATACGATCCAACATACACATTAGTGGATTCATAGACAATGTGGTGAAGCGATTATGATCCAATTCATGAACCTTTTGTGATAATTTTCTGGCCCAATCCTGTGCATCTGCTGTTCCCAGCTCGGTAATTTCATTTCCTATTCCGTAGAAAATAACAGAGGGATGATTATAGTCACGAAGCACCAGATTCGTAACATCCTTTTCCCAGTTTTCCTGGAAGCTAAAGGCTGTATCAAATGCCACTTTGCTGACAGTCCATGCATCGTATAATTCGTCATATACCAGCATTCCAATTCGGTCACATATTTCTAATACCTCAGTTGCAAATGGATGCGCCCCTGTTCTTACAGCATTAAATCCCGCTGCCTGTAGCTTACGCAGACGCCTTTCCTCAGATTCCATAAAGGTTGCAGTGCCAATAATGCCATTATCATGATGGAGACAACCACCTTTTAATTTGACTTCCTTACCATTGATGCGGAGTCCATGTACTGCATCCAACTTTAATGTCCGAATACCGAAGGCTGACTCACATGTATCCAGCACCTCTTCCCCTTCCATAATTGTCGTTTTTACAGTATACAAATAGGGCGTATTCAGGCTCCAAGGATGAGCATCTGTAATATTTATCTTCTGGCATATCTTTTTTTCTGAAGGAGCATTCACGGTAAGTGGAGTATTCTCTGACGCCACAATGTTTCCAGTTGAATCTATAATCTCATTAATTACCCGAACTGTCTTTCTGCTCTGTTGTAAATATTCCACCGGTGTTTCCAACTCCAATAATGCATACTCATCCTCTAATTCTACTGTAGCTACTTTCGTTCCAGTACATTTTACATGTATCTGATTGCCTGTATAGATATTTACATTACGATAGATTCCTTCTCCACTGTACCAACGACTGCTTTCACATCCATTGCGAATCACTACTTTCAGTGTATTCTCCCCCTGATAATCAACGTATTTTGTAATATCAATAAAATGATTCGTATAGCCATTCATACACTTTCCAGCAAGCTGATCGTTTACATATACAAAAGCGAACTGAAAAACCCCTTCAAATTCAATCCATACGCATTTATCCACATCTTCTTCAGGGATTTCAAACGTCTTTGTATAGTAAATATTCTTTGGTTGATAAAATCCTGTACAAGCTCCCGCGAAAAAATCTGCTCTTTCTGATTCAATCATGGCATCATGTGGCAAAGTTACCGGTCTTGGTGGCTTCTTGTTTCCCCCTGCAGTTGCATCCATAAGAAATGATAATGATGTTGCAGTTCCTTCGCCAAAAGTCCATCCTTCGTTAAATAATTGTTTCTTCATGTTTTACCCCCATTTTTAAGTTTATTGTTCCAATAAATAGATTTCAAATTTTGCCTTAAGATTATCTGGATTTAGTTTTACACTTTCCTTAAACAATTTTAGTGCTCCTTCTTGATCTCCGTAAAATAATCTTCCATATGCCAGAGCTCGAATCACTTCTGCCTTGTGCTCTGTTACACCATCGGGTACATAAGACCAGTACAGTGAAGTTACGATAGGCTTTCGATCCCGATCATCCTTGACATCCAGTTCCCATTCATGTATACACTTGCTCATCAACACTTCTGCTTGTATATCCTCGCCTACCATCTGGTATGCACATGCAACATAATAATCTGCTTCTGGTCCCATATATGGACTGTATCCGCTGTGAATAAATGGAAGTAGTTTTCCTGCGGTCTGCTTTGCTTCCTCCTCTTTGCCCAAAGTTTTCTGAGCCTGTGCTTCCAGAATAATCGCATAGTATAATGCCTGCTTATCCCACCAGCCCGCTCTGAAATTGGCTGGTATCTTCTGTGCAAGTATAAAACACTCCAGTGCCTGCTCTACTTTTCCTTCCTTCATTAACAGTCTGCCCTTTGCACACTGAGCAAATGTATATGCCTCGGTAAGATAAGTCTCCTGACATTCTGCTGCAACAAATTCATGGCTCATCAAAGTATCTATTGCCTTCTGAAACTGGAATACATTGCTATATGCATCAGCCAAATCCCAGGTTAGATTATCAGATGGCTTTTGAGGCATGTTATCCAAAACGAATTTAAGACGTTGCTGTCCATCTATTCCAATTTTTGCCATTACATAATTGGTTTCCTTAACAAGTACATCATCCCCTGGCTTTAATTTACAGGCCTTCATTAGAAGACGTAGTGCCTCATCCTTTCGGTTAAATTTACTGAAATACGCAATTGCGAGATTACGATAGGGAATATAGAAATCCGGAGCTAATTCTATTGCTTTCATATAACACATAACTGCATCTTCATAATGATTCTTATCATAATATAAGCATCCCAGCAAATAAACAGCTGTACTGTCCTTAGGATCCTGCTTTACTGCATCCATTAGAATATCAATCTCCTCCAAACGATATGGGAATATCTCTACATATGGATTTTTCATTGCTTTTTTTCGGCTATTCTTTGCTTTCTCCTTCTGGCCTAACAGCTCATAGACATATGCCAGGTGATAGAATCCCATTGTGGACAGATTATTACATTTCTCTAACCCTACCAACATCTCCAAGGCCTCTTTGGCACATCCCGCATCTAATAAATTATGTACAATATCGATACAAGTTTGAGACTGATTGCTATTTACTTCTGCATAAAAATCATCCATGGTTCCTTTTGTATAAATCGTATACAGACCTCTCGCCAACTGATTCAATTTATCTTTTTGAATTATCTGCTCTAAGAGAGAAACCGCTTCTTCCTGTTTGCCCAGATGATATTGTGCAATGGCTTCATAGCTTGTGCAAATAGAATGTGTACTTTCCTTCGCAACTGCTGTCTGTGCATGCTTTCTCATACTGGAATAATCGCCTCTTTGTCCATCAATAGCTGCCAAAAACGTCATTGCCGGAGATATTACATTATTGCTCCATGCCGCCTTGTAAAATGTTTCATATGCTTCATCCACATTTCCTAATCTATATTGCAACAATCCCTTTAAATAATTACAGGTTCCATCGTATGGATTCTTATTATATCGATGAAGCACCTGCTCGGCTCTTGCGATATATGTAAGACCTTCCTGGTACATTGCTCTGTTATAGCAATCTTCAGCCATCTCAAGCAGCGCTGGCACATAATCTGGCTGTCTCTTGAGTGCCTCAACATAATACTCTCTTCCTTTCCACGATGGATCACGATACTGTACTACATGAGTGCCTGCTGTGTATATATCCTGTGCGGATTCCAGTTGGCATGGCGTTGGAATCCCCTTATTATCTTCCGGAATGTCTAACACCTCCGGCATATCCTCTGTATAATCCACAAGAATTGTTCCATCTGATGTGGTAAGACAAATTCTATATTTTTCTTCCTGAAGCTCCACTGGAAATTCTTTGCAATCTGATGGGTTTAATGTAACTTGACGTTTTAAAATACTACCATTACTTCCCATGACTTCCAGTGTTGCATCCTCTACTGGTGTAGTAACAGCCAGCCTGACCATGGATGCTTTCCGATCAAGAGATACAACTGCATCCAGATTAGCATAGGTAGGTACCTTAACTTTGTGAATCGGATACCAATACTGTGAATATCTTTTCACCTCATAAGGTGCAATATAAGTAAAATCTGGTTGATCATCTGTGTAAGACCCTGCCATTAATTCCGCATAATTGGCACATCCTTCTCCAATCATATTATCATTCCAGCTTTTTCCCAATTCTTCCTGTCCCCACAGAAACATCTTCTTACCCGGGGTAATATGATGATCTGCCACATGAATTGTTCCACAATCTGTATGAGGATCATATCCGCCAAAATAGTCATACTTGGAAGGTCCTGCAAATAGAGAATTTCCCTTCCTATTGTTTTTCTGGATACTGATATCTTCCTTAACATCATAAAGCTCTACCGCATAATATCCCTTTGCCATCGGAAATGTAATATGGTGTCTGTCATAATGATGGTGTACAAACCCTACATCTTGCGGGAAAAACAATTGATAATCATCATTTACATTAACACCGCAGTTCTCCCACCAGAGAAATGGATGCTTCACGGGAGTACGGTTATCAATTACAACAATTGTTTCAAAATAGGAACTGTTTGGGCGAACCTTGATTCCATGAGTTCCTCTCATTCGAAACTGTCCTGGGGACGGGGATGATTCCGATAGCCATACAATAGCGGAACCATCTTCACATTGCTCAATCTTATAATCTACTGACATAAATGTAGACGGTCTGTGATGAAACGGCCAGTTAAATTCCATTCCTGCTCCTATGAAAGATCCATATGAGCCAACAATTACTGGTTTAATACATGAATTATGATACATAAAATAATAATCTGTTGTCTTATCATATCCTTCCCAGATTCTGCCTCCCACTTCTGGTAAAATAATTAATCTGATATAATCATTCTCAATTCTAACTACCGTATATTCCTTATCTGTAACAGTCTCTCTCTCTACCCCAACAGTAATTCTATTGGGATATGCATATCCCGTAGACCCCTGATGCTGGCGGAATTCTGAATACATTGGCAGCTCCTCATCTGCGGGTGGTACATAGGTTGGAATAATCATTTTTTCAACAGCACATTGAACCTTGTCTTTTAACATTTTGATTTCTCCTTATCATTTTGATTCTCTCGTTTGTAATGTTTTCTATATTATTACTCTCCGCAAAATGATTTACCATAACAATAATTGCAATAAACATGGACAAAATCGCACTATATAATTATTTAAACTATGCTATAATGTAGCCATACAAGGAGGGGCAAATATGGCATATAATACCGCGCATACTCTAACATCCCAGGGAACTGCAAGTTTTAAAAAACAAGGATTTAAAAACGAATACTACTTTATGATTCCTAATTCCTTTTATAAAAAATCAAAGCATACCAACTTAATATCTGGCTGCTACATCACGAATATTGGTTATTTCCTCGTGCTTTACACCATTATCGGGAGCGTCCTAATGGTGCGGAAGATTATGTTTTCTTCTACTGTGCTGCTGGTGCTGGTATGATTCAAATTAATAACGGACGAAAATTGTCATTTACACAGGGACAGGTGATTGTGTTACCTGCCAATATTGCTCATGTATACTATTCTTCTGATGAAAATCCATGGGATTTATTCTGGGTTCATCTTAGTGGAACACTGATGGATAATTTATGGCTAACCCAGAACCTTAGTACACCAAAATATATCACCCTGCATTCCTGCGTACAGATGGAAATGTTTTTTAATAATTGTTTTGAGACATTAAAAAAGACATACACAGAAATGGACTATTTCTATGTATGTCAGTTAATGTCATGTGCTTTGGGAATCGCATGCAGTTCTGCGACCACCGCCCCCGTCTCCCAGGAATCCGAAAGTATTGTACACGTGCTAGACGACTATATGAAAAAACACCTAGGTGACACCATCACCTTAGCGGAGTTATCAGATGTGTGTAACTATTCTCCATCTTATATTAGTCAATTATTTAAACAATACCGGCAATGTACCCCCATTCACTATTTTAATGAAATGAAAATCAAAGCAGCCGCAAAGGAATTATATTTTTCCAAGGATTCCATTAAAACCATTTCTGAAAAATATGGTTTTTCAGACCCACTTTATTTTTCTCGTGCATTCCATAATACCTTTGGAATATCACCTAGAGAATACCGTAATAAGCTTCCTGGATAAATTTCCTATTTGCCGTGGGGGAATACGTTCATATCTGCAGCAACATCCCCCAATATGTGGTGATGTGCAAGGGTATCTGTCTACTTCAAGCTCATATTTGGAGGCTTTCACTCTCTATTCTGCTGTCACCCCCAGAGGACATCAACTTTCTGGGGCACTGTCTCCGTTCCTGCCTCATTTCACCCAAAGCAGGACTTCCTACTGCTGTATATGTTTCATTACCTGTGCTTTTTCTCTGTAAGCTGGTAGCTCATTTCCAGCAGCATAAGAATCTTCTCCTGGGGTGCACTGCTGTCTAAGGCAACAGATATCCACATCTCCTTATTCATATGATAGGCTGGGAAAAATCCTGGTTCTGATAGCAGGGAGCCAACCAAATTAGGGTCGCACTTGAAGTTTACAATATCCAGACTTCCTTCTTCTTCCAATCCCAGCTTCTCCTTAGGGACATTCATGATAATGGCAAACCACTTCTGATTATCTCTATGGCGAAATACCCGGTAGTCCGGATAGCTAACCCAGGGCGTATCAGAATCTGCAATATAATGTTCTTCCATATACTGTTCTAATTCTTGTCGCTTCATACTTAATCCTTCAGGCTCAGTCCTTCATATTTAAGCCTTAATCCATCCCTGCTTAATCCAGTACTGCTTCTCAGTAGGTGAGCTGTCCCATCCTTTTTGATGCATTCCCTTGAAAATGTGAAACAGAAATCTGGATTTAATTCCTGGCTTGGGCTCTGATACCCTGTTTATCTGTGTTGCCAGCTTCTCCATATCCTTATGTATTTTATCCTTTTTCTCTGCCGTTACCATCTTCCAATTCATGGCTTGTACCGGGATTGCATATTGTCGAATATATGGCACTCCCATGTAAAAAAGTGCACGTTTCACCTGCTTCGCTGCTTCCTTGGCTCCGCCACCAGCACAGGTGGAAATAACAACTGCTTTCTTATGAAACATCCAGGGTAATGGTCTGTGAACCATCCAAAAATCAAAAAACAAATCAATCAGTGCCTTTAATTGGGCTGATGGTCCAAAGCAGTAATTAGGGGTGGTGAAAATAATCAACTGTGAATGCTCCATGGCATCCAAAATCACCTTCTTATCCTCATAAAATAGGCACCTGGTAATATCTTCAATACATTGATAACAGCCCATGCAAAAATGATTCAAATCTCTGGGGAGAAAAAATTCTGTAATATCATCCTTCTCTCCAAGTTGCTCCGCTAATATTCTTCCAATGTGATAGGTACTTCCCATATGATTTTGCCCATGAATAATTGTGATTTTCATCGATTTCCTCCTATATCTGCTTCTTACGTCTTACGATAACGTCGTTTGGAGCGATGTCTCTTGATTCGTTGTCCATTTGCAATGCGATACGCATCTATCTCTTGTGCAATCTTGGTATAATCCCGTTCAAACAGCTCTATGGATATCTGCTCCTGAAGCACCTCTGCCGAAATTTTCTCCACAATCTTCTCCCGGACGAAATCCTTGCTCTTCTGCTTGTAGGCGGGCATGGCATTTTTCTCCTGAATATGCGCCAGCTCCGGTCGCCACAGGATGCGAATCTTCTTCAATAAATCCACATGGGGATTGGGCTGCATCTCCCTTAAAATGTAGAAATCAAACTTATTTCCTACGCTTTCATCCTCTGTTGCTTTCGCCTCCACAGAGATAATTCCCCAATAATCCGGAACATGCTCTGGAACATGGGTCCCGTGGCTGGAGCCTACGACAATAATATTGCTGTCAAAATATTGGTCGTAATCCCTGATTTGTCTGGCTAGTCTGGCATAGGTGTCCGCATCACTTTTAATCTCAATGCCAACCAGCTGGTCTGGCAGCACCATCACAACATCTGCTCTGGATCTGCCAACGCCCTTCTCTTCTATAATACGCTGTCTGCCATAGGTCTCTTCCAAAAAGTCAAACAGTGGTTCTCGAATATCCTTATCTAATAATGTTTTATCACTCAATGGTTACTCCTGAAAAAGTGGTGTTGAAAAATATCGTTCTGCCGTATCTGGAAGTACCGTTACTACCGTCTTCCCCGGTCCCAGCTTCTTAGCCAGCTTCAGTGCTGCCGCCACGTTGGTTCCGCTGGAAATACCGCACATAATCCCTTCCTTTGCAGCAAGATCCTTCGCTGTTTGAATCGCTTCCTCATCTGTAACAATATAGATGTCATCATAGATCTGCTGATTTAAAATATCCGGAATGACCCCATCACCGATTCCCATTTGCATGTGGGTACCGATGGAGCCACCAGAGAGAATGGCCGCATGCTCTGGCTCTACAGCCCAGATGGTAATATCCGGATTCAATGCCTTTAGCGTCTCGCCAATGCCTGTTATGGTACCACCGGTTCCAATTCCTGAACAAAATCCATGAATAGGACCTGCTACCTGTTCTAAAATCTCCAATCCGGTATGATGACGATGCACCATAGGATTGGCAGGATTTTCAAACTGCTGGGGAACAAATACATTGGGGTTCTCGGCAGCCATTTGCAGGGCTGTCTGCAGACATTCTTCAATGCAAGCTCCAATATTTCCTGCATCATGAATCAAAATAACCTCTGCTCCATAATGTGCCACCAGCTTTCGCCGCTCTTCGCTGACGGAATCTGGCATAATAATTTTGGTCTGATATCCCCGCACTGCTCCCACCAGCGCCAGCCCAATGCCCTGGTTTCCACTGGTAGGTTCCACAATGATGGTATCCTTATTGATTTTCCCCTGTTCTTCTGCTGCCAGAATCATATTATAGGCAGTTCGCGTCTTAATGGAGCCACCTACATTTAATCCCTCAAATTTCACAAGAATTTCTGCATTCCCCGGCTGATTCATTGAATTTAACCGAATGATAGGGGTATGTCCAATTGTCTCTAAAATGTTATTATAAATCATTGTCTTTCCTCTTCTTTGTATTTACTGTATTATCCTATCACATTATGAGAAAAAAGTGCATGACTTATTGCAGTTTGAGCTCCTGTAACCAGTCAATATATGCCTGTACCCAATAATGAAACTTCTTGTTATTTACGCCAAAGCCATGGCCTGCACCTTCCACCGGAAGATAGTGGTATTTCACACCTGCCTCTTGTAATGCCTTCATATACCTGCTCTTATCATCTGTAAGATCCACCATGGTATCCTTAGTTCCCATAACAATAAACTGAGGCACATCCCCGGGCTGTACATATTCTGTTACATCATACTGCTTGAGCAGTACTTCCCTGGCTGTATCATCATCTACCTTATCCTGTGGAAATGCTGCATACATCATGGGCACGTTAGCTCGAAAGCTCAGCATCGGATAAATTAATCCTGCAAATCCTGCCTTGCACTCTATATTGTCTATCTCATCCGGCTGATAGTTCACGTCCTTCATTCCATAGCTATCTAAAATCTCCCGGACAGAACGATTTCTGCAAATGTTAATGCAGCCTGCCGTCTGCAATCCACCTGCTGAGAATCCCATAATTCCCAGCTTATCAGGATCAATATTAAAATCTGATGCATGGAATCGAATAAACCGCATAGCACGCTGTGCATCCAAAAGCGGAATAGGCATACGATATGGATTCAAACGATATCTAGACAGCACAAAGGCTGTGTATCCAGCTTCATTTAATTCCATTGCCAGTGCTCCGCCCTCGTACTGCTCCTGTGGTTCCACTCCGGAATTCGACTGATAGGTGTAGCCTCCTCCTGGAATAATTAGTATCGCAGCTTTGGATGCTTCACAGGGGTAATAATCGATACATGGAACATCCTCATATGTATCTGGACGAAATCCACTTGCTATTTCATGATAGTACTGGTAAGTATCCAGCCCCAGCTTTGCCTTGGAAGCATTCTTTATCTTCACTCCTGGCATAGCCACTGCTGCCTTAATCATCATCCAGAAATCCGTCCCCTTCTTACCAATACTCATTTCTTTCAGCTTGCTGTCTGTGTTATTGCCAGGGATGTTGTCTCCCCAGATTGGAATATTTGTTTTCATTTTTCTACCCCACTTCTTTCCGTGCATTTTCATATATTGATAAACTCATTATTTTATTATAGTTATCTCATATTTATTGTGCAATATCGTTTACCTTCCATTTCATCAGATGTGTATCTCATTCGGACTTTTTGAAGGGCATTTTATACCAAAAAAAATAATCACGAAGATGCCTGTAATAACATCAACACGATTATTTTTCTCATTAGATAAATGTAATCGCTAGTAAATCAATACTGAAACTACCAATGTATCATAATTCATTTTTATAATATTACTTCAACATCCTCTGGAGCTTCATAGTCCAGTTTCAATCCCTGTGCAGTCTTCTTCCAGGATACATGTACCATACCAACCGGTGTAATCACATCTCCATCTGCCCACTCTAATGCTCCGCATACTGGGTGAATCTGCATCTTACTATATCCAGGAGCAGCTGGTCTCACACCTAAACAAGTAGCTGGAAGTTCGTATAAAGCCAGACTTCCCCAGGCATGGCAATCGCTGCGGGATTTTGTATCGTCTTCTACACAGGTGGTCAGATTGTCTTTCAACATCTGTCTCCATAAATTCCAGCAAGCGTCTGTTTTCTCATAGGCATCTGCTTTTTCTAATCCTCGATATAGATAATACATCATGGCAACAGAAACCTGTGCATATTTGTCTGGATTGTCCAAAGCCTCCAATAAATTACGTTTTCCTGTCTCAATATCTACAGTATCCGTTAATAACGCGAAAATCTGAGAATGCACACTGTATTGCGCAACCTGTGGTCCATCCATATACACCCCCTGATCATCCAGGCAATGCTGCTTCACAGCTTGCTGCACGCCAACCGCTCTCTGTCGATATTCCTGTGCTATCCCACTACGTCCGCAGTAATCCACAACCTCCGCCATTTTTTGCAGTCCAAGAATATATAACAAACTCTCCATGGTAATTGGTCCCTGGCTTGCAGCAAGGGGAACCCCTCTTGTCTCGGTCCAGGCAGTTGACCAGTCAATGAAGGACCAGTATTTCTCATTTGGATCCTGACTGACGCCACCAATCTTTCCTACCAGTCCCCGTTCATCCAGATTCCGGTGGAAATATTCTAATACACGATCTGCACAGGCAAGATGTTCTCTTAAGAACGCTTTGTCTCCAAAATACATCATATGATCATGAAGCATTAACAGATAATAAATTGCAAATCCAGGAATAACATTAGGGGAATCTGATGGATAGCAGGCCAAAAGCATTCCATCATGCCGCTGACTGTTACGGAAATCATTCATGCATTGTCTTGCCAACCTATCATCTGCAGCAATACTGTAGGTGAACAATATCTGGCTTCTGCTGTCCATGGCATACTGCAGCTGCTCATAAAATGGACAATCCATGTAGGTATCATGCATACACCGACGAAGGCTTCGCAAACTAATGTCCCAAATTCCTTTTAGAGAATCATCTGAAGTATTTACCCGACTTTGCACCAGCAGCGGATACCCTGTTTCTTCATAGTCAAATCTGTGAATCACAAGGGGCTGGTCTTCTGTGGTAATGGTCAGCTGCACAAAACGAAAGGTACGAAACCAGTATGGCTGATAGCATTCCGGCCTGCTCTCGGTTCCATAGCCTGCCACTTCATAATCATCCTCTTCCCCCTGCAGTCTTCCATTTTCACAATCCATGCGATCTCCCTTGATAGGCAGATACAGCATTTTACCATATTTTCTCATAGGTTCCGGAAGCTGCTGGATTGCCGGATGATCTTGTCCATAGGACTCTGCAGTAAGCATTGTAACCTTACTGCCCTTGCCCCCTTCCATATCTAAGGACAGGAACCCTGTCATCTCTTCTCCAGCATGGAAGGTAACCGTTGCAGTTGTATGAGGCATAATGGTAACACCTGTGCCTCTTTGCACCAGCTGTTCCCAGTCCTTTACATCCACAGGGCCTTCACAATGATCATAGACTCCCATAAATTTACGAGGAATTCTTCTCATGTAGGGAATGGGACGTTGCAGAAGATGAAATGGACTTACTGATAACTCTACCTGTAATTGATTATAAGCAACTGCGTCTTGCCAGTCACCATCCTGAAAGTCTGACCACATCCATCCATTTATTTTCTCATCTCCAATTACTGTCTCCCAGATTTTCAGGGGGTCAAAGCCTGGATTCGCTGCACGAAACTGTATTCCCTTGGCCAGGTAGCAACGATATCCATTTTTCGCTGACAAACCTATTTCCTGCTGTCCTTCCTCTACCAGTTCTTTTATATAGAGACAAGGCGTGTCTGTTCGAACAATGGAATTTGGTCCTGCTCCCCTTTGTTGGGCAAATCGGGCAACCTCTATGGCAATTACATTCTCTCCCAGATGAAGATAGTCCCTTAGCTCTACGGTATCAACATACCAGTTCTCCTGATCTCCCTTGCATGGTCCCTGCTCTGCCATGCTTCCGTTCACATATAATTTATAACGAGAGTCTGCACTGATTTGTATTTTAATACTGCTGCTTTTATGCTCTAACACAATCTTTTTCCGGAATAATACAACATATCCTGGGGTTTGCTCCACCTTATTTCCTTCCGGAATCCATATCCAATTGGTAGGCGGAAATTGTCTCATCATACTCATCTTCTTCGTATCCTTCCTTATTCATTTACAAAAGGACAGGGTCTATCCCCTGCCCTTTTGTGACTTTTCTAATTTTTTATGCTTCTGTCATAGCCTTTACTTCTTCTTTTTTCGCTGCAATATTCTTCTGTACTTCTACCATACGTTTCTTATCTAACTCATAGCCTCGCATTGCAATCACATTACACAGCCAGCCAAGAATTGGAAGTCCAAACATCAGCGCCATTGTTGTCCAAAAGATAGGCCAGGTTGCTTCATCACCCATTTGAGGCATAGAATTCTTATATCCAATCAATGCGATGGTAAATGCTGCTATGGTTGCTGACAGAGAAGAAATCATCTTATCTAAGAATGCATAAATAGCTCCAACGGTACCAGGCAGGTAATTGCCGCTTTGCTCTAACCAATAGTCCGTTACATCCGCTTTCATCGTTCCTGTTGCAGTGGATAAAATCATTTTGATTCCTGTGGTAGAAATCATAATGAAAATGTAAATGACCATTGCCACACTGAAGCTTCCAATGGCAGCCATTCCTTTTGGTCCTAAGATAAAGCAGAACACAACAGCAAAAATAGATAAACCAATGGATATCCAGGACCACACAGTAGTTGCATTTTTAGCACCAAACTTGGCGATGTATGCACCACCGATAAATGCAAACAGAATACCTACAATCATTCCTGCATTTCCAATCATGGTAGCAGTCTGATAGTTTGCAATTAATACGCCGTTCATTAATGTTACAACAATTGCCTGACCACCCGTTTGCTGTGCCAGCTTATCAGAAGCTCCGGTAATAACATACATACGAAGGGGCTTATTCTTTTTCAGCATGGAAAACATATCCTTGATTCCAATACGATTATCCTGACCTGGCACCTTGGCACCGTCTAATATTTCTTCATTATCAATTGGTGTAACACCGATACATGCCAGCACTAAGAAGAACAAACCTGCAATAATATAAATTACGGTAGTTTCCTTTAAGCATGCTGCATTGTACTGATTATCGTATTTTGGCAGAATAGCAAATGCCATGACACTGTTTAAAATCATTGGAACCAGATAAGAATAGCATGTACTTGCCAGATTTGTAAATGGTCGCTGCTTAGGATCATTGGTAATAGAAATACCGGCAACGGTCATTCCAATTCCTTCTACGGTGTATCCAATAATATGTACTACATATAATCCGATAAATAGTACCCCTGCAGGAATGCCAGTGATACGTCCTGCAAACCAGTTATACATACATAAATCTGCCAATGCCATAATTGCCCAGCCGGCAATTAAGAACTTACGAATTTTTCCTCCGTGAGATGCACTCATCCGGTCAAAGATTGCTGCAATCAACGGATCTGTGATTCCATCAAACACACGGGAACCTGTTACAATCAAGCCTGCAATGGCTACTGGAATACCGTATCCTACATTTGCAATATAGCTTGCATACATCATAATCAGGTAGAAGCACATATTTCCGCCGGCACCTGCCTGACTAATAAACATGGACAGTTTACTTGCATGGCGGTAGCCATCTGCCCCAATTTTTTGTTTTTCCATTTAAAATACCCTCCTGCTTTCATTACTTTCTTGTTAAGTTAATGTGATTCTAGCAAAACTCACTTCGAATTTGTAGAAACAAAAAAACAGGAGTAGTCATTCATTGCATATTGTGATATATTTGTATTGTCACTGATTATTATAATCAAATTGTCAGATTATTTACAATAGAGATTGGAGAAAGATATGAACAACAGCCTGCAGTATCGTCGCACCGACAAAGCAATTGTAAATGCCTTCTGTTCCCTTTGCCTGTCTGAATCCTTTGAGAGTATTACAGTAAAAAAGATTCTAGACGAAGCCTTAGTAAGCAGGAACACCTTCTATGCCCACTACAAGGACAAATACGAAATCGTAGAGAAGCTCTTTAACCAGTTCGTAACGGCTCTCCAGGAACTGATTCAGGACGTATATAAATCTGGTCCAGATTCCATGTATGCCTTATCTCAGGCACAAAGGGATCAGGTCATGAACCGAATACATAAACAGTTCTTCCAGGAAAATCAGGTGTTAATCTCTGTCCTCTTCCGCATCCAGACCAAAGAGTTTAACATTCAGGAAACCTTAAAGCATTACTTTGCCCAACGCTATTTCAACGATCCGGATGTTCGAACCCAGGGGGAGCAGCGACGAACAGAAGCCAATGTATATGCTTCCATTCAATCTCCCTTTATCAGTGCCGGTATTTCAAACAGCAGCACCCCCATTATCAGTTCTGATGAAGAGATTGCTTCTGCTGTAGTAAATGCAGCTTTATATTCCATTGGCGTTCGTGATCCAGAAGCGGTAAATGAGCTGTACACAGCTATTATGGATAAACGAAAGGCTGCCTGCAATGTGGAGGTTCTGTAAGGATTTAAGTTTTTTCTAATATTTTGGAAATTTTATTGGAAATATCATATCTTAATTTATATTTGAATTATAATATAGGAATCCAGTCCTTCCTAAAAGGACAGAAATGCACATGATATGATACAGGAGGTATTACATGAAATTAATACAGGAAATGCTCACAAAAAATGCAACTTTAACTGGTTATCTGCACATTCCATCCCAGGAAATGGATAATATTCATACCTATCCAGCTGTCCTGATTCTTCCAGGTGGTGGGTTTCGCATATGCAGTGAACGGGAAGCAGAACCTATCGCAATGGCCTTTTTTGCCCAGGGATACCAGGCATTTGTTCTGGACTATACTACAATTTCGAAGAATAAAAATGCATCCATGGCTGATGCCATGACTGATTGTAACGAAGCAATTGCTCATATTCGCAGTCACTGTCAAGAATATGATATCTCAGAAGGCCAACTGGCAATGATTGGTTTTTCCGGAGGTGGACATCTTGCTGCAGCCTGTGCGACCCATGGTCCAAACCGCCCTGATGCTCTTATTCTTGGATATCCCGGAATTATCCACAGTGACCTTCGTGCACTGGATTGTCCTGATATTATCGAATCAGTAGATGATCTCACTCTCCCTTGTTTCTTATTTTCCACCAGAGATGATCAGGTTACGCCACCTGCCCATATACTTGCATTGAGTCAGGCATTGAATGAACATAATACTGACTTTGAGCTTCATATCTTCCGAAGTGGTGTTCACGGACTGTCTCTTGGGAACTCACTGACCTGCAATGGGGATAAACATTATATCAATGATGCGTTTCAGTCCTGGCTTCCCATGTGTCTTACCTGGTTGAAGACCCAGTTTGGGGATTTTACTATCTATGGTGTAAATGATGGCCGCACTGGCACATTCTCTATTGATACCCCCTTGGCTCAATTGATGAAGGATGTACAAGCCGCATCACTTGTGAAAGAAGCAATACCTGTGGCTGAACAAATGCTGAAAAATCCTATGGCATGTACCATGACACTTCGCCAGGCCAGCAGTCATATTCCACAGCTTGACCGTCTTACACTGCAGAAATTAGACCAGGCACTCCTGACTCTCTAGGGACGATAGCATTACATCAAGACAACGAGACAAAAAAACAGTGACGATTCTTTTATTAGAATCGCCACTGTTTTTTGCAGTCTTTAGCAATATTCGGTTTTACTTGCGTACGGATTCTAATCCATTTTCTGTAATCAGTTTCTCAATCATTGGCTGAATATAATTGTTATACCACAACATCTGTCCCTCATGATTAAGATGTATCAAGTCTTCCACAAATAATTCATTTTTGAAATTAGTGCCATCGTAAGTCATATCGTTGGCATCAATATAATATAAATAGTCTTCCTCATTGGCATATGCCTCCAGCTGGCGATTTATTTCTTTGGTCATCTCCACATACTCAGCTCTTCCCGGCAATAATAATCCACTCATAATTACAAATTTGGCATTTGGCATCTTCTCATGAAAATCACTGAACATAGCCCTTTTATAATCCATGCACTTGGAAATTTTCTCTTCATCTGTTCCAGAAAGCTGCACGTAATCATTTGAGCCTGTCTGGAAGAATACAACGGATGGTTCATAAGGAAACAGGACACGCTGTGCATACCCAACTAATTCCACATCGGTGCTTCCACCAAACGCGTGATTCTGTACTTTGTATGCACTCATATCTGCTTCCATAGTGGTCCAACGGGCAAAGTTGGAGGCACCATAGAACATTATCTGTCCTTTATCATCCGTGCTGTATTTTTCTTGTATTTCTGTAATTAATCCGTCCCAATAGTCATGGCATTCCAGTTCACTATCACAATCCACCGTATAGAAGGTAATCTGTTTTGTTTCCTCTTTACTATCCTCTTCCTCCTGGGTCTTCTTGGAAGCTGTATCATCTTCTTTTGCCTTGTTTCCACATCCGGCCAATACTACCGCTGCAATGATGGTAATACCACACAGCATTACTAACATGTTTTTCTTTTTCATCGACATATTCTCCTCACATTTTTTATTAGCTCATCCAAGTGTAGCTTTGATGAATGAGCCTGACACAATGAATATCCATAGGATAACAATGGCTGTATCAAACGTCAATGAAATCGTTTTTTATTTCCAATATTTTGGAAACAGTTTTTTATACACAGGTTTCGTTCATCTAATGAAATTCTATATCCAATAAATCGATGCACCCACTTCCAGCATATTTCAAGTATATTGGTGCAACCTGCTGTGCACTGATACATGTCTGAAATGTCTTCCATTCCTGGGACGCTTCTATTTCTATTTCTCCAACCACCTGCTCTGTACAGGCTTCATCTAATGCAACGACAAATTTTCCTTTTGCGTCACCTCTTGTTTCAACGGCTAGTGTTGCTTCTCCTGTCAGCTGAAAATATTTAAAGCCAATCATATCCCCATCCTGAATGTTTGTAATAAACCGTGCCTGGCTATCATGGGTGATGTACGGAATATCTGCATTTACCATAGTATTGGTTGCATGAGGCATATGACCATTGGTAATATTGCATGCATAAATGGCCGGATAGGTTCCCTGTGCTTTGAGTGGTCCGCCGTTTAAGCCGCAGCTGGTACATTCCACCTGGGCAATACTGCCATCCTCTCTTATCTTCACTGGCTCTGCACAAGCCTGTCTGCTGAAGGTGCTGTTATGTGTCTGTCTGTGATAGAAGATATACCACTGCCCATTGACAGATTCTAAGCTTCCATGGTTATTGGCTGTCATATTCAGCCGGTCTTCCGGCTTTCTTCCATGATAACCCACATCTCCATTGGATATGATTGTGCCACCATATATAAAATCACAGTCTGGATATTGGCTTGTAGCATAGCATAATTCATTGCTGTTTTCCGAGGAATAGATGAAATAATACATTCCCTTGATTTTGCGAATCGAAGCGGCTTCATAGAAAGCATGTCCATAGAAAGAGCTATCCTTGGGCGTGTCGAATTGGCCAGGAACAATTCTTTTCAGCTTACTCTTTACCGTAAGCATATCATCACATAGTTCCACTGTATTGGCACCCATCAAGGGATACTCCAAATGCTCTACTGCCTCTCCCTCTCGATTAAAAATCATTTTGTAAATAGGCTTTAATGCATATTTCATTTCCGGACTTCCCGGTTCAGGCATTCTGCTGCTTTGCTGGCGTTTCGTTTCCTGTTTCTTTTCATCTGCACCATAGACTCGTACGGTACTGTCCTGCTTTTGCTGCTCTGTAGGTTTTCCCTGGGCATGAGCTGCTGCCGCCACCATAGAGAAGGACCACCCAAAATAAAGACGAATTATCCCTTCATCATTCATGGCTGCCGGGTCACCATCTAAATACTGGCAAAAGGGAGTTCCATCCTCATTTTGCACAAAGCCTAGATATTCGTACTTTCCTGCCGGTGTATCGCATACTGCTACCTGAATCATATTATGACCACAGGTTGGTCCCATACCATTTACATTAAAATATAAATAATACCTGCCGTCATTTCCCTGTACCACATCCGGTGCATACAAATCATTGTATTGGTTCTCGTCCCAATAAGGTCCCCATTTTGCGTTATATATTTCACCTTCACATTTCCAATCAGATAAATCAGTTAATGGTGCTGAATAGCAGAGATAATTCCCTCCTGCACAATATCTATGTGCTCCCTCGATATCATGTGAGCCATATAAATAGATTCTGTCACCGAATACATGGGGTTCTCCATCCGGTATATATTCGTCCATGGGTAAAAATGGATTCATTGCCTGCTGCTTCATTATTGCATCCTCCTTGTGATTGTATGAATCATAACTAAATTACTGTTTCTTAATAATGATGTTATCAAAGCTTTTGAAATATTTGTAGAAACAAAACAAAATGGATGTCCCTATGCTGACTATTACGAATAAATTACGCTGTCACTGATGATTGTGGTCGAATTGTCAGACTATTATAAAGGAAGTAAACAGGTGAAACCGTCTTCGAATAAAGCGAGCTGTATCACTGAGTTATTCCTTGTTCACCTGCTGCACCAGCTTTCGAAAGGACTCCTCAAACCTCTGGTCATCCTCTATGGTTCTCTTGGCCGGTCCTTTGGTGTGATGCTTGCCCTTCCCCATTCTGGCCTTCTTGGCCAGGTGGCGCTCCATTAACATCTGATCTATATTCTCATTGGTATACCACCTGCCGGACTGATGAATGGCCAAGGCACCTTTTCCAAGGGCAAGGGCAGCCACACCATAATCCTGGGACACCACAATATCCCCTCTCCTACAGATATTAATTAATGCAAAATCCACAGCATCCGCGCCTGCTCCTATGACCTTCACCTGGGAATACTCCGAAGTAAGCACATGGTTGGTGTCACACAGCAGGATACAGGGAATCTGGTATTCTTTGGCAATGCGTTCTACGATAGAAACGACCGGGCAGGCATCTGCATCTACTAAGATTTTTCTTTTATTCTCTTCGCTCATAATTTCTCCAATCCGAGACATAATATTTCATATTCATATTAACCATAATACAGCAAGAGAGGAATATCAAATGCTATTATTAAAAAACGGTACCCTATACACCATGGAAACCGACCAGCCCATACAGGCCGACCTTCTGACTCGCGAAACCCATATTGAGGCCATTGCCAGCTCCATTGTTCCAACTCCTGACATGGAGGTAATTGATATTATGGGGCGACCGGTTTATCCGGGATTCATTGATGCCCATAGCCATATTGGAATTACAGAAGAGAAGATTGGAAGGGAGGGGGACGACTGTAATGAAAGCACCAATCCCATTACTCCTTATCTTCGGGCAATTGATGCCATCAATCCTATGGACAGTGCTTTTCATAATGCGTTGGCTGCCGGTATTACCGGGGTTATGGCAGGTCCCGGCAGTGCCAATCCCATTGGCGGACAGTTCGCCTTCATTAAAACCTATGGGCGGAAAATAGAGGATATGGTGGTAAAGGCTCCTGCTGCCATAAAGATTGCTTTTGGAGAAAATCCTAAGAATGAATATGGCAGTCAGGGAAATATGCCCTGTACGCGTATGGGTATTGCTGGAATGATTCGAAAGGAATTGACCAGGGCTCAGGCATATTGTAGGCAGAACTCTCATACCAATGATTTTGAATTAGAATGCTATCGTCCACTGTTTGCCCATGAGATTCCTTTAAAGGCTCATGTACATCGTACGGATGATATTCTCACCGCCATACGAATTGCCAGAGAATTTGATCTGGGACTCACCTTAGACCACTGTACGGAAGGACATCTCATTGCAGAGGAAATTGCACAAAGTGGGTATCCTGCCATTGTGGGTCCTTCCTTTTCCTCTAGAAGCAAAAATGAAGTCAGCATCGCTGACTTCAAAACTGTGGGATTACTCCAAAAAGCTGGCATACAAGTTGCCATTACCATGGATCATCCCGTTACTTTAATTCAATACCTTCCCATCTGTGCTGCCCTGGCCGCTAAAGAAGGAATGCCTGCTATGAATGCCTTACGGGCAATCACCAGTGATGCAGCGAAAATATGCGGTGTACAACAGCGAATAGGAAGTCTAACGGTGGGCAAGGATGCCGACCTGGTGGTCTACAGTGACAGCCCCCTGCTGATAGAGAGCCGTGCACTTCTAACCATTGTAAATGGACAGATTGCCTGGAACGCTCTGTCACAAAAATAATCTAAAATTATTTCACCTGGATTCTATCTAAATGCCAGATGTCATCTACGTATTCCTGAATGGTTCTATCAGAAGAGAATTTACCAACATTTGCAACATTTAAGATAGCACTCTTCGCCCATCTCTGTTCGTCTCTGTAAGCAGCCTCTACACGCTCCTGTGCCTGTGCATAGGAACGGAAATCTGCTAATACAAAATAGGTATCTGCATACTGGGTGCACTTGGTATTCAGCAGAGAGTTATATAAATCACGGAACATTTCCGAATCCTGTGGACTATAGAAGCCATTAATCAGCTGCATTAATACTTTACGAATATCCTGGTCCTGATTAAAGATATCCATAGGATTATAATTACGGTTCTTCTCTATTTCAATGACCTGTTCTGCACTCATACCAAAGATAAATGCATTTTCTTCTCCCATTTCTTCTACCATTTCCACATTGGCACCATCCATGGTTCCAATGGTAAGGGCTCCATTTAACATAAACTTCATGTTACCTGTTCCAGATGCTTCCTTACTAGCAGTAGAAATCTGCTCTGATACATCCGATGCTGCGAAAATCCATTCTGCATTGCTTACCTTGTAATCTTCAATAAAGACCACCTTAATCTTGCCATTGATGCTCTTATCATTATTAATCACTGCTGCCACATTATTAATCAGCTTAATGGTTAATTTGGCAATGCGATATCCGGCAGCTGCCTTGGCGCCAAAAATAAAGGTTCTTGGATAGAATTCCTTTTCCGGATGCTCTTTGATTTGATTGTACAAGTACATCACATGAAGAATATTTAACAGCTGTCTCTTATATTCATGAAGTCTCTTTACCTGTACATCAAAGATGGAACGAGGGTCCACTTCTATGCCATTGTGTGCCTTAATGTATTCTGCCAGACGCAGCTTGTTCTGATATTTAATATTCATAAATTCGTGCTGTGCCTTAGGATCATCTGCATATAATTCCAGCTTCTTCATCTGGGACAAATCCGTAATCCATTCCTTGCCTACATGGTCAGTGACCCAGTCAGCCAGCAGTGGATTGGCGTGAAGCAGAAATCTTCTCTGGGTAATTCCATTGGTTTTATTATTGAATTTCTCCGGATACATATCATAGAAATCCTTTAATTCTCTGGTTTTTAGAATTTCTGTATGAAGTCTTGCAACGCCATTTACGGAATAGCCTGCTGCAATCGCCAGGTGTGCCATCTTAACCTTGCCGTCGTATACAATGGCCATTCTGGCTACCTTATCATTGTCTCCAGGGAATTTATTCTGAATATCAATGACAAAGCGACGGTTAATCTCTTCCACAATCTGATATACTCTTGGAAGCAGTCTGGAGAAAATCTCAATAGGCCATTTTTCCAGTGCCTCTGCCATAATGGTATGGTTGGTATATGCACAGGTTTTGGTAGTAATATCCCATGCTTCATTCCATTCTAAATTCTCTTCATCTAAGAGGATTCTCATTAACTCTGCCACTGCCAGCGTTGGATGGGTATCATTCATCTGAATGGTTACCTTCTCATACAGCTTCTTAATGTCATCATGATGTTTCTTATATCTTCCAATGGCTCTCTGCAGGCTGGCAGATACAAAGAAATACTGCTGCTTAAGACGCAGCTCCTTGCCATAAATGTGATTGTCATTAGGATATAACACTTCCACCAATGTCTTAGCAAGATTTTCTTCCTCTACGGCCTTGTTATATTCTCCCTTGTCAAAGGACTCTAAGGAAAATTCTTCCTTAGGCTGTGCATCCCATATCATTAATGTATTGACCATATTGTTATCATATCCAACAATTGGCATATCATATGGTACTGCCATAACGGAGTTGTATCCCTCGTGGATAAATTTCATCTTGCCATTAGGAAGCATCTCCGTGCGAACATAACCACCGAATTTTACTTCATGGGCATATTCCGGTCTCTTTAGTTCAAATGGATAGCCATCCTTTAACCAGTTGTCCGGCACTTCCTTCTGATAGCCATCTTCAATCTTCTGCTTAAACATTCCATAACGATAACGGATGCCACAGCCATATGCAGGATATCCCAGGGTAGAAAGGGAATCCATAAAGCATGCTGCTAATCTTCCCAGGCCTCCATTTCCCAAAGCTGGGTCTGGCTCTTCATCTTCTATGGTGTTAAGATCAAATCCCAATTCATCTAATGCTTCCTTAACTGCATCATAGGAGCACAGATTAATCAGATTATTTCCCAGGGATCGTCCCATAAGAAATTCCATGGACATATAATATACCATCTTAGGATCCTGTTCATCCATGGCTTTTTGTGTAGCAAGCCAGTTGTCAATCACCTTGTCCTTCACAGCCAGTGCCACTGCCTGGTATACTTCCTGACTATTAGCTTCTTCAAAATTTTTACGATATAAGCTTTTTACATTTTCCCGAACACGGTCTTTAATATACTGCTTATACTCCTTCTTATTTGTCTCCTGCTTTTTCATGGAATCCTCCTGTTTTTCTTTTCTTACGTATACTTACATTGATTTTCTATTGTTTTGTTACACCAAGGGTAACTTTTTCTCCATTAATGTTCCATTCCTTAGAATAGCCACTTTCTGCATCCTTGGCTGCACTTACTGCAAGAACCTCTCCGCAGATACTGTCCGCATTTTTCGCGAAAATTCCACAAGCCTTCTCGCTTCCAGCATAGCTTACTGCAATCTTATCCATCACTTCAAAGCCTGCTTCCTTACGCATGGTCTGAAGCTTGCTGACTAATTCCCGAACGAAGCCTTCCTCTAACAGTTCCTCTGTAAGGTTGGTATCTAAGACAACGGTAATCTCGTTATCTCCGTCTGTTACATAGCCTTCCATCTGGGTCATGGTGATTAATAAATCCTCTTCCTCTAACTGAATGGATGCATCCACCTGTGGCAGAGTAATATGGCCATTTGCCTTTAATTCCTTCATAGCCTGATTGCCATCTAATTCTGACAATGCCTTCTGGATACCACCTAAGAATTTTCCATATTTTGGTCCAACGGTACGAAGCTGTGGCTTAAAGGTATAGGTAGTAAAGGAGCTTACATCCTGGGTGAAATCGGCCTTCTTTACATTTAACTCATCTTCAATAATCTGAATAAAGAACTGTGGCAGTTCCTTCTCAGCCTTAATATACATCTGACCAATTGGCTGGCGATTCTTAATATTTGCTGTATTTCTGCAGGCACGACCCATGACAACAATCTTTAAAAGCTCATCCATGTTGCTCTCTAATTCCTGGTCAATCATGGCATGCGGTGCCTCTGGGAAGTCACACAAATGAATGCTTTCCGGTGCACTCTTATTAATAGAAACTACCAGATTCTGATATATTTCCTCGGTCATAAACGGAATCATTGGAGCTGCTGCCTTACAGATGGTAACCAGTGCGGTATATAAGGTCATGTAAGCATTGATCTTATCCTGCTCCATCCCCTTTGCCCAGAAGCGGTCACGGCTGCGGCGTACATACCAGTTACTCATTTCATCAACAAATGCATCTAATGCTCTTGCTGCTTCTGGAATCTTATAGCTTCCCAGATTTGCATCCACTTCTGCAACGGTAGAATATAAGCGGGATAATAACCACTTATCCATCACAGATAATTTCTCATAATCTAAGGTATACTTGGTAGCGTCGAATTCATCAATATTTGCATACAGCACAAAGAATGCATAGGTATTCCACAGAGTACCCATGAATTTTCTCTGTCCTTCCTGCACTGCCTTGCCATGGAAACGGTTCGGAAGCCATGGTGCACTATTGACATAGAAATACCAGCGAATGGCATCTGCTCCATAAGTATTTAATGCATCAAATGGGTCTACGGCATTGCCCTTAGATTTGGACATCTTCTGTCCATTTTCATCCTGTACATGGCCTAAAACGATAACATTTTCATAAGGAGCCTTGTTAAACAGCAGTGTTGATTCCGCCATCAGGGAATAGAACCAGCCACGGGTCTGATCTACTGCCTCTGAGATAAATTTTGCAGGGAACTGCTGCTCAAATAAGTCTTTATTTTCAAAAGGATAATGATGCTGTGCAAATGGCATTGCACCACTGTCAAACCAGCAGTCAATAACCTCTGGTACTCTTCTCATGGTTTTGCCGCAATCCGGACAGGTAATGGTCACTTCATCAATATATGGTCTGTGAAGCTCGATTTTGGCAGCCTCTGGATTTTTTGATTTCTCAGCCAGCTCCTGACGGCTTCCAATGGATTCTTGATGTCCACAACCTTCACACTCCCAGATATTTAAGGGAGTTCCCCAATAACGGTTTCTGGAAATACCCCAATCCTGAATATTCTCTAACCAATCTCCAAAACGTCCCTTTCCAATAGACTCCGGAATCCAATTTACCGTATTATTGTTACGGATTAAATCATCCTTCACTTCCGTCATCTTAATGAACCAGGATTCTCTTGCGTAATAGATAAGAGGCGTGTCACATCTCCAGCAGTGAGGATAATCATGCTCAAATTTCGGTGCATCAAAGAGAAGACCTCTTGCCTCTAAATCCTTCAATACCTCTGGATCTGCCTTCTTAACAAATAAGCCGGCAAATGGGGTCTCACTGGTCATCTCACCCTTACCATCTACAAACTGTACAAATGGCAGGTCATATCTACGTCCTACCTGTGCATCATCCTCACCAAAGGCCGGGGCAATATGAACAATACCGGTACCATCTGACAT
>CAZYYO010000033.1:0-28382 GCA_964650965.1 uncultured Lachnospiraceae bacterium | reverse complement strand
TTAATAATTTAAAGGATTCAACAAATTTAACTTTTTCCTCAGGCTGTCCATTCTCCTGAACCATGCCTTCGGATAATTCCTCTGGTGATAATTCCTTTACGGAGAATACAGAAATAGTATTAACAATCAATGCTACAATACCATATACAATTGCGATGGTTCTCCATGCAGCTACGCCTCCACCTAATTGTTTTACAAATCCCAGGGTGGTAGCTGATACAAAGATATTGGTTGCCAATGAGAACATGAATCGAATGGAGCCCATCTGTACACGTTCATTACCATTCTTGGTAATCAATGAGGTTAAGGATGCATAAGCGATGTTATTTGCTGTGTAGAATACAGCGTTTAACAAGGTATAGCAAATAAAGAAATATGCATACTGTGCTGTCTTACCAAGAGATGTTGGGATTGCAAAGATTGCAACCAGCATGATTACATTACCGATTTCAGAATAAAGCATCCATGGTCTTGCTTTTCCTAATTTACTCTTGGTCTTATCAATTAAATTACCAAAGAATACATCTGTAATACCATCTGCAAACTTGGAAAACATAATTAAAACACCGATGACACCTGCGTTTAATCCAACCGTATCTGTAAGGAATATCATTACAAAGCTGGTTAGAATTGCATAAATACAGTTGGCAGCTAAATCTCCCGAGCCATATCCTACCTTGTTGTACCATTTTAAATATTTTCTTTCTTCCATTTTATTACCCCCTTGTATGTTTGATAGAAGAATTATTATTGCCTTATCTTAATTTCATTATCCCAAGTGAATCTTGGTTGTTGCCAGATCCTTGTTATCTGCACTGCTGCCAGCATAGATGGTATAATCCATATTCTCTAATACCCAGATTCTGTGAACTGGATCATAATATTTCAGTTTCTCTAATGGAATACGAATTTCTGCCTGCTTGGTTTCTCCCGGTGCAAGACTGACTCTCTGGAATCCACGAAGCTGTTTGATTGGACGGTCAACCCTAGAATTCTCATAGCCTGCATATACCTGAACCACTTCATCTCCAGCGATAGCACCTGTGTTAGTTACCTGTGCCTGTACAACCAGGTCATCCCCCTCTACCTTAGCTGTTGGAGTTGAAATATCAAAGGTAGTATAGCTTAATCCATATCCATAAGGAACTAACGGCTTAACACCATTCTTCTCAAGTCTGGTATATCCATGATAATATTCATAATACTGATCTGTTGCTTCCCAATCTACATAAGGAAGATCCGATTCCTTTACTGGAACGACATATGGAAGCTTACCGGATGGATTCACGTCTCCATAGATAATCTCAGCTAAAGCGGTTCCGCCTTCCATACCTGGATAGTACGCCATAATAACTGCATTTACGCAATCATACCACTCAGTCATCATAATCATATTGCCGCCAATAAGAACTACGGTAGAATTCTGATTCTCAGGTCCAACCTGCTGTAATAATTCTACTTCATCTGGATGTAATCCTAAGGTAGCCTTACGATCTCCACCCATAGCTCCTGTATAGTTACTTGCCTGGTCAGCAGATACGAATTCGCCTTCATCATCATGATTAAATCCAACAACGAATACCACTGCATCACTTTCTGCTGCTAATTTCTTAGCTCTTGCAATATCACTGCCGTCGTCATAAACAACTTCACTGGCTGCATTTGCTTTCTCAAGGCCTTCCTTAGGAGTCACTACATAAGGTGGACGAACCCAACTAGAGCCGTGGTCACCAATGTTGGCTGTGTCTCCTAATTTACCAATGACTGCTAGCTTCTTCACCTTATCTTTGCTTAAAGGAAGAACCTGCTGATTTTTAATCAGTGTAATTCCCTTTTCAGCAACCTCTTTGGCAACAGCAATATGCTCTGGGCATCCTACCACTGACATATCATATTCCTTGTGGTCCTTGTTAAATGCAAGAATGGTACGAACAATACGAAGTGCTGCTTCGTTAATCTTCTCTTCTTTCACAAATCCATCCTGAACTGCCTTCACTAACCGCTCACCAAAGAACTGGGTCCACATCATTTCCATGTCCTGTCCGCCGTTAGCTGCTTCTACAGTATCTAAAACACCCCAGCAGAAATCAGACATTACAAATCCATCAAAATCCCATTCCTTCTTCAGCACCTGATTTAACAGGTAATTGTGATGACCACACTGTACGCCGTTATAACGGTTGTAGGAGCTCATAATACTTGCAGCACCTGCATCAATACAATCCTTAAAATGTGGCAGGAATACTTCCTGCTCGGTACGCTGGTCACAGGTTACACTACATTTAAAACGGGCATTCTCCATGTCGTTGTATGCGTAGTGCTTCACACAAGCCATAATATCCTCATCCTGAACGCCTCGAACCAGTGCAGAACCCATCTGACCAATCTGGTAGGTCTCTTCACCGTAGGTCTCCTGGCTGCGTCCCCAGCCTGGATTGTAAGGCATGTTAATACAAACACCAGCGAAGAGATTACCCCCATAAGCTCTTACTTCCTTACCAATACAGTGACCTACCTTCTCTTCCAAAGCCGGATCAAAGGTTGCTCCCCTTGCCATGGACACCGGGAAGCAGGTAGATTTCCAATTGCCACAGACAACACCTCTTGGTCCGTCTACAAACAGCATTGGAGGAATCTTCTTCTCCTCAATTCCACCGGCAGCATAGGGTGTCACATTGTAGTGATTCTCATCACTGGCCAAATCCCCCATCATTTCAACCAGTTCTTCCTGAGATAACTTGGTGATGTCGATATTGCCACTCATGAGCCATACCTTCTGCTCTAACGTGAGCTCATCAACAATCTTTTGTGCTTCGTCTGTCATACCCAGACGATACTTCTTTGTTGCTCTCATATCGTAACCCCTTTCATATTGTGTGTACGTTAACACTAAATTTAGAATAGTTCCATTTGTATGATATGTTAATATTTTTTAGATATTGATTTTCGATTTGTGTGTTTTGCACATTTTCCATCAACATAATCTGTTTAATATTCCGATATTGCGTTATCGTACACACTGATAGCAAAAAATTAACCAATATTTTGAGCAATATGAATACTCAGGTTGGTATAGCACATCTTCTGCTGAGGCTTTTCCCCAAAGGCGAGATAGCGAAATAGAATATCCAAGGACTCTGCCCCCTGCTTATCCGGTTCCTGACATACGGTAGCAGCAATAATACCCTGTTCTATCATTTTGTCCTGACCTTCTACAATATCATTGGTAATCACTTTAATTTGTTTCTTAGTATCTGCACGATTCACTGCTTCACAGATCTGATAATTGGCGGGGTTTACCACATATACCACATTGGTATCTGGGAATTCCTCTAGCACCTGCTGCATGGTAAGAAAATTATCTATGGGATTGATGCTGATATCACGCCGAGCCACAATCTGCATCTTTGGATATGACTTTTCTACCTCTGCCTGGAATCCCTCCATTCGTTTACAATAGCTGTCGGCAATATCCAGTCCTTGAGAGAAAACACATACTTTGGCCTCGCTGCCTCCTGCCAGTGCACTTAAGCCTGCTGCCAGCCTTCCAGACTGGACATAATCACAGCCCACATAAGCCAGATAATGATAATCCAGATTCTTCATATTGTAGAATACTACGGGCTTTCTTCTTCGTTTCATGATTGCAAGATAGTCATCTACACCATCAAATCCAGCTCCCAGGCAAACCAGACCATCTGCTTCCTCCAGCATGGAAATAATATCATCTTCAATACAAAATGTGATACCTTCCACATAGTAAAGCTTAACAAATATCACCTGAACTCCAAATTCCTCCAGCTCCCTGGCCTTATTCTCTGCTGCAATACGAATAGATTGAAAAAATGGGTTCAGCTTTCTCTCTGGAATAATAAATACAATTTTCAGCTTCTTCTTTCTTACTGCCAATGCCTGGGCTGCCGTATTGGGCTTATATCCCAGCTCATCAATGGCGGCCTGTATCTTATCCTTGGTTTCCTGATTTACACGTCCTCGATTATGAATTACACGGTCAACCGTGCCAATAGACACTCCTACCAGCTTGGCAATTTCCTTAATTGTTGCCATACATTGATCCCCTTCTTTCTTCCTGTGTTAAGAAGCATATTTCCGGAACCTGTATGGGTGGGGGATATCTGTTCCATAGCATCCGGATAATAACTTGTAGCAATATATTATCACACTCTATATAAAATGTGCATCTTTAAATTCAAAATCCAGGTAGTAAAATTACCATTGACCTGTACCAGAAATACATACAGACATGATTGGATTACATTTTCTCACATTGCTTTAGAAACATTTCATGAATTCTAAAATCCCTGGTAAGCTCTGGATGAAAGGCAAAGGCAAACTGATTTTCATGACGCACTCCTACAATATGCCCTGCTGTATCTCTTGCCAGAATCTGTACCCCCTCCTGAACTTTCGTAATATAGGGAGCTCGAATAAATTCCATAGGATAGGGAATCTGAGAAATCCCCTGAACTGCTCCCTCCATGGAGAAGCTGCCCAGCTGACGTCCGTATGCATTTCTTTTCACTGTAACCGGCAGGGTTCCCAGATAAGCGTCCTGCTGTCCTTCCACCTCCTGTGCTAAAAGTATCAAACCGGCACAGGTAGCAAGAACAGGGGTGCCCTCCTGAATTTTCCTGCGAAGCTCTGTAAGCATTCCCTCTTCTCTTAACAATTTTCCCTGAACAGTACTCTCTCCTCCTGGAAGAATGAAGCCGTCAATGGAATGGTTTAAGTCTGTTTTTTGCCGCAGCTCAATGACCTGTACCCCCAGCTTGCGAAGCATTTGCTCCTGTTCTGCAAATGCTCCCTGAAGTGCCAGTACAGCCATGGTGATATTTGATTTCATCTTACTTACCTCGCTCTGCCATCAATAGTTCAATCTCCTGCTCATTGATTCCCACCATGGCTTCTCCCAAGTCTTGGGATAAATGAGCAATCAGAGCTGCATCCTGATAATTGGTTACTGCCTTTACAATAGCTGCTGCACGTTTGGCAGGATTACCCGACTTAAAGATTCCCGAACCAACAAAAACGCCTTCTGCCCCCAGCTGCATCATAAGAGCCGCATCTGCCGGTGTGGCCACTCCTCCTGCAGCAAAATTTACCACAGGGAGTCTTCCACTTTCATATACCTCCTGCACCAGATGATAGGGAACCTGCAGCCGTTTTGCTTCATCATACAGCTCCTCTGGGCGAAGGGATTTTAAAATAGCGATTTCCCGATTCATTTTACGCATATGGCGAACCGCCTGAACCACATCCCCGGTTCCCGGTTCTCCCTTGGTTCGAATCATGGATGCTCCCTCTTCAATTCGTCGCAAGGCTTCTCCTAAATCCTTGGCTCCACATACAAAGGGAACGGCAAATTGATTCTTGTCAATATGATATACATCATCCGCTGGGGAAAGAACCTCGCTTTCATCAATATAATCAATCTCAATTGCCTCTAACAGCTGTGCCTCTACAAAATGTCCAATACGGCACTTGGCCATAACCGGAATAGACACTGCTGCCTGTATTCCCTGTATCATCTTGGGATCACTCATTCGAGATACTCCTCCTGCAGCACGAATGTCAGCAGGAATTCTCTCTAAGGCCATTACGGCACATGCTCCTGCCTGTTCCGCAATTTTCGCCTGCTCCGGGGTAGTAACATCCATAATGACACCGCCCTTTAGCATCTGTGCCAGTTCTCTGTTTAATTCTTTTCTTGAACCTTCGTTTCCTTTACTCATTTTCTTTCTCCTTCTTGTTGTTTTTCTTTTTATTGTGTATTATAACGCATTCTGAACATATGCAAATATTCAATTTAATTATAAATAACAAGGTCAGTTTTCAGAAAGGGCAACATTATGTTAACCTATCAACTTACAAAAACAGGGTCAGAAAGTCTCTATATGCACTTATATCAATGTATGAAGCAGGATATTCTAGATGGGACATTACCTCCTGACAGTAAGCTTCCTTCCAAGCGCTCCTTTGCCAAAAATCTTGGAATTAGTGTCATCACCGTAGAAAATGCTTATGCGCAGCTAGCTGCAGAAGGCTATATCTACTCTCTGCCTAAGAGAGGCTTTTATGTGGCAAAGATTACTCCTGTAAAAGTTAAGGTTACCCCAAAAGATTTTCCTCTATGACCAAAGCTCCATCCATTCGTTACCTGGCAGATTTCACCGGCAATCAGACGCGGCAGGAGAATTTCCCCTTTTCCATATGGTCCAAACTGGTACGGGAGGTATTAAACGACAAACAGCAGGAGCTGATGACAACTCCTCCCTGTGGTGGATTGTTAGAGCTTCGAAAAGCGATTGCCCACCATCTACAGGATTTTCGCAATATGCAGGTGGAGCCCAATCAGATTATCATTGGTGCCGGAACGGAATATCTTTATAGCCTGCTGATTCAGCTATTGGGTCATGACAAAATCTATGCCGCAGAAAATCCCGGTTATCAAAAAATCCATCAGGTATATTCCCACAATCAGGTTCGCTGTGTATCCATTCCCATGGATACTATGGGTCTCCCTGTTTCTGCATTAGAAGAACATCATGTGGATATTATCCACCTGAGCCCTGCCCATCATTTCCCTACCGGGATTGTTATGCCCATTAGCAGACGTTATGAATTGCTGGCCTGGGCTTCCGGCAAGGACACGCGATATATTATTGAAGATGAATATGACAGCGAATTTCGTCTGGCCGGAAGACCAATTCCTACCATGCAAAGTATCGATGTATGCGAGAAAGTCATTTATATGAATACCTTTACCAAATCGCTGGCCTCCACTGTGCGTATCAGCTATATGGTACTGCCGCCCCACCTGGTACAGCAGTTTTATGATAACCTGTCCTTCTATTCCTGCACCGTATCCAATTTCGAGCAGTATACCTTAAGCCGCTTTATTGATGATGGCTACTTCGAGAAGCACATTAATCGTATGCGTAATCTGTATCATCAGACACGGGACACTTTAATTGACAGCATTAAAAAAAGTCCCCTTTCCTCCTATGTCACCATAGGGGAGGAATACGGGGGACTTCATTTTCTTATTACCATACGCACTGCTGATTCCGACGAGGCCTTCTGTAGGCGTGCCAGAGAAAAAGGCATTCGTATATCCAGTTTGTCAACATACTATCATGATACTGCCGAAAGCAATGCAGTGATTCCAGAGCATATCTTTATTATGAATTATTCCAGCATTGACCCTAAGGTGATTCCTCAGGCCATTGAAAAGCTCTATGAATGCCTGTAGCTTCTGGCTATGAATTCTCCTTCTGTTCCTCTAATGTCTTGGTCAATGCTTCATACTTCAGCTGATATTCCATCATTCTTGGAACGTACTCTGGTGGGGTTCGTTTGCCATACTCCCAATCCTCTAGCGTACGAACCGGAATTCCCATATGCTCTGAGAATTGTCTGCGGTTCATTCCTGTAGATTCTCTTAGTTCTCTTACCTTTTGATTTGCATCCATAATCTGACTCCTTTGCTTTATGCATTTTTTATATGAATTTCCATATATTATATATATTGATTAAAATCATAACAACCATAAGACCTATAAATAGCTTATCTACGGTAGTCTCCTGTATTTTCTTATTCAGTGTGCGACCTGCCATACCACCTAAGATACCACCAAACACCATCAGTACAAGAATTCCTATAGCAAATTCCGGAACCGTTCTGGTCACTAAGGTAGACAGCAGGCTTGTGATCTGGGAGAAGAAAATAATGTACAGAGAATTCTCTGCAGCTGTCTTGGTATCCATGGAAAAGAAAAAGAATAAAACCACTAAATTTATGGGGCCTCCTCCAATTCCCAGAAAGGATGACAGGATTCCCAGCACAATGCCAATGACAAGACAGATGAAAATATTGGTAATGTGATATGTGTGAATTCTATCTTTGTATATGGTATAAATTAACGTTCCCAGGGTAACAAGCAACAGACAAATGGCTTGAATGGCACCTACACGATCCGGGTCTGTGCTCATATCCTTCACTGCTGAAAACAGCCACTTTCCTATTAATCCACCAGCAGCTCCTCCTATAGCCAGGGGCAATCCTATTTTGGAATCTACCTGACTCTTCCCCTCCACCTTGCTTCGCACCACAGAATAGGTTGTCATGGAAAGCACGGTACACCCTGATAGAAAGCTAATGGAAGCCACACTCATCACACCAAAAGAATCCAGCAGAGGCTTAATAATAACACCGCCACCAATGCCACAAATAGCACCTACAATGGATGCCAGAAAACATATGATGAAAAACATAAGATAAAGCATTTACTTCTCCTTAAATACAATCGTTACTTTGGTTCCTACCCCTACCTGGGAGGAAATCTCCAGGGAATACTGCAGCTTGTCTAAGATTCGTTTACATAAATATAATCCTATACCAGAAGCACTTTTGTCTTTCCGGCCATTATAGCCAGTATACCCCCGTTCACAAATCCGAGGCAAGTCCTCTGGTGCAATTCCTATACCATCATCCTCAATCACCAATGCCTGACGGGAGGATGACTCCATATAAATATGAATGCCACCTGTCCTGGTGTATTTTAATGCATTGGACAGAATCTGTCCTAAAACAAAGCTCATCCATTTCTCATCTGTTACCACCTGCACATCTACACCCTGATAATCCATAGTCAGCTTTTTTCGAATCATCTGCTTAGCATATTTGCGAATAGTCTCCCGGATAATATGGTCCAGTGCCTGGCGTTCAAACACATAATCCGTGGATGAGGATTCCAGCCTCAGGTACTGAAGCACCATTTCCACATACTGTTCGATTTGAAAAAGCTCCTGCTCCACCTCTGCCTTCTCTCCTCCTGTCTGAAGAAGCAAACGCATGGCTGCAATAGGGGTTTTAATCTGATGCACCCACATGGAATAATATTCTGTCATATCCTTGTTACGATTATTTGCCTCATTTAACTGCATGCGATCCACATGCTCTAATAGCTGAAGTAATTGCTGATACTGCTCCTCCACACTATCCATAGCCATAGGAAGCTGCGAAAGTGCCAAGTGCTGTTGGCTGCACAGCTGCTGTAAGTCTTTACTTTTTCTGGTATATTGATAAAAGTCAAAGAGAAAAAAAGACAGGATAATAAACACTGCAAGACCTGCTGCATATAGTACCTCTGACTGCTGAACTCCGTTAACATACAATACAATCAGCATCAGCAGAAGCAGTCCTGCAAAAAGCACAATCCAGCGGCTGGTTTTCTTAAGATAGGATTTCCAATATTTCATCCCACACGATACCCGATTCCTTTCTTAGTAAGAATATAATCATGAAGTCCCAGTTCTTCTAGCTTCTTACGAAGGCGATTTACATTCACCGATAATGTATTCTCATCAACATAGCTGTCGTCCTCCCACAGCTTGGTCATAATATCATCTCTGGAAACCACATTTCCCTTATTCTCCATTAATACCTGTAGAATGCGAAACTCATTCTTGGTTAATTCCATCTTCTGATCCTGATATGTTAATGTGGTTTCTCCCAAATTAAGAACCGCTCCATCATGCTCTAGCACACTGATATGCTCGGTAAAATCATAGGTTCTTCGAAGCATTGCCTGAATCTTCACTGTTAACACATCCAGGTCAAAGGGTTTAGCAATGAAATCATCTCCCCCCATATTTACCGCCATAACAATATTCATATTGTCCGATGCAGAGGAAACGAAAATCACCGGCACTTTAGAGCTTTTTCGAATCTCACTGCACCAATGGTAACCGTTATGATAGGGAAGCTTTACATCCATAAGAACCAGCTGGGGGTCAAAGGCTGTAAACTCCTGTACTACCTGGGAGAAATCATTGACACAGCTGACTTCATAGTCCCAGCTCTCTAAATGACTCTTCATGGTTCTTGCAATTATTTCATCATCTTCTACAATAAATATTCGGTACATTGCCAGGGCCCCCTTTGCTTCGTAGCTCAAATTATATCACATCTTTTCCCAATCTGCGATAGACCGTAAACCACATGGTAAAGAAGGACGCCAGTCCTCCGATGGCATTGGAGATTGGTTCCGCCAAAAAGACGCCCAATACCCCTAAGCCTGCCATGTGAGGTAGTATCAAAGTCAATGGCACTACAATGATAATCTTTCGAAACAAAGAAAAGAACACCGCCTGCCTGGACTTTCCTAATGCTGTAAAGGTAGATTGTCCTGCAAATTGAAATGCCATAAAAAAGAATCCAAAGAAGTATATCTTCATTGCCAGCATCCCTGTAGCTATCATATTCTGGTCGCTGGTAAACAGGGACAAAAACAAATGAGGGGCTACAAAGATAATCAACCACATCACCGTAGTATAGCCAATTCCAAGAATCGCTGTAAATCGGATTCCTTCCTTTACCCTGTCATATTTCCTGGCACCATAATTAAATCCTAAAACCGGCTGGGAACCACTGGTAATTCCATTAATGGGAAGGGATAAAATCTCCCGCACAGAATTAATAATGGTCATAATGCCTACATATAAATCTCCACCAAAGTTCTTTAATGAAGCATTGCACACAATCTGTACCACACAGTTGGTTGCCTGCATAATGAAACCGGCAAGTCCCACCGACAGAATGCGTTTCACCAAAGGAAGCTGCAGCTTCATATAGCTTCTTGGCATCTTAAGAAGTGCCTTTTTGCCCAGCAGAAAAGACAATACCCACACTGCGGATATTCCCTGGCTAATAATGGTTGCAATGGCAGCACCTGATACTCCCAGATGAAAGCCAAAGATAAATATCGGGTCTAAAACCAGATTTAATCCTGCCCCAATTAATGTGGTAAGCATTCCCTGCCGAGGAAATCCCTGGGCATTAATAAAACCATTCATGCCGGTTGCCACCATAGAAAAGGTAGTTCCAAAAAGATAAATCCGCAAATATTCATCTGCATAACCATACGAGGCATCACTGGCACCAAATAGATAGAGCACTGGCTTCCTGAAAAAATAGCACAGGGCGAAAATAGCAAAAGATGCACCTAGAAGCAGGGTAAAGGTGTTAGCCATCAACTGGGCTGCTTTCTTCTGGTCTCCTGCTCCTCTGGCAATAGCAAAAAGAGGAGCACCACCCATTCCAAAAAGATTGGTAAATGCTGCAATAAAGGTAGCTATAGGGAAGGTCAAACCAATTCCCGTCAACGCCAGACTTCCCACATTGGGAAGATGTCCAATATAAATTCGATCCACCACACTATACAGGAGCTGAACCAATTGTGCTATGGTCAATGGAACTGCCTGTGCTATGATATTTTTCGATACCTTCCCTAGGGAAAAATCACTGGACATGTCCCTGTTTCACCTTCTTTCTACCTGATATTTTATCACACTATCCTGGGGATTCGTTCTTTTCTTTTATTTTTCTTTGATTTGATTTAATTCTTGTAGCCCTCCCGGAAAACTCCTATAATAAAAATAGATTACGAGAAGAGGCATACACATGAAAACGGTTCGTCAACTGATACATATGATTACCAAAAACATCAAAACACTGATTCTATTTGAGCTCTTGTATAAAGCACTGGCTCTTTTTGTGTTTACTCCTTTGATTACCGGATTTATTCAGTTATCTTTAAAACTAAGAGGTTTTCACTACCTGAGTTTTGAAAACCTGAAGAGATTTCTGCTGCATCCCATATCTATTTGTATGATTTTCTTCATCATCCTGTTAGCCACACTATATTCTGTTTTAGATATTACAGCAATTATCTATATCCTGGATGCCTCCTGTCAGGAGAAAACCATCACCTTAAAGGAATGCCTTTCCTTAGCCATTCCCAATATGCGTCGCCTATTTGTTCCTGAAAATGCAGGACTGATTCTGGTGATTTTCTTTCTGGTGCCCTTTTTTAACATTGGCGTTGCCTCTAGCTACCTTAGCACCATGCATATTCCGGAATTTATCATGAAATTTATTGACAGCCACTGGTATTTGATTGCTTTCATGATTCTTGTTACGTTAATTGTAGCATTCTATATCATTCGCTGGCTCTATGCTTTTCATTATTTCACCCTGGAGAACTGTTCCTTTCGAGAAGCCCGCCGAAAAAGTATCCAGCTAAATCCTGGCAGAAAATGGATGGATTTTCTCTTTTTAGTACTGCTTCAGTTTCTTTATTTTATTATTTTTCTTGCTTTAGGCATGCTTTTGATTTTACTGATTATGCTGCTTTCCAAAGTATTTGCGGCATATTCTATCATTCACTCCGTTACCAGTTCTATTATATGGTTTGCACTGATTCTTCAGATTGCATGCTTTGTTGCCCTGACAACACCAATCAGCTACGCCTGCATCAGTATGTTGTTTTATTACCATAAAAAGCAATGTCAAGAGAAGGTCATACACTGCTCCCTTTCCAACTCCTCCCAGCGTATCAAACCAAAGCGACGACTCCTTCTAAATACGCCTATAAAGCGAATGGTTCTCACTGCTGGAATTATCATCGGTGCCCTTTGTATCTTCCAGCTTCAAATATCAGACGCCAATCCAGATATTGAATATTTAAAAACCACCGAGGTCACCGCTCATAGAGGAGCCTCTGTTTCCTATCCGGAAAACACCATGAGTGCCTTTGTTGGTGCCAGGCTCCAACATGCAGACTGGATTGAGTTAGATGTGCAGGAGACCAAAGATGGGGAAATTATTGTTATGCATGACTCCAACCTGAAGCGCATCTGTAACGTAGATAAAAATATCTGGGATACCACTTATGATGAGCTTACCTATTTAGATGCCGGTGTTTGGTTTTCCAACGATTATGCTGGAGAACCCATTCCTCGTCTGGAGGACGTTATCAAATATGCCCAGGTTAATAATATACAGTTAAACATTGAGTTAAAACCCACCGGACACGAAGCGGATTTTGAAGAAAAGGTTGTAGCTCTGATTAAGAAACACCATTTTGAAAACCGCTGTGTGATTACCTCCCAGCAATATCAGGTTCTAGAACGTGTAAAGAGCATTGATACCGCAATTACAACTGCATATGTAATGTCCTTTGCTTATGGAGATATTACCCAATTAAAATATGCCGACGCCTATAGCGTTGAAGCCACCAGCATTACAAAGGAAATGGTAGACCGGGTTCACAACCAGGGCAAACAAATCTATGCCTGGACTGTAAATACACAATCTACCATTCGAAGTATGATTCAGTTAAATGTTGATAATATTATCACAGATGATGTAGTTCTTGCCCGAGAATGCATCTACGATAATAAACGAAGTAATATGCTTAGAGATTACATGGACTTTATCTCCAACTGGCTACCTACCACTGCCGTTCATAAATGAGATAAATTCATCCACGGGAACCGCTGGACTATATAAATATCCCTGAAGATAATCACATCCCAATTCCCAAAGACGATCCCGTTTCTCCACAGAATCCACGTATTCTGCTACTACCTGGAAATTAATACTCTTTCCCAATTGAATGATGGATGCAATAATCTCCTGGCTTCGTTCATTATCCATCATGTTTTGCACAATCTGTCCATCCAGCTTCACATGGCTGAACAGATTCCGCTGTAAATATTTTAGCGATGTATTTCCCATGCTGAAATCATCCATAGATAGTTCTATTCCCTTGGCATGAAGCATTCCTACATTTTCAGCAATATGCTCCATATGGTCTAAGGTCATATCCTCTGTTACTTCCATACACAGCTGACTGCAAATACCATACCTCTGTGCCACTGCTATCATATGTGCCATAAAATCCGTGTCATTGAGCTGCACCGCTGATATATTCACTGATATTTTCAATATCTGATTGGTTGACTCATTGATTCGAACAATATCTTCACAGACCCGCTTCATAATCGCCAAGGTAAGTTCATTCTCCAACTGCCCTTCCTGTGCCAAATGAATCACCAATGGAGGAAACATCTTCTTGCCACCATAATCCCAACGTAAAAGTGCTTCTGCACCATAGACTACATTTCCCTTAGCCATCTGTGGCTGATAATAAACCTCAATGCTGCCCTCCTTGATATCCCGTTTCATTTTAGTCAGCAGGGATTCTGCCGCCGTAGAAATAGAATTATGTTGATTTAGAAAACGGATCTCTTCTCCTGTATCCATGGACTCCTTAAATAATCGCTCCATTTCCACTGCAAAGACCTGTTCCCCCTTAAGATGTGCCATCTCCATAATGCATATAAAAGGTGCATAAATCAAGGTTCCAACTACGATTATAACCAGTTGGACTACAACACCCCAGATACTTTTCGTAGCAACATAGCCGCTTAAGAATACCGGTGTTGTCCATGCTACCGTAGTACATGTAACCGGAATAATCCCAAGCCTGGTGGCCAAATAGGCAATCAGAAGGGAGACCATTGGAACCAGAATAAAGGGAATCAGCAGGCTCAGATTAAACACAATAGGAAGACCAAATACAATGGGTTCATTTACATTGAATAGTAATGGAAATGCAGCTGCCTTCATAATATCCCGGTTCTTGGTTTGTCGAGAGAATAATGCCAATGCCAGGAACAGACAAATGGCTGTACCACATCCTCCCATAAGACTAAAGGTATCAATAAACGTCTTAGAAATAATCATAGTACTGTCTGTATTCGCCGGGACAAACAGATTCTGCTGGACCTGTTCTAAGGTGTTGCCTCCATGAATGCCGAAAAACCACAAAAGGCTTTCAGTAAATACTACCAACAGACCTGACCATATGGAATTTCCCAGGTTTCGAAATGCCATACCGAAGAAATCCGCAAATAATTGATTCAGGCTGGTTACGTGAAACAGAACTGCCAGCATACGATTAAAAAGGAAAAAGGCAATCACACAGATAATAAATGGAACCATCAGACTGGATAAATGATGATAATCCACCTCCTCAATCCGCTCCTGCTTATGATAGGTTTCCCAGAACATTTTCCGATATAACATGTAGAATGACCAGGTAGAAAAAATAGAAATAACAATCGAGGTAAATACTCCGGTAGGTCCAAAGCTATCCGTTTTAAAATCACTGGTTCCAAATCCCAGGCAGGCAATCACACATATGGTAGACATAATCATGGAAATCACATGAAGATACGTGTTATTCTTGTTAAAATGCTTGGAGAAATTATAGCTGATGCTAATTGCCAGATAGACAGATAGATACCCATAGGTTACCTTATAAATGCTGTCCAATAAGGCATAAAGATAGCTGCCGGAAGCTGTAAGATACCACTGTTGCATTCCAGTTATGGGAAAGCTTTCCAAAACCAGTGCCAGGGCTCCTGTCATTAAAACCGGCATGAGCATTAAGAATCCCTTCTTTACGGACTCCAGGATTTTGTTATTTTCAATTTCATAAGTTAACACAAGTAATCTCTGATACATGACATATCCTCCCTACTTCATGAATGGTCAACTTTTTTCTCTTTTGTTATTGCTCCATGGCTTTTTTCATATATGCTTCCATGTGTTTCCTTACTACAAGCAGCTGTGCCTGGGTATCCTCATTGTCTGAGGAAAATTCCATAAGCTGCTGGAGGCATCCCTGCTTTTGCACAATTGCAAGGCTTATGGGGAATACCAATTCAAACACCAGGGCTAAATGTGACACAATATGATCCACCGGTGTCTTCTTCAGCTTGCGAAGAATGGCATGCTCTTGCTGAAAGGCTTCCATTACCTGTGGTGATAGGGTGCAGGTTTTCAATTCCCGGGTGCTGCAATCATATATTGTTTCCATGGGCACATCAATATTGACCCGAAGAATATCTATCTTATCTGCATCCCTTAATAAATCGCAGAACATCCTGGTACGCTGGTCTAAATTCTCCGGCAGACGATATGCACTATGCGTTAATATGGCAAGCTGTATCAGCTCGTCTTCACTATCCTCCTCAACAAAGCTGCGAATCAGTGGTTCCTGCTGCTGTGGAAAAAGCAGCTGTGCTCCAAAGGCAGCATGGTCTATAGAATCTGCGTCTATAAAAGTGCCAAAGCGTTTCAGCTGTTCAAATCGTCCTACATCATGAAGCATTCCGCAAAGCCATGCCAAATCCACATCCTGAGAAGGAAGCTTCAAATTCCTGGCAATTTCTTCACATAATGCAGCCACATGATAGGTATGCTGAATCTTTAATTGTATTTTTTCATCTGTTGTATCATATGTTCCTGTATATGTCCGAAAAAAATTCTCTACTTTTGTTCTATCAATCTTCATATGAATGTCTTTCTTTTTTAATATTTTTCTACATTTTAATAAATCCCAGCACATTTGCCACAGAACTGATTAATATAATAATCAGGCAAATAGGTACCACAAATCGAATCATGGTCTGGAAGAGCTTCTCTCGTCGAAAGCTTGAGGATAACTTCACTTCTTTGGCAATTCCTTTACATCCAACGACTTTTACCACCAGATAGCAGGTGAATAATGCTGCAATTGGCATCATAACCGAGTTGGTGATAAAATCAAAAAAGTCTAAAATGCTCATGCCAAAAATGCTTACAAAATCCCATACGCCAAACCCTAGTGCGCTGGCAGAGCCTAGGATCAGTACAACTGCAAACATTAAAATACAATTTATATTTCGGTTCCAGCCCAACTCATCCGCCAAGGTAGATACACTGGTTTCCATTAAGGAAATGGCACTGGTGAGTGCTGCTACAAGCACCATTAAGAAAAAGATGGAACCAACCAGATTTCCCATGCCCATACTGTCAAAGACTTTGGGAATAGTAATAAACATTAAGGATGGTCCTGCCTGCAGCGTATCCGTGTCTCCACCGGAAAAAGCAAATACCGCAGGAATAATCATCAACCCTGCTAACAGTGCAATTCCTGTATCAAAGATTTCCAGCTGTGTGGTTGTCTTCTCAATATCCACATCCTTCTTAAGATATGAGCCATAGGTATACAACACTCCCATAGCAATAGATAAGGAATAAAACATCTGCCCCATAGCTGCTACCACTGTCATAATAGAGAAATGGTCCAAATCTGGAATAAGAAGATATTTCACTCCTGCCATAGCTCCCGGGCGGGTTACAGAATATATGGCAGTAATCACAGCCAATAGAATCAGAATCGGCATCATAATCTTAGATACTCTTTCTACTCCATTTTCTACCCCTGCAATAACCACAAGAAATACCATAACTGCAAATACTACAAACCACAGCTCTACATTTCCTGAATTTGCTACAAAGGAACTAAAATACCCATCCTGTGCCAGTTCATTGGCATGTCCTGTCACGCATTCTACCAAATACTTGGTTACCCAGCCGCCAATGACACAATAATAAGGAACAATAAGCATGGGAATAATGGCATTCATCCATCCGCCCACACGAACCCACTTTTTATTGGTCAATTTGTGAAAGGCTCCCACTGGGCTTTTTGCTGTCATTCGTCCCAGTGCTGTTTCACTGATAATCAGTGCATATCCAAAGGTCAGCATTAAAATCAAATATACTAGGATAAAGATTCCACCACCATATTTTGCTGCCAAATATGGAAACCGCCAAATATTGCCCAGTCCAACTGCGGAACCGGCCACCGCTAATATATATCCCAGATTTCCTGAGAAAGTTACTCGTTCTTTGTTTTCGTTCTTCAAAGAAATATCCTCCCAAATTTTACTGCATTTTTGAGTATATCATTGATATTACTTTGATTCAACGGATGCTATCATAAACATTTCATCTTTCCCCTTATTTCCTGTTCTTTCCAGCAAATCTGGTTTCTTCCGCTGCTTTTCGCTTCGTATAACAGGTCATCTACCATTCTTAAGTTATTGTCGATATCCTCACTTCCGGATGCTTGAATCAGACCCAGGCTCATGGTAACCTGAATCGTCTTATCACGATACAGAAGAATTTCTCCTTCCAACTCCTGGCGAATCTGTTCTAACAATTGATGTGCAGCCTTAAAATCATCATGATCAAAAATCAGCAGGAATTCCTCTCCGCCCCAGCGGACTGCCATTCCATGGCTTACCATATTTTTCTTCAAGATTCTTGCTACCGTTTTTAAGACCTCGTCTCCTGCTTCATGTCCATAGGTGTCATTCACCTTCTTGAAGAAATCAATATCTCCAATGGCAATGCAATATTGTCCATGCTCTTCCTGTGCCGTCTCATGAACCTGAGAAAGATAAGCATCTCCGCTTCGTCTGTTATGAAGCTGGGTTAAGGTATCGTATTCCACCAGCTGGCGCAAAGCCTCCTGCATACGCCTTCCAATTTGGGCCAATGCTCCCAGCTCATCTTCCTTCTTCAGCAGCTTCTCACCAATATCTACTGAAAAATCTGCATTGGATACCGCCCTCATAAATCGCTGCAGCTCCTCTATGGAACCTACAATCTTGCCGGAATAGGAGGCACTGATAAATCCTATAATCACGGTAATAATGAAATATACCAATATAATTGGCAGCACGGCCCGATAGACATAATCCCTGGCCTCCTGAATGGGTCTACAGATTCCTATCATACCGTATAGGGTTCCATCTGATAAAATAATCGGCTTATAATATGCAAAATAGCGTTCTGCGCCAATGGTCACAGACTGATAGAATTGCCCCTGCATAGATGCCTCTATATCATTTTCAACAACCGGTGAAATCTTGGTGCTAGATAAAGGTGCTCCCTGTTCATCCGAAATAGTGGTTAGAACTCTCACGCCCTTACAGAAGATGGAAATCTCCATACCATGAATCTCTTTAAATTCTCCTAACAGCTCCTGGGTATCGGTAATATCCTGCGTTCCCTTTAATACACGATATGTACCATCTGAATTCATCTGTATTCCAAATTCCCCAGGATAAAGCCTGTCGTAAATCGTCTCCACTAATTGACACTGATCCTCCATCTCGGATGCCACCTGCTTTGTCATGGAGGAATAAAATGCCCGAACGCTTACCCCTATCACCAAAACCACCAATAAAGCCAATGGAAGTACGGTAAGAAGAAGCATTTCGCCACGAAGACTCTTCTTAAATGTATTCTTCATCTTTATCTCCTAATGCATTTCTAACGTAGATATATTTCATTTTACAACTTCTATTAAGAAAAAGACAGAGAAGTTGTATATAATTTATCGCAAAACTTCACGATTTCGTCACATGTAATTTCTATAATAGACTTCATATTGATAATGAATACAAAAGGAGTATAGGAAAAATGGCAAAGAGTAACGCTGAAAAAGCACCGGAAACTTACGAAGATCTTGCGCAGGCAATTAGTAAATTTAATCGGGATGAGGTTCTTCGTATCCTGAAATCCAAAGCAGTTGATATTACTTCTTTAGATAACACCCAAGAGGTATATGGTCAGCTGGTGGCATTACGGGATTTACGAATTATGGATTGCCTGGCTTCTCAGATGGAATATTTCAACCAGGATATGTTCCAGGTGGACCTGGAAAATGGCAGAAATCGTGACTTTATTAATCAGGTTCTCACCAAGCATTATAAGAAGTTCAACCTAAATGACACCCAGACAGCTGATGCGCTGTTTTCCCTGTCTCTGGCTGTTGGAAATGTGAAGATTCCTACCGCTATTATGAAAAAGAATACCACACCGGAAATGTATGTTGCACTGGCGGCCTCTTCTAATACTACATTTTCACTGCTTCATCCTGTAAAGACATCTTCCTTAGATGCAAATACGGTTGTAGATATTCTATATGCTGCTGCCTTATGTGATAACGGTCAGGCCCGCTTGAAGGATTTAATGGATTCTGACTACTCTATTACAACTGCTAATGAGGACGGCCAGACAGTAATGGATTTATTGGAAAAGCATATTGAGGAGAACAATTACCCCACGAATAAAAGAGGAAATCAGCAAAAGCTTGCTGATAAGAATACATTACAATTTCTTCGTCGTTGCCTGAAAGAGGATCCTTCTGCTGAGAAAGCCAAGAAAAAGAAAATTACCATTGGCTGTGTAGTTGCAGGGATTGTTCTAGTAGCAGCTATTGTAGGATTTGCCTTCTGGTATCAGAATAAGAATGCTTCGGACGCTTCTACTTCCAGTGACACCACCTCTAGTGATACAAACTCTACAGACACCAGCACTTCTGATTCTAGTTCTGCTGGAACCACATTAAATACAGATACCTCCCTTACTGTTGCTGATGGAGATACCATTAATCTGGACTATGTAGGATATGTAGATGATGTAGCCTTCGAAGGAGGCGACACCCAGGGAGCTGGAACCAGCCTTACCATTGGTTCCGGTACCTATATTGATGACTTTGAGGAACAGTTGATAGGTCACAATGTAGGAGACCAGGTTGACGTAGTTGTAACCTTCCCCGATGAATACAGCAGTAATCCTGATTTAGCAGGAAAGGAAGCCACCTTTAAATGTACCATTAACGGAATTTATCAATAATTTATTTACGAGAAAAGTCCCATGCAAGCAGCTTCTTTGCTACCTGTCATGGGGCTTTTTCTCATCTTTTCTTATAATTCTCTGCCTTCATATAATTTTGTGGAAAGAAGCCAGGATAGACCATATAATGCTGCTGCAACTACAAATACAATTCCTGTGGTAAATCTTGGAAGCTCCACAGCAATATCATTCATCATAAAAATTGCCGCACATGCACAAACAAATCCAATAACCAGATAATATCCAATACGCCCCTTCTCGGAACCAAATTTAAAAATTAAAGGAAGCAATACCCCAGGTCCAATCACCGATGTGAAAAGTAACACTGCAATAAGAGATATAAAACTGGTACTGTCAAAGGTTTTATTTTGCATCATTTTGATTACCTGTGCAATGGTAATAATGGTATCAACACCGATAATTCCCATGAGAGAAATAATATATTTACTGGCAACCTGCTGTGCTCTGGATACCGGAAGCACATCACTATAGATATTCCAACGACTGTGTTCATCATAAGATACAATATTAACCGGAAGGATTCCAGCCAATACCGCTGGGTAAAACATGGCAAATTGACTGTCTGTGCCCACAGAGCAAACAGCAAAGACCAGCATAATAAATAACAATGCTCTGCAATATTTCCAAACCATATACAAATCTTTTCTTACTAATCCCTTCATCTATCTCTCCTCCTTCACCATAAAGATAAATAAGTCTTCGATACTTACCGGGCTTACATTCATTGTAACTGGAATGGCGTCCCGTCTCACAATTGCCTCAGAGCCATAATGGGTGTCCCGCCTTCCTAAAATCGCCTCTTTGGAAATTGTTTGAAAATCTTCCTTACTGCCATGAATGACCCCATAGGTTTCACACAACACATCCTTCTCCTCGCACAGCAGCAGCTTGCCTTTATGAAGAAAGGCGATGTAATCACAGATTTTCTCCAAATCACTTACAATATGGGAGGATAGCAAAATTGCATGGCTCTCATCTCTGGTAAATTCAGAGAAAACATCCAGGACCTCATCTCTGACCACTGGGTCCAGGCCACTGGTTGCCTCGTCTAAAATTAATAGCTTGGCTTGATGAGACAGTGCCACTGCAATACCCAGCTTCATTTTCATTCCTCTGGAAAACTCCTTAAAGGTCTTATTTCTGGGAATGGATAATTTATTTAGAAAGTCCTCATATACCTGAGGCTGCCAATTCTTATAAATATCTCCCATAATCTTATTGACCTGTTCTGCAGTTAAACACTCTGGGAATCCCACTTCATCCATCACCACGCCGATGTCTTCCTTATGTAGATGCTCCTCGTCCTGTCCCATCACGGATATTTTTCCCTGATTCTTATGAATCATATGAAGTATTAGCTTAATGGTAGTGCTTTTCCCTGCTCCATTTTCTCCAATCAGGCCCATAATACAACCACTGGGAAGTGTAAGATTCAAATGATCCAAAGTAAAATTCTTATATTCCTTGGTCAAATCCTGTAATTCAATTGCATTCATACTCTATTCCTCCATTTCTCTAAACTCACTATTACTGTGTCATCCAAATATGTATCAGATCTACCAAATCCTGTTCCTTCAAGCCACAAGTAGCTGCCAGTGCTATGGCTTCCTGCAGGTATCCTTCTATCTTCTTTAGATTCTCTTCCTTTAATAATTCCACATTCCTGCCTGCCACAAAGCAGCCCTTGGATGGTACGGTATAGATAAACCCTTCCTTCTCCAGCTCGTCGTAAGCCCGCTTGGTGGTAATTACACTGATTCTTAAATCCTTCGCCAGATTGCGAATGGATGGCAGAGGATCATCCTCTCTTAAGGCACCAGATATAATCAGGTTCTTAATCTGGGTGTAAATCTGATCATAGATGGGAAGTCCGCTTTTATTGTCTATGAATATATTCAAATCCTCATCTCCTTTTGCTGTTCCTAATGTTTCATCTGTATATATGCAGTATATACAGTATGTACATAGATGTCAATACCTTTTTTCTTAGCTGCATAATTTCTTCTCCACACACGATAACAGCCCCTTAGAACTGTATTCTAAGAGGCTGACATATTGCTTGTATGAAACGCTTACCGCATCTGTTTTGCTTATCTAAGAAAGTCGTCTTACGATGAAACCACCTTCACCAGCTTCTCATGCATCACCAGCATCAGAAGTAATATCACCAGAAGAAATACCGGGAAAAGTGCCGGATTTAAATGATTGGCTATCAGTCCAAACACCGGGGGCATCAGGCAGGAGCCTGTATATGCACTGGCCATCTGTACGCCGATAATTGCCTGGGAACGTTCCGCTCCAAAGTGTGCCGGTGTGGAATGAATAATGCAGGGATACACCGGTGCACAGCCTAACCCGATAACGATTAGTCCCACCAATGTGGTTGGCTGCCAAGGAAGAAAGGTGAGAATAATTCCTCCCAGCATCACCAGCTGTCCAAAGCGTATCATAGTTGTGTCCGAGAACCTCATGGTTAAGAATCCATTGGCAGCTCTTCCTACCGTAATACCAATATAGAATAAGCTGGCAAATTGTGCTGCCGTTTCCGCAGCAATTCCTTTTGCCAGTACCATATAGCTGCTGGCCCATAATCCTGCGGTGGTCTCTAAGGCACAGTAGCAGAAAAAGCATATCATAACGGACTTGGCTCCAGGAATTGCAATAATTTCTTTTAAAGAAAGGGGCTGACTTAGGGTCGGTTCATCGCTGTCCATTCCTGGGGCTTCATTTCTTCCCTTCCATAAGGGAAGACTTAGAAGCAATATGAGTGTTAATCCAATTTGAATCAATCCTACATATCGATATCCTGCGGTCCATCCATGCCCTCCTACCAGGGCAAGGCCCATAAGGTATGGTCCCACAGAAGCGCCAATTCCCCACATGCAATGCAGCCAGCTCATATGACGGCTTTCATAATGAAGAGCCACATAATTGTTGAGAGAAGCATCTACACTTCCGGCTCCCAGACCATAGGGAATGGCCCAGATACACAGCATAAGAAAGGAGTGGCTGGTAGAAAATCCAAATAATGCAATGGCTGTTAGTGCTACGCTAATTAAGGTAACCTTCCCGGTACCAAGTGCTCTGGTTAATCGGTCGCTTTGTAGGCTGGATACAATGGTTCCCAGGGCAATAATCACAGAAATCACTCCTGCATAGGAAACAGGTACTCCCAGCTGCTGATACATACTTGGCCAGGCTGCTCCTAATAATCCGTCTGGCAGCCCCAGACTAATAAATGCAAGATAGATAATCGCTAATAGAATTTGAAACATTTTAATAACTTCCTTTTCCTTTGTTTTCACTTATTATTTCATATAAGTGCCTTCCAATGCAACCTCCTTTTTCCAGTTTCTATTCTGCCTGAGACATTGCCTCACGGATTTGAGCATTAATCGGATACTTACGCAGCAGAAAGTATGCAATCACGCTGAAAACGCAGGGAATAACGGCCATAATGATTACAAAGTCATTTAACATAGTAGGAATGGAGGCCAAATCTCCAAGGAAGGTGTCGGTCTTAGAATCCACGGAATAACCAATGGCTGTCAGTACGATGCCAAGCGTTGCCGTAGAGATGGCAGTCTGCAGTTTTCCAATAATACCTGAGGTAGCATTTGCCAGAGCTGCCCGCTCTCTGCCATTCTTGTATACATCATAATCCATGCATTCCATATTAATGGTGCTGGCTGGAATAGAACTGCTGCCTACCGCAAATGCAGCTACCCCCATTGCCAGGAAAAACACGATAGGAAGCTTTACCAAAATTCCCATCCATTGAAGAACAGTGATAACAGCCAGGGGTGCCGCCTGTATCAGGAGTAAAATTCGGCTAAATTTGTCTGCCGAACCAATTTTCTTCATTAAGGGAGCCGCAATCCCGATTCCTACTAATAATGGGACAATAGAAAGCAGGGATGATATGAGAATCACAATGCCATATCTTCCCGAGTCCACTTCACCGGTAGTAAGGTCTGCACAGTAGGCCCATTTACAATAATAATTGGTTACGGAAAACATTAAGGTCCAGACAAATCCGCTGAAGATTCCGGATATAATCTTAATACGGTAAGCGTCATTATCCCGAAAAAGAAGGAACATATCCTTTATGTTTATTTTACTTCGGCTTTTATTTACAAATTCATGCTGTTCCTTCACTAAGAACCAGCCCTGGTAAGAAATAATACTTCCCAAAACCATAAAGCAAACAATCACGATACCAAAGCTTGTATGCATATTTCCAATATATGTATCTAGCTTGCTAATCATAGTAAGCAGCATTCCAGTGATTACTCCCAAAACGATATTTAAAAATCTAGGACCTACCAGCAAGGTGGCACGCTTACTGCTGTCCAAAGAAATAGAACGATACAGCAGCTCTGCCGGCTGACAGGATAATCCCACATCATAGATCATATAGAAGATAAAGACATATATGGTTACCCAAATTTTGGAATTGGCTATCCCTGCAGGAATAAAATACAGAAAGCTGATGCCTACGGTAATCAGCAGGATACTAACTGCAAAAAAAGGTTTATATTTCCCATATTTTCCCGGGGTATGCCGATCAATTGCAATGCCTATGGCAGGGTCTGTGAATAGTCCTATCACTCTAACAGCAATCAGAACTCCACTTCCCAGAATGGCTCCATAGGTTCCAATGCCAGCATAATCTGTAAGATAAAGCATGAAGAATACCGTCATCATAGAGCCTGCAATTCCTGCTGTAGTAGATAATGCGGTTGTTCCAATGTAGTTGGAACGAGATATTTTGTTGTTGTCCATTGCTGTCCTCCCAAATCTCAATCATAGAGTGATTTCCCAAAGCATGCATTGGATGCACAAAAAAGCCTTCAGGAATATCCTTATCCTTAGGATATATCCCCGAAGACTTATTTTCAACCACCAAAATCACACATGTGTTGGATTTATGTATTACATTTCCTTATGCTTCTCTTCTATGTCTGCAAACTTGTGATTCAGCCATGCCATAATCTTATTCTTAAAAGCCATAAATACCAGCATGGCAAGAAATGCGACAACACACATGGCAATAATCACGCCAAAATATCCGTTCATAATCAGCTCTCCGCAGCATACAAACAGAAAGATTCCTGGGATACAGCCACCTGCAACCGCCTGAAGAAACTGCTTTTTACTTAATGGAGACTTGGCTGCGATATGAGGGATAATTCCATTGGGAATCACCGGAACCACACAGAGCACCGTAACAAGAATGGCGGGATGCTTTGTTTTGTTTAACAACTCTGCCACGCCTGCCTGCTTCTTATTGGGAAATAATTCATCTGCGGCCTCTCCCATTCTGCGGCTCACAATAAAGATTACCATATTGGATATCACATAGGTAAGATAGCAAATGATTGTCCCCTTAATCTTGCCATATACCAAGCCGGCACACATATAAATGGGAATTCCAGGAAAGACAATGGTAATGGTCTGAAGCACCTGTAATGCCACAATGACGAAAATGCCACGATTTCCAGCCGTATGAATATACTCCTCCATCTCCTGTTCATTTCCATCCTTTAGCAGTGGCAGAATATCAGGTATAAATTTAAAAATGGCATACACCACCAGCAAACCCAGCAATATAATAAATGCAATGCGAAAGGCATATCGGATTCTTTTCAGTTTCTTATTTTCCATATTTTCACCATATTTGTTCTATTATGAGATTTATTTCCAGCATCATTGAAAAATGACTTCCATATTGTATCACCAATTTTCTTTCCTGTAAATTTACATTTCCCGGGGACTGTATATGATGTTCCAATAAAAAATACCCTGATAAGGAATATCAGGATACTTTGCTGAATATTTATAAGAGAATATGTCTGAAAGTAAATGTTCCATGACGTATAAAACAAAAAGACAGCACAGCCTGTTATTATTTAAAATCGGCATTGTTCTCGAAGTAATGCTTCTGTTACTGGTAATATCATCCAGGACCTCCCCAGACGTTTTGTCCACCTGGAGCATTCCGCTGTTTCAGAATTACGCAAAGGGCATCCAGGACAAGGACTATATTAAATATGCAGAGTTTAATGTAAGCTATAATGCCCTTTGCCTGGCTTATGAATACGATGTCAACTCTCATGGTCAGAAGCAGCCATTGGACTGGATTACATTATTAGCCTATGCTGCTGCTCATACAGGGGGTGAATTTCCCAAGAAATCTCTTTCCTATATTGATAAGGCCGCCACCAGACTCCAGCAGGGAGAAACAAAAGAATCTCTGGTAAAGGGTCTGAAATATTATTCCTATTACGAAAAGGTATATTCCGCCGTTCTTGGCAACATGCTGGGAGTCCAAAAGAAACAACAGGCAGATGGAGCCATCAAGGAGGAGTATGGATTAACTGTATTTTCTCCCATTGCAAAGGGATTTGACTACTCTTCTTATGATGATTTCGGTTCCTCTAGGTCTTACGGATACCGCCGACCACATCTTGGTCACGATATGATGGGACTGATTGGAACCCCTATTATTGCTGTAGAAGGCGGGACTGTGGAAGCTCTGGGTTGGAATCAATATGGTGGATGGCGCATTGGCATTCGCAGCAAGGATCAAAAACGATATTACTACTATGCACATCTGCGGCAAAATTGGCCATACGCAGAAGATTTATCGGAAGGCTGTCAGGTGGAAGCCGGTCAGGTCATAGGATATATGGGACATACCGGTTACAGTACCAAAGAAAACACCAATAATATTCAAAAGGTACATTTACATTTTGGACTAGAACTCATCTTCCACGAATCCCAGAAGGAAAGTGACAATGAAATCTGGGTAGACTGTTATGCCCTAACCGAATTTTTAAAGAAAAACCGCAGCACAGTCATTCGTGATGAGACCACAAAGGAATGGCATGCTATTTCATCATTTCCTACCAAGGATTAAGATTGGTCCAGTGCCATCTGGAAATCCGGATATGGCATTGGGCGATAGAAATAATAGCCCTGTACACATTTACATCCCAGGTCTCTTAACAGTTCTAACTGTTCCTGGGTCTCTACCCCCTCTGCGATAACATCCAGGCCTAAATCCTTGCCCATATTAATAACTGCTGAAAGGACGATCTCTGCCTTTTCATCCTTAGATACCGGCAAGAATTTAATATCAATTTTTAACACATCCAATGAAATATCCTTCAAGGAATTTAGTGAAGAATAACCTGAGCCAAAGTCGTCGATTAGGATATGGAAGCCCTTCTCTCTCATATTCTTGCTAAAGGAAATCAGTAAATCCTCTTCTAATACAAAAGCACTTTCTGTAATTTCAAATTCAATGTATCTGTGGGGTATCTGGTATTTATCCACAATTCCTCAATTGTAAATCGAGATGCAACCCCTCTGACTTCAACTGAGTTTTGATTCTATTTAAAATGATACATATACCAGGAGGTTGCATCCTGGCTTACAAAGACTGTTACCTTTGTTTTGGGTAATGGTCTTTTTTTCATGTGTCATGTTATCCTTATCTGAAGTTGGCGGCGGATAAGGAGGACGCCATGTCTAAATTTTTTACTTACGAAGAAAGACTGGATCTACAAAAGTTTCTAAAAGAAAGTCTCTCGTTCAAGGAAATCAGCCGCAGGTTGGAAAAGAATCCAACAACCATATCACGCGAAGTTCGTAAATACAGTTCCGAAGTAGCAACCGGCTATCCTGGATTTCCTTTTAATTCCTGCAAAAACCGTTTTAACTGCAGGAAAAAAGAAATCTGCGGAAATGACTGCACACGTAAGTCAGCTCAGTATTGCAAACTCTGTCCTTCATGTAATTCGAATTGTGACGATTATATCGAGGAGATTTGTACCGCCAGATTCAGAGTTCCTTATGTCTGTAATGGATGCGAAACCATCAGCAAATGTTCACTGCTAAAAAACATATATGATGCAGAACAAGCTCATCTCAAATCCCATGAAGT